>CACJAU010000001.1 GCA_902591415.1 uncultured Pelagibacteraceae bacterium
TTATTTAGTGGAGATAAAATTGAAAAATTTTCTTTCAAAAATAAAGAAGAAATACAAAAAGCGGTTGATGTAATCAATAAAACAAAATTTAAAATTGCTGATGTGAATACAAAAATATTTAGACGAAACCCCCTAGCTCCCTTTACAACATCAACTTTACAACAAACTGCTTCGGGACGATTTGGTTTTGGAGCTTCCAGAACAATGCAAATTGCACAAAGACTTTATCAAGGAGTAGATATCGAGGGTGAAACCACTGGATTAATTACTTATATGAGAACTGATGGAACAAATATTTCAAAAGAAGCAATTGATGACTTTAGAAAATTCATTACTGGTGATTACGGTGATAAATATTTACCAGAGGCTCCAAATAGTTATACGGGGAAGAAAGCAAAGAACGCACAAGAAGCTCATGAGGCAATTAGACCAACTAATATTAGCAGGAAACCTTCCGATATAAAAAAATATGTAAATGCAGATCAATTTAAACTCTATGAATTAATTTGGAGTAGAGCCTTATCGTCTCAAATGACTCCAGCAGAGTTTGATAGAAATACCATAATTATTTCTTCAAATGATAGTAAGATTAACTTTAGAGCTAGCGGCTCAGTCGTAAAATTTGATGGATTTCTTAAAGTTTATCAAGTTCAAGAAACTGACGAGGATGCAAAAAATATTTTACCTGAAGTCAAAGTCGGAGAAGAAATTAGTATACTTAAGTTAAATGATGAACAACACTTTACAGATCCACCACCACGATACTCTGAAGCTAGTTTAGTGAAAAAGATGGAGGAATTAGGCATAGGGAGACCCTCCACTTATGCTAGCATTATCTCAGTATTATCAACGAGAAACTATGTCGAATTAATTAATAAAAGGTTTAATCCAACTGACAGAGGTAAGCTAATTTCAGCTTTTTTAGAGAAATTATTCTCTAAATACGTTGATTATAATTTTACTGCAGACTTAGAAAATCAGCTAGATGAAATCACAAGTGGTAAAATTGAATGGGTTCAAGTTTTGGATAATTTTTGGAAAGATTTTTACGAAAATGTTGGAAAAGTTAAAGAAAAGAGAACTAGAGAAGTATTAGACTTATTAAATGAAAGTTTAGGAGCTTTAATTTTTGAAAGAGATGATAAAGACGCTATAGATCGAAAATGCAAGTTATGTTCCAATGGAGAGCTAAGTCTTAAGAATAGTTTTAGAGGTGGGGCTTTTATAGGGTGTTCAAATTATCCAGAGTGCAAATTTACTAGACCTTTATCTAAGGCTAAAGCTGCAGCTCAATATAACTTAGCAGAACCTAAGCTACTGGGTCAAAACGAAAAAGGTAAAGATATATATTTAAAGAATGGTAGATTTGGCCCCTACTTGCAATATGAAAAAGAAAAAGAAGAATTAGAAACAAAAAAGAAAAAAGGTAGAAAGAAAAAAAATGAGAATGAACATCTCAAAAATGTTTCCATTCCAAAAGGTATTGATGTTGACAGTGTTGATTTAGACAAAGCGAAATATTTATGCTCTCTTCCAAAAGTATTAGGTCAACACCCAGATAATGGGCAAGACATAACTTTAAACTCTGGAAGATTTGGTCCATATCTAAAATGCGAAAATAAATCTGCAAGACTTGAAAATGTTGAGGATCTTTTTTCTATTGGAATTAATAGAGCAATAACATTAATAGCTGAAGCTAAGCCTGGAAGGATTTCCTCTTCACTAATTAAAGATCTAGGAGAACATCCTGAAGATAAAAAGCCTGTCCGAATTATGAAAGGGCAATATGGTCCTTATATTAAGTACAAGTCTCTAAATGCTACTATACCTGAAGAAAAAGATCCAAATGAACTTACTATGGAAGAAGCGCTCATATTAATTGAAAAAAGAAAAGAATACGATAAAACTAAAAAAAAAGGTAAAAGAAAATGAGTGACATTGAAAACAAAATTAAAAGTTTAAATATAAAACTACCTGAGCCAAAAGCACCAGTAGGAGCTTATGTTGCTACTAAGATTGTTGGAAAACTATTATATATATCTGGTCAAGTATCTATTGATGAAAATGCCAAACTTATAACAGGTAAGATTGGAAAAGATTTAAATTTAGAGAAAGGTTATAATGCAGCTGAAAGATGTGGTTTAAGCATTGTTGCCCATGTAAAAAATGCATGTGGAGGAGATTTTGATAAAGTTAAATCTTGCGTCAAATTAACAGGTTACGTTAATTCAACAGATGATTTTAAAGATCAACCAAAGATTATAAACGGCGCTTCAGATATTATAGGAAAGATTTTTGATAAAAAAGGTGAACACACACGTGCTGCTGTAAGTGTGAATAGCTTGCCTTTAGGAGTTGCGGTCGAAGTTGATGCTATCTTTGAACTTAATTAGTATTAGGCCTTCCAATTGAGTAGTATTTAATCTTATTTTTTTTCATTTCTTCAGCAGAATAAAGGTTTCTTAGGTCGTATACTTTAAATTTATTATTTTTAACGATCTTTTTGAAATCTATTGATTTGAATTCATCCCATTCAGTAAGTAAAATTACTAGATCTGCACCATTACAATTAGATTTTATATTGTTTCTGTAATTACAGTTTTTGATTTTTCTAAATTCTTTTTTTTCTCCTGATGGATCATAATAATTAACTTTTGCCCCTTTTTTGCATAAATAAGGTATCATTTTAAGGCTAGTAGAATCCCTCATATCGTCAGTGTTAGGTTTAAATGTAACACCTAAGAAAGAAATTTTTTTATTTCTTATATTTGAACCTAAAATTTTATGAATTCTTTGAGTTAGTAAACCAACTCTTTCTTGATTAGATTTAATTACTGATTTAACAACTGATAGATTTATTTTATATTTCTCTGCAGCTGATACAAGACCTTTGGTGTCTTTTGGAAAGCATGAGCCACCATAAGCTGGACCAGCTCGTAAAAATCTGCCACCTATTCTACTATCAGAGCCCATACCTAATGAAATATCTTCTACTTTTACTCCAGATTTTTCACACAAGTTAGCAAGTTCATTAATAAAAGTAATTTTGGTTGCAAGAAAAGCATTTGATGCATATTTTATTAATTCAGCTCCTCTTCTTGAAGTAGTAAAAAATTTTGAGCCTTTGTTTGTTAATGGCGCATAAAGTTTTTTCATAATATTAAAAGCTTTTTTTTCGTTTGATCCTATTACGATCCTATCAGGATATCTAAAATCACGTATTGCCTCTCCTTCTCTTAAGAATTCAGGATTAGAGATTACTGTAAAAAGTTTTTTCTTTTTTTTTAAAATTTTTTCAATTTCATCACCTGTTCCTACTGGAACTGTAGACTTGGTAATTATAATCTTTTTTCTTTTTGAATATTTTAATATTTCTTTTGCACATTTATAAATAAAAGATAAATCTACTTTGATTGATCCTTTTTTCGTAGGAGTTCCTACACATATAAATATTATATCTGATATGTTTATAGCTTTATTAATATCTGTTGTGAATGAGAGACGTTTAGCTACAAAATTTTTTTTTATTAATTCATCTAATCCTGGCTCATAGATAGGAGAATTTCCAGAGTTAAGTTTATCTATTTTGTTTTTATCTTTATCAACGCAGATAACTTGATTTCCTATATCAGCAAAGCAAACGCCGCTTACCAATCCAACGTAACCAGTTCCTATCATGCATAGTTTCATTTATTTTCCTTTAGATATTTGTATTCCTGAATTAATATATCCGCTTAAAGTTCCACAATCTAAATATTTACCTTTAAAAATATTTCCATAAAATTTATTTTCTTTTTTAATTAAACTTCTAATTGCGTCAGTAATATGTATCTCTCCCCCTTGGCCAGGTTTTAATTTCTTTATTTCAGTAAAGATTTTTGTTGGTAATATGTATCTACCAATAATTGCGAAATTTGATGGCGCTTTTTTGATGCTAGGTTTCTCTACAACATCTTTAATTTGAAAATATCTTTTTTTTTTATTTTTAATTGATAAAATTCCCCATCTTGATACCGTTTTTCTTTCTACTCTTTTTGCGGCAATTATAGATCCATTAGTTTTTTTATGTAATCGTATCATTTCTTTAGAACAATTATTTTTAATTATTAAGTCATCAGGTAAAAGCATTAAAAAGTATTTACTTTTTATATATTTTTGGCATTTTAAAACTGCATCACCTGTGCCTTTTGGTTTATTCTGATAAACAAATTTTATCATTTTTTGATATTTTTTTATTTTTTTAAACTCTTCAATTAGTCTTTTATCTTTTTTCTTTTTAATTATTTTTTTATAAAAATTATCGTTGAAAAAATATTTTTTTATCGATAGCTTTTTTTTTGAAATTATAAAAATGAATTCCTTTACACCAGCATCAATACATTCTTCTAATATATATTGTAAATTTGGTTTACCATTAATGGGCATTAACTCTTTTGGCATTACGCTTGTTAGAGGAAGCATTCTAGTTCCTAAACCTGCTAGTGGAATAATGGCTTGTTTTATCATATGATTCTTATAATAGTTATTATCATTGCTTAATAGAAATGAAAATATTTAAAGATAAACATACTCTTCAGAAAGAGATTTTAAAATCTAAAGGGACATCATTTGTACCTACAATGGGTGGATTACATAAAGGACATATCTCATTGATCAAACAATCTAAAAAATCTAATTTAAAAACTTTAGTCTCAATTTATGTCAATCCTAAACAATTCAATAAAAAAAGCGATTTTAGGTCTTATCCTAGAAATACAAAAAAAGACATAGAACTACTTAAGAAATTGAAGATTGATTACTTGTATATTCCAACGTTTAAAGACATTTATGGGTTTGAACCTAAGAACAAAGTTTTTTTAGATAAATCCTCAAAAAAATTATGTGGGAAATTTAGAAAAGGTCATTTTGAAGGTGTTTTAAATGTAGTTAACAGATTTATAGAAATAATTAAACCAAGATATATATTTTTAGGAAAAAAAGATTATCAGCAACTATATCTAATTAAAAAACACATCGAAAAAAGAAAAATTAAATCTAAAATAATTGAGTGTAAAACTGTAAGAGAAAATAGTGGTATAGCTTGCTCTTCAAGAAATTTTAATCTTAATAAAAGTGAAATGATAATTGCATCTAATATTTTTCATTATCTCAAAAGATTAAAAAAAAGAATAAAAAAAAATTATAGTTTATTTAAGATAAATAAAATAAAAAAAGAGTTAATAAAGCTAGGTGCAAATAAAATAGACTATATAGAAAATTATAATACAACAAGTTTTAAAAAAATCAAAAAACCTAATAAAAAATATAATTTGTTCTTTGCTTACTACATTAAAAAAGTAAGATTAATTGATAATATCTAATTTAAAAAGTAAAAAGATCCTAAACCTAGAAAAGAGAGAAATCCAATAACATCTGTAATAGTTGTTACAAAAACACTTGAGGCTAAAGCAGGATCAATATTTAATTTTTTTAATGATACTGGAACTAAAATTCCAAATAATCCTGCAACAATCATATTTAAGATCATTGAAATTCCAATTAAAAGGGAAAGATTTAATTCTTTAAACCATAATTGAACTATAATTGCAGTTATTATTGCAAAAATTATACCATTTAAAATACCTATCAAAAATTCTTTACCAACAACTCGATTAAAATTACTTTTTGATAATTCTTTGGTAGCTATTGCCCGTATTGTAACTGCTAAGGTTTGCATCCCAGCATTTCCACCCATTGAAGCAACGATTGGCATGAGAAAAGCTAAAGCTACCATTTGTTCGATTGAAGCTCCAAAAAAACTAATAACCCAAGTTGCAAGTAAAGCGGTAAATAGATTTAATAATAACCAATTAAATCTTCTTTTTGTTTTAAGCATGACACTATCGGTAATTTCTTCATCGCCAACTCCTGCTAAACGTAAAGCATCTTCTTCAGCTTCCTCTTGAACAACTGTAACAACATCGTCGGCTGTAATCATGCCAACTAACTTATTTTCTTTATTAACTACACCTGCAGAAACTAAGTTATAATTTTCAAAAGTAAGACCAACTTCTTCTTTATCCATATTAACTGAAATTAAAACTGGCATTTCTCTCATTATAGAGTTCATTTTTAAATCTCTAGAAGTTCTAAGCACTCTTGATGAAGGAACAGTTCCAATTGGTTTAAAATCATTATCTACTATAAAAATTTCCAAAAATTCTTCAGGTAAATCTTTATCCTCTCTTAAATAATCTATAGTTTGTCCAACAGTCCAATTACTTGGAACTGCTGTAAATTCTCTTTGCATTATTCTTGCCGCGGAGTCTTCGGGATAACTTAAACCTTCTTGTAGTAAAAATTTATCTTTTGGAGGAAGTTTTCCTAAAACTTTTTCTTTTACTTCTTTTGATAAATTTTCAAGAATTTTGATAGCATTATCAGACTCTAATCTTTTTATTATTTTGATAAGAGAGTCTATAGAAAGTAATTGTAAAACTTCGCTTTGAATTGACTCATTTAATTCAATAAAAATTTCTGGATCAATATTAAACGATTCAATTTCAATTAGTTTTGTTCTTGTGTCAGGATTTAAATTTTCAATTAAGTTAGCAACATCTGCTTCGTGCAAATTTTTTAACGTTTGATTGATAAATTCTACATTTCTATTCTCAATATTTTGAGTGAAAGTATTGATAAATTCTTTATTAAAATCCAGATTGACTTTTTTAGCTTCTGTTGATTTTGGTAAAGTCATAAATACCTCTATAAGTTTTTTTGAGACTATTAGTCTATATAATGATAAAATTCAAATTAAATGAGTATAGAAATAAAAATAAGCAAAAAACGTATTCCCTATAAAGTGGCAATGCTTTATCTCAATAAACGAGTTGAGGAAGTTAAAAATGGTACAAATAGAGAATTATTATGGATCCTAGAGCATCCAACTACTTATACGGGTGGAGTCAGTTTCAACAAAAAAGAAATAATTGATAAAAAAATAAAAATAATTAAATCAAATAGAGGAGGTAAAATTACGCTTCACAACCCAGGGCAAAAAATTGTTTACTTTGTCATCGATTTAAACAAAAGAAAAAAAGATATAAGAAAATTTATAGATTCAATAGAAAAAAGTATTATACAATTTTTAGAAAATTATAAGATTAAAGCTAAAAATGATAAAAAAAATATAGGAATTTGGGTCAAAGATAAAAAAATTGCAGCGATTGGTATTAGAGTATCTAGATGGGTAGCCTATCATGGTTGTTCAATAAATATTTCGAATAATTTAAATCAATATTTAAAAATTATTCCCTGTGGTTTAGATAATAAAAGAGTTACTTCAATATTAAAGTTAATTTCAATTAAACCTAAGCAATTTGAAAATAATTTGGCAAATATTTTTATTAAAAATATTAATAATATTTAGATTTTTTTTTTAAGAAAATCCTCAAAAACATGGTTGTATTTTGCTTTAAAATTATATTGAATATTGTTGATCATAAATTTTATTTTATACGCGTGTAATAAAAGATTTTTAATTTTTATTCTTTTTCTAGTATTCAGAAAATATTTATCATCTCCTACTATTGGGCATCCAATGTTAAGTAATTGTTTCCTTAATTGATGCTTTCTTCCTGTTATTGGTTTTAACTCCAGATAAGAATAATTTTCGTTTGATTTGATAATTTTAAGATTTGATACAGCTTTTTGAAAAATTTTTTTGTTATTTTCGTAATAAATCAAATCATCTTTCATCACCTTTATAGATTTATCGACTTTTCCATATACAATTGTTAAATAAGTTTTATGAATCTTCCTAATCCTAAAAAGGGAGGTAAACAATTGAGCATATTTTCTATTTTTGGCAATTATCAAAATTCCAGATGTCTCTTTATCTAATCTATGAACAATGAAAGGTTTTGAATTTTTAAAATATTTTGTACTTTTTAATATATCTATAATATTTTTAAATGATTTTGTGCCCGATTGTACCGGTATACCTGTAGGTTTATTAATTACTATAAAATTGTCATTATCTTCAATTACATAATCGTCATAGTAGCCAATTTCTTTTTTTTTAGGTAAATATTTAATCTTTTCTTTTTTATCTACAGGTTTAAATTTTGAAATTTCGTAAATTTCAATTAGATCGCCAGTTTGAAGTCTATAAGATGATTTAGTTTTTTTTTTATTAACTTTAACTTTATTTTGTCTTAGTATTTTTTCTAACAAAGAGTGAGGTATATTAATTATTTTCTGTCTAAACCATTTATCTAGACGTGAGTCATTATAATCATCGTCTACAGTATATGATTTAGGCATGATAGCTTTGTTATTTACTTGCTACTTTTGGCTCTGGTTGAGATTCTTTTTTCTTGTCTTTTGTTTCTATTTTTTTCGGTTTGTCTACCTTTTTTGCTTCAGGATTTCTGTCAACCAATTCAATAACAGCCATTGGAGCATCATCACCTGTTCTAAATCCAGCTTTTAAAACCCTTGAATAACCGCCTTTTCTTGAACTGTACCTTTTTGATAATTCCTCAAAAACTTTTGTTACCGATTTTTTATCTTGAAGTTTAGAAAATAATCTCTTTTTATTACTTAAGATATTTTTTTTACCAATAGTAATAACTTTATCTATTTGCGGTTTTAATTCTTTTGCCTTAGGCAATGTAGTAATAATCTGTTCGTACTTTATTAAGGAATTCAACATATTCTTAAATAAAGCTTTACGATGCTCGCTAGTTTTATTTAGTTTTCTATAAGCTAAACCGTGTCTCATTAGTAATTATTTTCCTCTAATTTTTTGGACAATTCTGCAATGTTATCTGGAGGCCAATTGGGTATTTCCATTCCTAAGTACAAAGACATTGTGTTAAGTACTTCTTTAATTTCGTTGAGTGATTTTCTTCCAAAATTGGGTGTTCTTAACATTTCTGGTTCAGTTTTTTGAACTAAATCACCTATATAAATGATGTTGTCATTTTTTAAACAATTCATTGATCTTACAGATAGTTCCAGTTCTTCAACTCTTTTTAATAAATTTCTGTTAAATTCTGGTTCTGAAGATTTAACTTCTTTTACTATTTCTTGAGGATCCTCAAAATTAACAAACATTGAAAGTTGATCTTGGAAAATTCTAGCAGAGTAAGCTATTGCATCTTCCGCATCTACTGTGCCATTAGTTTCTACAGTCATAACTAATTTATCATAATCTAATGCACTACCAGCTCTAGTATTCTCAACAGAAAAAGAAACTTTTTTGACTGGACTAAATAATGAGTCTATAGAAATTAATCCAAGAGGGCTATCATCTGTTTTATTTTTAGGAGCTTGAACATATCCCTTGCCTGTACTTACCATTAATTCCATGTGAAAATGAGTTTTTTCATCTAAGTTACAAATAGTTTGATCTGGATTTAATATCTCTATTTCTGATACAAGTGTTATGTCTTTTGCTTTAACTTCCTTTGGACCTTTTATGTCCAAAATAATTTTTTTTGGACTTGAAGAAGATGACTTAATTGCTAAGTTTTTAACGTTTAGTACTATATCTGTAACATCTTCTCTAACACCCTTTATCGAAGAAAATTCATGTAAGACTCCATCAATTTGAATTGCTGTCACAGCAGCGCCCTGTATAGAAGATAACAATATTCTTCTTAAAGAATTTCCTATAGTTTGACCAAAACCTTTTTCTAAAGGTTCAGCAATCACTTTAGCTATAGTTTTATCTTCGTTGCTTGTAATGTCTAATTTATTTGGCTTAATAAGTGCTTTCCAATTTTTGTCTATAATATTTGATGTGGTTTGCATTATACTCTCCTTCTTTTTGGTGGCCTTGCACCGTTATGCGGCATAGGTGTTGTGTCTTTGATTGATAAAATTTTAAATCCTCTAGATTGCAATGATCGTAAAGCGGTTTCTCTTCCTGAACCAGGTCCTTTAACTTGAACAGTCAAGGTTCTTAAACCCTGCTCAAAAGCTTTTGCTCCTGCATCATCAGCTGCTACTTGAGCAGCATAAGGAGTTGATTTTCTTGAACCTTTAAACCCTTTAGCTCCAGCTGAAGACCACGAAACAACGTTTCCGCTTTCATCGGCAATTGAAATAATAGTATTATTAAATGTTGAATAAACATATGCAATACCAGAAGTAATATTTTTTTTAATTTTTTTCTTTTTTTTGAATGAGCTAATTTTTTTTACTTCAGGTTTACTAATTTCTTTATCTACAACTTTTTTTTCTACTTTAACGTTTTTTTTATTCATTTAAATCTATTTCTTAAGAGGAGTTAATTTTTTTCCTGCAATAG
Organism: uncultured Pelagibacteraceae bacterium; assembly: GCA_902591415.1. Lineage (GTDB taxonomy): Bacteria > Pseudomonadota > Alphaproteobacteria > Pelagibacterales > Pelagibacteraceae > Pelagilacustribacter. The sequence continues at coordinate 10,298 of CACJAU010000001.1, forward strand.
CGATTGCTTTTCCTTTTCTGGTTCGAGCATTACATTGTGTCCTTTGTCCACGAACAGGTAATTTTTTCTTATGTCTAGAACCTCTATAACAAGCTAAATCTACTAATCTTTTTATATTTACAGATACTTCTCTTCTTAAATCACCTTCTACTTTATGATTAGCATCAATAAATTCTCTTATCTTTAAAACCTGTTCTTCCGTCAATTCATTAACTCTTTTTGAAGATGGGATGTCTAATTTTTTACATATTATTTTTGATGAATGTAATCCGATTCCATGAATATAAGTTAATGCAATACTAACAACTTTATTTTGTGGAATGTTTATCCCTGCAATACGAGCCATAAATTTATGAGTTTATATTTCCTGCGTATTTATATTGTCTAATCTCTTAAAGTCAACCCTAGATGCTCTCAATTAAACCGCTAATTTCACTACTAATTTGAGATATAGTTGTCTCACCGTTTACTACTTTCAACAAATTAGATTTTTTATAAAAGTCAATTACTGGTTTAATATTTTTTTCATATGTTGTGTATCTTTTTATAGCAATATCTTCTTTGTCATCAGCTCTTTTTTCTAAAGATTTTCTTTCTAGTATTCTTTTTTTTATTGTTTCCAAGCTTACAGATAATTTTAAAGCTATATCAATTTTCTGGTCATATTTATTTAGTAAAAAATCTAAATTTGTTGCTTGCACAAGATTTCTTGGATATCCATCAAATATCAATCTACTTTTATAAATTTTATTTGATATATATTTTTCAATTAAATTTCCCACTATTTCATCTGAAACTAAATTTCCTGAATTTATAATAGAAGATATTTGATTGCCTAAATTTGTTTTATCTCTAATTTCTTTTCGTAAAAGTTCTCCTGTTGAGAGTTGATGTAATTTAAATTTTTCAACAATTAAGTTTGATTGAGTGCCTTTGCCAGCACCGGGTGGTCCAAAAATAACTATATTCATTTACTTCGTTATTTACCAAATTTAGTTTTTTTAATTAATGACTCGTATTGAGAACTCATTAATCGTGTCTGTACTTGAGTGACTGTGTCCATAGCTACAACAACTACTATAAGTATTGAAGTTCCACCTAAATAAAAAGGTATGGGATATTTAGCTATTAAAAACTCTGGCATCAAACAAACAAAAGTTAAATACAATGCTCCAACTGTAGTGAGTCTCATTAGTATAGTTTCTATATATTCAGCTGTTCTCTCGCCTGGTCTAATACCAGGTATATAGCCTCCATATTTTCTTAAATTCTCTGCTGTTTCTTTTGGATTAAATACAATCGATGTATAAAAAAATGAAAAGAAAATTATTCCTGAAGCATACAATAACATATAAAGCGGTTGTCCTTGAGTAAACATAGATGATATTTTTAAAAATGTATCAGACTCAGCAAAACCAAAATTAGATATTGTTATCGGTAAAAGTAGCAAAGCTGAAGCAAAAATTGCAGGTATTACTCCAGCAGTATTAATTTTTAATGGAAGATGAGAAGACTCTCCACCATACATTTTATTTCCTACTTGTCTCTTTGGATAATTAATTAATATCTTTCTCATTGCTCTTTCAAAAAATACAATAAATAGAACAGTTAAAATAACTAAAACAAAAATTCCAACAATCATTAACGCAGATAAAGCTCCGGTTCGTCCAAGTTCAAACGTTGAAGCTAAAGCTCTTGGTATCTCAGCAACAATCCCTGAAAAGATTATTAAAGAGATTCCATTTCCAACACCACGCAAAGTTATTTGCTCACCTAACCACATTAAAAAAGTTGTTCCGGCAACTAAGGATATTGTTGTGATAATCCTAAAAGACATGCCTGGTTCGATTACTAAATTTCCTGCATTCTCCAACCCAACTGATACACCATAACCTTGTAAACATGCGATTAAAACAGTTCCATACCTTGTAATTTGAGTAATTTTTTTTCTTCCAATTTCGCCTTGTTCTTTAAGATTTTTAAAATAGTCAGAAACACCTGTTAACAGTTGAACTATGATTGAGGATGAAATGTAAGGCATAATGCCCAAAGCAAAAATAGCCATTCTAGTAACCGCTCCACCTGAAAACATATTAAACATTCCAAGTAGACCTTTTTGACTCGATGCCATAATTTCTTTTAATGCTAGCGGATCAATTCCAGCTAAAGGCACATAAGTTCCTAGACGATAAATTATTAAAATTAATATAGTAAATAGAATTCTATTCTTAAGATCTTTTGCTTGGCTAAAAGCACCGGCAGTGTTTAATGTTTCGCTAGACATATTTAATTATTTTTTTATCAAACTGATTTTTCCACCAGCTTTTTCTATCTTCGACAAAGCTTGTTTTGATGCAAAGTGGGCAGATATTTCTATATTTTTTTTTATTTCTCCTGTTCCTAAAATTTTTAGTTTTATAAATTTTTTGTTTATAAAGTTTTTATCTTTTAAAATTTTTAGGTTTAGAGTATTTTTAATATCGTCTTTAGATTTATCTAAAATATTTTGGATTTTGGATAGATTTAAGATAGCAGTATTTTTTTTGTTTAGAGATTTAAACCCTCTCTTTGGTAATCTTCTATACAAAGGCATTTGTCCACCTTCAAAACTTTTAATTGCTACACCTGATCTTGATTTTTGACCTTTGTGACCTCTTGAAGAAGTTTTTCCTCTTCCAGATCCTATTCCTCGACCAACTCTTATTTTTTTCTTATTATTTTTAGTTAAATTGTTTAATTGCATTATTTCGCCTCTCTTTTTAATACAATATCAGAAATTTTTTTTCCTCTTATAGCTGAAAGAATTTTTGGTGAATTTTGTGATTTTAACCCGTTAACACAAGCTTTCAAAACGTTATGAGGATTTGCTGAACCAAGAGACTTTGCAACAACGTCTTGGATTCCTAAAACCTCACAAACAGAACGAATTGCTCCACCTGCGATAATACCTGTTCCTGCTGGTGCAGCTCTTAAAAAAACTTTTCCTGATCCATTTTTACCTTTCACATCATGATGAAGTGTTCTTCCTTCTTTTAAAGGAATTTTTATCAAATTTCTTTTTGCAACTTCGGTAGCTTTTTTTATAGCGTCTGGAACTTGTTTTGATTTTCCTTGACCAATACCAATTGAACCTTTCTGATTTCCTACAACAACTAATGCCGCAAAACCAAATCTTCTCCCACCTTTCACTACTTTGGTAATCCTATTAATAGCAACTAACTTTTCTTTTATATCGCTCTCAATTTTTTTATTTTCTGACATATTAAAATTTCAATCCATTTTTCCTTAAAGTTTCCGCAAAAGCTTTGACTCTGCCATGATACTTATACGCACCTCTATCAAAAAATACTTTACTGATATTTTTTTCTTTTGCTCTTTTAGCTAAAATTTCACCTATCAAGTTTGACTTTTCCATCTTTTTTACTTTTTTTACTTTTATATCTTTCTCAATTGAAGATGCTGAAACTAAAGTTTTTTTTTGCATATCGTCAATAATTTGAGCAGATAAATTATTTAAAGATTTAGTAACTGATATTCTGTATCTATTTATGTTTACAGTTTTTAGTTTTTTTCTATTACGTAATTTTCTTTTTATTTTATTGTTAATTTTTTTCATTATTTCTTTTTACCTTCTTTTCTAAGAACAAATTGACCTCTTTCTTTTATTCCTTTTGCTTTATATGGTTCAACAGGTTTTAAATTTTTAATATCAGCAGCAATTTTAGAAACTAACTCCTTGTCTACTCCATTTATTTTTATTACTGTTTGTTTTTCAACAGTTATTTTTATTTCTTTTGGTATTTTAAAATTTACATCATGACTAAATCCTATTTGTAAATTTAAAATTTCCCCCTTTAAATTCGCTCTAAAGCCTACACCGCTTAGTTCCAATATTTTTTCATGCCCTGAGGATACACCTGTAACAGCATTATTGATCAAACTCCTATATGTACCCCACATGATTGAAGTTTTTTTATCAATTTTCTTATCTACGGGAAGAATTTGAAATTCACTCTCGACTAGTTTTGACGAAAAAATTTTATCATTGATTGTCAACTTTTTTGTTCCTTTAGGTCCTGTGATAGTTAAATTTCCTCCTTCAATCTTAATAGAAGAGTCTTTGGGAACTGTAATATTTTTTTTACCAATCTTTGACATATTAAAACACCCTACAAATTATTTCACCGCCAACATTATTTTTTCTTGCTTCGGCATCACTCATTACACCCTTAGGTGTAGATAAAATTGCTAATCCTAACCCATTCATTACTTTAGGAATACTTGTTGCTCTTGAATAAACTCTTCTTCCAGGTTTTGATATTCTTTTAATTTCTTTAATTACTGGATCACCTTCATAATACTTAAGTGAAATTTTTAAACTTGTTTTATTGTTTTCTGTTTTCTCGATAAAGTAATCTTTAATATATCCCTCAGTTTTTAATATTTTTAAAATATTTTTTCTAAAATTTGAAGATGGTATTTCTACAGAATTTAAAGCTCTCATTTGGCCATTTCTAATTCTTGAAAACATATCTCCTATTGGATCTGTAAACGTCATTTTCCTCCTACCAGCTTGATTTTGTTATTCCAGGAATTTTACCTGCAGAAGCCATGTCTCTGAGTGCAATTCTTGAAATTTTTAATTTTCTATAAACTCCATGAGGTCTGCCCGAAACCTCACATCTATTTCTAATTCTAATTTTTGCAGAATTTTTTGGTAGTTTGTTCAATTTTAGTTGAGCCTCAAATCTCTCAGATAATTCTAATTTTCTGTTATTAATAATTTTCTTCAATGCTGCCCTTTTTTTTGCATATTTTTTTACCAATTTAATTCTTCTTAAATTTTTTTGTATTGCGCTTTTTTTAGCCATGATTTCTATCCTTAGTTCTTTTTATCATTTAACGGAAAATTAAACTCTTTTAATAATTCTAATGTTCCTTCTTTACTTTTACTTGTAGTTACAATTGTAATGTCTAAACCTCTAATTTTATCTACTTTGTCGAAATTCACCTCCGGAAAAACTATATGTTCTTTAATACCAAAAGAATAATTGTATGAATTATCTATTCCTTTTGATGATAAGCCTCTAAAATCTTTAATCCTAGGTAGTGCAATATTAACTAATCTATCGACAAACTCATACATTTTTTGTGATCTTAATGTTACTTTTACCCCTGCATTAGATCCTTTTCTAGTTTTAAAGTTAGAGATAGATTTCTTAAATTTTGTAATTACAGGCTTCTGACCAGCAATTAAAGCCATATCTTCCGCACATGCTTTAATTTTTTTTCCATCCGATGCGTCCTCACCTAAGCCCATATTTAAAATTATTTTATTAATTTTTGGAACATCATGTTTATTTTTCAGAGAAAGTTTGCTCATAAGTTTAGTTATTATTTCTTTTTCATATGTGATTTTAAGTCTAGGCATTATTTTTTACTCACTTTTGTTTTTTCATTTTTCTTAATATCAATATTTTTTACATTTGATTGATGTATAAAACTTTCCTTTGAAATAATTCCACCTTTGTTTTCTTTAGTAGGTTTTGTATGTCTTTTAATCATGTTAATAGCTTTTATTTTAATTTTATTTAATTTTCTATTTATTTCTAAAATTTCTCCAGTTTTTCCCTTGTCTCTACCAGATATTACTTTCACTTGTATTCCTTTTTTTATAATCATTTAAAGTACCTCCGGTGCTAAAGAGATTATTTTTGTGTGACCTCTTGTTCTTAACTCTCTAGTAACTGGGCCAAATATTCTTGTTCCAATAGGTTCGCCTTTATCATCTGTAAGTACAACTGCGTTTTTATCAAATTGAACCTTTGAACCGTCATCTCTATAAATTTCTTTTCTTGTCCTTACAACGACTGCCTTGTGTACGGCACCTTTTTTTACTTTTCCTTTGGGGATAGCATCTTTTACACTAATCACTATAATATCTCCAACAGAGGCGTACCTACGTTTTGATCCTCCTAAAACTTTAATACACTCAACTCTTCTGGCTCCTGTATTATCAGCAACTGTAAGTTCTGTTTGTATCTGTATCATTATTCTATAACCTGCCAAGTTTTCTTTTTTGAGATCGGTTTACATTCTATTATTGAAACTTTTTGACCCTCTTTAAATTTATTTTTCTCATCGTGAGCATGATATTTTTTAGATCTTTTTATAACTTTCTCGTAAAAGGGATGCTTAAATTTTCTTGTAACTTCCACAACAACAGTTTTGTTATTTTTTGCACTTGTAATTATTCCTTTTAAAACTTTTTTTGTCATTTTGAATTCTTTAAAGTTGTGTATAGTCTTGCTATACTTTTTCTAATTTCATTAAACTGAGCAGGACTGTTGATCTGATTATTAACTTTCTTAAATCTCATATTAAATAAGTCTTTTTTTAGTGTTAATATTTTTTTCTCAGCTTGATCTTTAGTTAATTTTTTATCTTCTTTTTTTTTAGCCATTATATTTACCTTTTTACAAATTTTGTTTTAATTGGTAACTTAGCTGAAGCTTTATACAATGCTTCTCTTGCGATTTCTTCACTAACACCATCAATTTCAAAAATAATTCTGCCTGGTTTAACTCTACATGCGTAATATTCCGGAGACCCTTTTCCTTTACCCATTCTAACTTCTGTAGGTTTTTTCGATACTGGAATATTGGGAAAAATTCTTGTCCAAACTTTTCCAGTTCTCTTCATATACCTAGTTAATGCTACTCTGGCTGCTTCAATTTGTTTCCCTATTATTCTTTCTGGCTGTATAGCTTTTAGACCAAATTGGCCATAATTAAGTTTCACTGCTCTAGCTGCATTTCCATGAATTCTACCTTTAAATGCTTTTCTATACTTAGTTCTGACTGGCTGTAGCATTCTTCACCCTTTCTTTTTTTTCTTTTTCAACATCTTTAGCCATTAATTCACCTTTATAAATCCAAACTTTTACACCAATAATTCCGTAAGTGGTTAAAGCTTCTGCGAAACCATAATCTATATCTGCTCTTAATGTATGCGAAGGTATACTTCCTTCTCTTAACCATTCAGTTCTTGCTATTTCATTACCAGCTAATCTACCGCTCAACATTACTTTAATACCTTTTGCATTTAATCTCATTGCTGATTGCATCGCTCTTTTCATCGCTCTTCTATATGCTACTCTTTTAACTAATTGTTGAGCAATATTTTCAGCTACTAAATTTGAATTAAGCTCGGGTTTCTTAATCTCTTTAATATTTACATTCACATCACCATCGGTAATCTTCATAATATTCTTTTTGATTTTTTCAATATCAGCACCCTTCTTTCCTATCACAAAACCTGGCCTAGATGTATGAATTGAAACTGTACATTTCTTAGAAGAACGCTCTATAATTATTTCTGAAACACCTGAGTTGGTAATATTTTTCTTAATATAATTTCTAATTTTGAAATCTTCAATTAAGTATTTACCAAAATCTTTCTTTTTAGCAAACCAAGTTGAGTCCCAGCCTCTATTAATTCCAAGTCTTAATCCAATAGGATTTATTTTTTGTCCCATTATTTAATCGCCTTCTTTTCTTTTTTTTCCTCTAAAATAATTGTAATTCTGCTAAATGGTTTTTTAATCGGGCTTGCCCTTCCTTTAGCTCTAGGTCTAAATCTTTTCATTACAAGAGATTTCCCAACATAAGCTTCTTTGACGAAAAGATTGTCAATGTCAAACTGATGGTTATTTTCAGCGTTTGATATAGCTGACTTCACAGTTTTACTTACATCTTTAGCAATTCTTTTTCTTGAAAATTCAAGATCTCTTAATGCTATATCTGCTTTTTTTCCTTTAATAAAATTACAAACTAAAGCTAGTTTTCTAGGGCTAGTTCTTACATTTTTATTAATAGCTTTAACAAGTGAAGTATTTTTTTCCATTATTTTTTATCTCCCTCAGGTTTTTCAGCGGCTGCAGTAGCTGCAGCTTTTTTATCTGCTGGCGTGTGTCCTTTGAAAGTTCTTGTAGGAGCAAATTCACCTAATTTGTGACCAACCATCTCTTCGGATATAGTAATTGGTATGAAAGATTTTCCATTATGTATCATAAAACTATGACCAACAAAGTCTGGTATTATAGTCGAATTTCTTGACCAGGTTTTAATTGGTTTTTTGTTAGGAGCATCTTTTAATTTATCAATCTTTTTTAAAAGACTTGGATGAACAAAAGGGCCTTTCCAAACAGATCTAGTCATTATTTTTTCCTCTTCTTTCTTCTTGTAATGATTAATTTATCACTTCTTTTAGGTCTTCTTGTTTTTAATCCTTTGGCTGATTGCCCCCATGGAGAAACTGGGCTTCTTCCGCCAGATGTTTTACCTTCTCCACCTCCGTGAGGATGATCTACAGGATTCATTGCAACACCTCTCGTTTGCGGTCTCTTTCCTCTCCATCTATTTCTTCCTGCCTTACCAATTTTAATATTTTTTTGATCAGGATTTGATACAGTTCCTATTGTAGCTATACATGAATTGCTAACTTTTCTTGTCTCACCTGAAGCAAGTTTTAAAATAGCATAGTCACCATCATAACCAGAAAGTGTTACCGAGGACCCAGCTGACCTGGCCAACTTAGCTCCATTACCAGGGATAAGTTCTACGTTATGTATTGAAGTCCCAGGAGGTATATCTTTTAACTCCAAAGAATTGCCGACTTTAATTTCTACATTCTTTCCTGACTCAATAATATCTCCCTGTTTTAATCCTTGTGGACTTATAATATAAGATTTCTCATTATCTTTATAAGATATCAGTGCAATATGAGCAGTTCTATTTGGATCGTATTCGATTCTTTCAACAGTTGCAGGAACATTTTTCTTTTTTCTATAAAAATCAATAACTCTATATTTGTGCTTAGATCCTCCGCCAATATGTCTTGATGTAATTCGGCCGTTATTATTTCTTCCACCGGTAAAGTTTTGACCCTTTGTCAAAGGTTTGTATGGAGCTCCTTTCCATAGTTTACTTTTATCAAGCACTACGGTTCCTCTAGTAGATTTTGTATAGGGTTTAAAAGTTTTCAGTGCCATTTTAAATTCCTGTAGTTAAGTCAATACTTTGACCTTTTTTTAAAGTAATTATCGCTTTTTTATAACCGGTTTTTATAGATTTTCTTCCTTGCTTCATCTTGAGTTTAGATTTTTGATTAATTATATTCACTTTGATTACATTTACCTTAAATATTTTTTCTATATTTTTTTTAATAGTTTTTTTATTAGCTTTATTATGTACTTTAAAAACAGTTTTATTCTGTTCAGAAAGTATTGTGGCTTTCTCTGTAATTATTGGGCTTCTAATAGAGTCTATAAAGTTAATTTTTTTCATTTAAAACCCTTTCTTGTATTTTTTTTACTGATGAAGATGTCATTATCACATTTTTATATTTAAATAAGTCGTAAATATTGGTTCCTTCTTCTTTTATTAATTTTACATTTTTAATGTTTCTAGCTGACTTGCTTATATTTTTCATTGAGTCTGTATCAGAAATTATAAGGACATTAGCTAATTTATTTTTTAAAAGAAATTTATTAAATTCTTTAGTCTTTTTAATTTCTTTTTTCACATCAGCTAAAATATGTAAATTTTTGTCTGAATTTTTTTTTGATAATGATTGAGCAAGAGCAAGTTTTCTTACTTTTTTATTAATTTTTTTTATTTTATATACAGAACCTTTTGGTCCATGAGCTACCCCACCGCCAACAAATAGGGGAGCTTTTTTACTTGCATGACGAGCTCCGCCACCTCCCTTTTGAGGAACTATTTTTTTTGTTGAACCTTTAATTTCATTTCTTTGTTTAGTCTTAGCGGTCCTTGGTTTTGCGTGATTTAATTGCCAATCTATAACAAACTTAATTAACTTATGATTAATTTTTAGTTTTACCAATTTGTCAGAAATTTCTATTGTCTCTGATTTAGCACCATCAATGTTTAAAAGAGGAAATTTCATTTATTTTTTTCCTTTCTTAGCTGCAGCTGCTTTGATTTTTGCATCATGTTTTTCTTTAATGGTTTTTCTAGTTACATTTTTAACTGACTCTCTTAAATATACTGTTGAATTTTTAGAACCTGGTATTGAGCCCTTTAGATATAGCAAATTATTTTCTAGATCTGATTTTATTACCTCTAAATTTAACATAGTTCTTAATTTATCACCCATATGACCAGCCATTTTCTTCCCTTTAAATACTTTTCCAGGATCTTGTCTTTGACCAGTTGAACCATGAGATCTGTGAGATACTGAAACACCATGAGAAGCTCTCAAACCACCGAAGTTCCATCTTTTCATCACTCCTGCAAAACCTTTTCCAATAGTTTTTGATTTTACATCTAAAAATTTTTTATCCTTAAAGATCTCTAGGCCTAATTCATTTCCTTCTTTATATTGGTCATGATTATCTACTCTAAACTCCTTAAGAATTTTTTTAGGCTCAGTATTTTTTTTAGTAAAGTAACCTTTCATTTGTTTGGTCAATTTTGAATTTTTAAGTTTAAAAAAACCAATTTTTACAGCTGCATAACCTCTTTTTTCTTTAGTTATTACATCAAGAACTCTTCCTTTTTCCACTTTTATAACTGTGACAGGCACAGACTGACCGCTGTCCAAGAACTCTCTTGTCATTCCTATCTTTGTTCCTATTAATCCAATACTCATAATTTAAATCTTTATTTCAATATCCACTCCTGAAGCTAAATCTAATTTCATTAAAGCTTCAACTGTTTGAGGTGTTGGTTCTATAATATCTATTAATCTTTTATGAGTTCTTGACTCAAATTGTTCTCTGCTTTTTTTATCAATATGAGGAGATCTCAAAACTGTATATCTCTCGATTCTTGTCGGAAGAGGGATTGGGCCTTTTACTTGTGCACCAGTTCTTTTAGCAGTATTAACAATTTCCTCAGTAGATAAATCAAGGATTTTATTATCATAAGCTTTCAAATGTATTCTTATATTTTGATTTTCCATAAATTAAGCCAATTTTTTTGTTACTTCATCCTGTACATTTTGAGGAACCTTATCATAATGACTGAATTGCATTGTGTATTGAGCTCTTCCTTGAGTTGAAGAACGTAAATTGTTTATATATCCAAACATATTAGCTAAAGGAACTGTAGCATTAATTGCAGTTGCATTTCCTCTGGCTTCTGTAGAAGCAACTTGTCCCCTTCTACTATTTAAATCTCCGATCACGTCACCCATAAATTCTTCTGGTGTTACTACCTCGACTTTCATCATAGGTTCTAATAATTTCAAAGTTGCTTTTGTACATGCTTCTCTGAAACACATTCTTGATGCAATCTCAAATGCAAGAACGCTAGAGTCTACATCATGATGTAAGCCGTCTAAAATTGTAACCTTATAATCAATGACTGGGAAACCTGCTAATATTCCGCTGTCTGCCACACTTAAAACTCCTTTTTCTACTCCTGGGATAAATTCTTTTGGTATGGCTCCACCTTTAATTTTATTGTCAACTTCTCTACCTTTGCCTGGTTCTAAAGGTTCAACACTTAAAGTTACTTTAGCGAATTGTCCTGAACCACCACTTTGTTTTTTATGGATATAGGTTACTTCTGAGTTTCCAAGAATTGTTTCTCTATAAGCTACTTGTGGAGCGCCTACATTAGCTTCGACTTTAAATTCTCTCTTCATTCTGTCGACGATTATATCTAAATGAAGTTCACCCATTCCTTTAATGATAGTTTGACCAGACTCTTCGTCTGAACTTACTCTGAAAGACGGATCTTCTTTTGCTAATCTGTTAAGTGCTTCACCCATTTTTTCTTGGTCACCTTTGGTTTTTGGCTCAACAGCAATTTCAATTACTGGATCTGGAAATTCCATTGGTTCTAATAATATTGGTTTATTTTCTTCACATAATGTGTGTCCGGTTATAGTATTTTTTAATCCTGCTAATGCAACAATATCACCTGTAGTTGCCTCTTTAATGTCTTCTCTTGAATTTGCATGCATTAATAACATTCTACCTACTCTTTCAGACTTTTCAGTTGATGAATTGTAAACGGCTGTACCTGCTTGCAATTTTCCAGAATAAATACGAATAAATGTTAGTGAACCAACAAATGGATCATTTGCAACTTTGAAAGCTAAGGCAGAAAAAGGTTCTTTATCCTCAAATTTCATTTGTAATTTATCTTCAGAATTTAATTTAGTAGCTTCAATTGAACCTATATCCTTTGGACTTGGTAAATAGTCGATGACTGCATCCAATAAAGGTTGAACTCCTTTATTTTTAAAAGCAGAGCCAGTTAAAATTGGTACAAAGTTGAAATTTAAGGTACCTTTTCTAATACATCTAATTAGATCTTCTTCAGAGGGTTCCTTACCTTCTAAATATGTTTCCATTAATTTTTCGTCTTCCTCAACAGCAGTTTCAACAAGATTTTGTCTGTACTCCATAGCTTTATCCTTTAATTCATCCGGAATATCTACGTAATCAAATTTAGCTCCAAGATCCTCGTTTTGCCAAACTACACCTTTCATTTTAACTAAATCGATCACACCCTTTAAATCTGCTTCAGCTCCAATAGGCAATTGCAGAGGTAAGGGTTTACATCCTAAACGTTCTTTAATCATTTCTACACATCTATAAAAGTCAGCACCAGTTCTATCTAATTTATTAACAAAACAAATTCTGGGTACTTTGTATTTATCTGCTTGTCTCCATACAGTTTCAGATTGCGGTTCTACGCCAGCTACACCATCAAAAACTGCCACCGCTCCATCTAAAACTTTTAATGATCTTTCTACTTCAATTGTAAAATCCACGTGACCTGGCGTGTCTATAATATTAATTCTATGATCTCTCCAAAAACAAGTTGTTGCAGCGGATGTTATTGTAATACCTCTTTCTTGTTCTTGCTCCATCCAATCCATTGTTGCGGCACCGTCGTGCACCTCTCCAATTTTATGACTTTTTCCGGTATAATATAAAACTCTTTCCGTAGTGGTTGTCTTGCCGGCATCTATGTGAGCCATAATACCAATGTTTCTATATTTATCTAAAGTGTACTTAGTCATAATTTTCTACCATCTAAAATGTGCAAAAGCTTTATTTGACTCAGCCATTTTATGAGTATCTTCCCTTTTTTTAATCGCAGATCCTTTATTTTGAGAAGCATCTAAAATTTCAGCATAAAGTTTTTCTGCCATAGTTTTATTTTTTCTTTTTCTTGTGGCATCCATTATCCATCTTAACGCAAGTGCTTGCGCTCTCTTTGCTTTTACTTCTACAGGAACTTGATATGTGGCTCCACCTACTCTTCTTGATCTACATTCTAAATTTGGTTTTACGTTTGAAATAGCTGTGTTAAAAATTTTTATCGGATCTTCATTATTTTTTGATTTAATTTTATCTAATGCATCATAAAGGATTTTCTCAGCTGTTGACCTTTTTCCATCATACATGATTGAATTAATAAATTTAGAAACTACCTCAGAATGAAATTTTGGATCAGGATAAACTTTTCTAACTGGTGCTTTTCGTTTTCTAGACATAGATTATTTTGGTTTTTTTGCTCCGTAAAGTGATCTTCTCTGTTTTCTATTAGCAACACCTTGCGTATCCAGGTTTCCTCTTAGAATATGATAACGTACTCCCGGTAAGTCTTTAACTCGTCCACCACGTAACAATACGACCGAGTGCTCTTGTAAATTATGACCTTCTCCAGGAATGTAAGCTGTTACTTCAAAACCATTTGATAATCTAACTCTTGCGACTTTCCGTAAAGCAGAGTTGGGTTTTTTTGGAGTTGTTGTGTAAACTTTAACACAAACACCTCTTTTTAAAGGTTGTCTTTCAAGAGCTGGAACTTTATTTCTAGCTATAGGTTTAACTCTACTTTTTTTAATCAACTGATTTATAGTTGGCATAATAAAATTTTGAAGTTGAGATAAGGAAAACCTTTTTAAAAAAATTGGTTAGTGTTTAAGGTTATAATCTACCTTACTTCTAACATTCAAAATGTGCCGTAAACTAGCATTGAATTAATAAAAGTCAATATTTAAGCGGAATTTTTAATAAGTTAGGCTGTCTGTTCAGGCGCCTCTGGAGCTGATTCTAGCTCTTGTTTTTTAAGTTCCTCTAATCTTGCTTTATCTTGCTCTCTTGCTTGTTTATCCCACTCTATTTTTGTTAAACCTGTTCCAGCTGGAACTAATCTTCCTACAATAACATTCTCTTTTAAGCCTTCTAAAGAATCTGTTTTTCCTTTTATGGATGCATCTGTTAAAACTCTAGTAGTTTCCTGGAATGAAGCTGCAGAAATGAATGAATTAGTTTGTAATGAGGCTTTAGTAATTCCAAGTAATACTCTTTCGAATGTTGCTGTTTTCTTTTTTTCTTCTTTTAGTTTTTCATTAATTGAATTAATTTCTAATAAATCTATTACTTCTCCTGCCAATAGTTCTGACTCTCCAGGATCTTTAACTTCAACTCGTTTTAACATTTGTCTAACAATAGTTTCAATATGTTTATCGTTAATTACAACACCTTGAAGTCTATAAACTTCTTGTACTTCTGAAACAAAGTATTCTGTTAATTTCTCAACACCTAATATTCTTAGAATATCATGCGGTGCCGGGCTGCCGTCTAGGAGGTATTCACCTTTTTTAATTTTTTCTCCTTGATTAAAATTGACGTGTTTTCCTTTTGGAATTAAATAATTAGATGTTTCGCCACTTGAAGATACTATTGAAATTTTTTGTTTACCTCTAACTTCCTTGCCAAACTCAATAACACCGTCGTTTTCAGCAATAATCGCACTGTCTTTAGGTCGCCTAGCTTCAAATAATTCTGCTACTCTTGGCAAGCCTCCGGTAATATCTTTTGTTTTAGAAGTTTCTTTAGGTAATCTTGCTAGAACGTCACCTGCTGATATTTTTTGACCATCCTTAACTGACAAAATTGTATCGGGAACTAAATAATATCTTGCTTCATTTCCATCAGCTTTTTTGATTATCTCACCTTTTTCATTTCTTAAAGTAATTCTAGGTTTTAATTCTGAATTTTTAGACGATGATTTCCAATCAGTTACAGATTTAGATGATAATCCTGTTGCGTCATCCAGGGTTTCTGTTAAAGAACTTCCTTCCATTAAATCCATATAATTAACAATACCTCCAGTTTCTGCAATAACTGGTAGTGTGTAGGGGTCCCACTCTGCAATTTTTTTTCCTTTATCAATCGTCTCTCCATCTTTAAAGAAAAGTTTTGATCCATAGTTAACTTTGTAAATTGCGAGTTGTCTTCCATTTTCGTCTTCAATACTTAGTTGTGTATTCCTTCCCATAACAATTATATTTTTCTTAGAGTCTTCAATTAGATTTTTATTAATTATATTTAACTTTCCTTTTGATTGAGAAATAATTTGAGATTCCTCTTTAATTTGTGCTGTTCCTCCGACGTGAAAGGTTCTCATCGTTAGTTGGGTACCTGGTTCTCCTATTGATTGTGCTGCTATCATGCCCACAGCCTCGCCAACACTCACAAGTTTGCCTCTAGCTAAATCACGACCATAACAAACTTGGCAAACACCTTTAGTAGAGGCACAAGTAATTACAGAATAAACATTTACTGATTTAACACCAGCAGCATCTATTTTTTCGCAGTCAAATTCATCAATTAACTTTTCTTTTTTAATGATTATTTCTCCTGTAACTGGATTTTTAATATTTTCGGCTATAACTCTTCCTAATACTCTTTCTGATAAACTCACTAAAATATTTCCACCTTCTATTATTTCTGAAATATTTACAGAAGATCTTTTTTTTGGGTCACACTCAGCTTTTGTAATTTGAACATCCTGGGCTACATCACATAACCTTCTTGTCAAATAACCTGAGTTTGCAGTCTTTAACGCAGTATCTGCAAGTCCTTTTCTGGCACCATGGGTTGAATTAAAATATTCTAAAACTGATAAACCTTCTTTAAAATTTGCAATAATTGGCGTTTCTATAATTTCACCAGATGGTTTTGCAATAAGACCTCTCATGCCCGCTAATTGTTTCATTTGAGCTTGCGATCCTCTAGCTCCAGAGTCTGCCATCATATATACTGAATTAGTTTCAATTCTATCGTCGTCATATACTTTTTCAGCAGAAGAGATCTCTTTCATCATTTCATTGGCAACTGTATCAGTGCATTTTGACCATACATCAACAACTTTATTATATTTTTCACCTCTTGTGATTAAACCGTCTGAATATTGTTTCTCGTACTCTTCGATTTGTTTTTTAGTGTTGCTTATTAAACTTTCTTTGGTTTTTGGGATTATTAAATCATCTTTTCCAAAAGAAATACCTGCTTTGAAAGCATGCTTGAACCCAAGAGTTTTAATTCTATCACAAAAAATTACAGTCTCTTTTTGTCCACAATACCTAAAGATTGTATCTATTACTTCAGATACGTTTTTCTTAGTCAATAATTTATTTACTAGGGCAAATTTAATATTAAAGTTTTTTGGGAGAACATTTGCTAATAAAAATCTACCAGCCGTGCTTGTAAACTTCTCAGTAATTGGTTTACCATTTTTATCTACTGTTTTAAAAGTAGAAACTATTTTTGAATGTAAACTAATAGATTTATTTTCAAGAGCTTGTTCAATTTCTTCGATACTTGAAAAAATTCCTTTAGGTTTTTTATCATCATCCTCTGCTTGTGAAAGATAGTAAATTCCAAGTACTATATCCTGGCTGGGAACTATTATTGGTTTACCATTTGATGGGCTTAAAATATTATTAGTTGACATCATTAAAACTCTTGCTTCTAACTGCGCTTCTAAACTTAACGGAATATGCACTGCCATTTGATCTCCATCAAAATCTGCGTTAAATGCGGCGCAAACCAGCGGATGAAGTTCAATTGCATTTCCTTCTATTAATTTAGCTTCAAATGCTTGAACTCCTAATCTATGTAAAGTTGGTGCTCGATTTAAAAGAATTGGGTGTTCTCTTATAATATGTTCTAGAGAGTCCCATACTTCGCTTTTTTCTTTTTCAACTAATCTTTTAGCTTGTTTAATGGTAGTGGCTAATCCTAATTTATCTAATCTTGCGTATAAAAATGGTTTAAATAATTCTAATGCCATTTTTTTTGGCAATCCACATTGATGTAATTTTAATTCTGGTCCAACAACAATTACAGATCTTCCAGAGTAATCCACTCTTTTTCCTAAAAGATTTTGCCTAAATCTTCCTTGTTTTCCTTTTAACATTTCTGCCAGAGATTTTAAAGGTCGCTTACCAGTTCCTGTGATAACTCTTCCTCTTCTTCCGTTATCAAACAATGCGTCTACTGACTCTTGTAGCATTCTCTTTTCGTTTCTAACGATAATATCTGGTGCTTTAAGATCTAAGAGTCTTTTTAATCTGTTATTTCTATTAATAACTCTTCTGTATAAATCATTTAAATCTGATGTTGCAAATCTACCTCCGTCCAATGGAACTAATGGTCTTAGTTCTGGCGGAATTACAGGAACAGAAGTTAATATCATCCATTCTGGTTTATTTCCCGAATTTAAAAAAGACTCAATTAATTTTAATCTCTTAATAGTTCTTTCCTCCGTTACTTTAGATTTAATTTCTTTTAAAGACTCTCTTAATTTTTGTTGTTCTTTTTTAAGATCTAAGTTTACAAGAATTTCTCTGACTGCCTCCGCTCCAATGCCTGCGGTAAACGCGTCTTCACCAAATTCCTCTTGTGCTTTTAGTAAAGCTTCTTCAGATATTAATTGACCTTTTTTTAATGTAGTTAAGCCAGGCTCTACAACAATGAAACTTTCAAAGTAAAGAACTTTTTCTACTTCTTTCAATTTCATATCTATAGCTAAGGAGATTCTACTTGGTAATGATTTTAAAAACCAAATATGTGCTACTGGACAAGCAAGATCAATATGTCCCATTCTTTCTCTTCTTACATTTGATTTTGTTACCTCAACTCCACATTTTTCACAAATTATTCCTCGAAATTTCATTCTTTTATATTTACCGCATAAGCATTCATAATCTTTTACAGGTCCAAATATTCTAGAACAAAATAATCCATCTTTTTCAGGTCT
Source organism: uncultured Pelagibacteraceae bacterium (assembly GCA_902591415.1). Classification (GTDB taxonomy): domain Bacteria; phylum Pseudomonadota; class Alphaproteobacteria; order Pelagibacterales; family Pelagibacteraceae; genus Pelagilacustribacter. The sequence goes on from CACJAU010000001.1 coordinate 28,396, forward strand.
AAAAGTTCTATAATTTATAGTCTCAGGCTTTTTAATTTCGCCATATGACCAAGACTTTATTTTCTCAGGACTTGCTAAAGTAATTTTAATATTATCAAAATTATTTTCTTGCGTAATGTTTTGATTTTCAAAATTTTTTGTTAAATTTTTTTCCATAATCAATTTAATTCAATGTTTAATCCAAGTGCTCTAATTTCTTTAACTAATACGTTGAAAGACTCAGGAACCCCAGACTCAAAATTATTGTTTCCTTTAACAATTGTCTCATAAACTTTTGTTCTTCCTGCAACATCGTCTGATTTAACAGTCAATATCTCTTGCAAAGTGTAAGAAGCTCCGTAAGCTTCTAATGCCCATACCTCCATTTCACCAAATCTTTGCCCTCCCAGTTGTGCTTTACCTCCGAGCGGTTGTTGAGTTACTAAGCTATAAGGTCCTGTTGATCTTGCATGAATTTTATCCTCTACTAAATGATTTAATTTTAACATGTAAATTATTCCAACAGTAACAGGTCTATCAAACCTTTCCCCTGTTTGACCGTTCCATAAATTTGTTTGACCTGAGTTTGGAAGTTTTGCCAGATCTAACATTTTAGATATATCATTAGTGCTTGCGCCATCAAAAACTGGCGTTGCTATTGGAACACCATTAGATAAATTTTGTACTAATTCAACGACTTCTTTATTAGTCAATTTTGAAATTACATCATCGAAATATGATTTTCCGTAAATTTCTTTTAACTTTTCTTTAACTTTTTCAATTTCTCTATCGATATTTTTTAAATATTGTTTAATTTGATCTCCTAGTTCTGAACACGACCAACCTAGGTGCGTTTCTAAAATTTGGCCGACATTCATACGACTTGGAACGCCAAGCGGATTTAACACAATGTCGACTGGTTTTCCGTTTTCCATATACGGCATGTCTTCTACTGGAACAATTTTACTAACAACTCCTTTATTGCCATGTCTACCTGCCATTTTATCTCCAGGCATTAATCTTCTCTTAACAGCTACAAATACTTTGACGACCTTCATAACCGTTGGTAATAAATCATCACCTTGTTGTATCTTAGTGACTTTGTCCTCAAATCTTAATCTTATGTCCTCAGACGCATTTTCAAATTGATTCTTTAATTTCTCTAAATCAACATTTAGCTCTTGTTTTTGTAATGAAATTTTCCATAGATCTTTTAATGATAAATCCTGAAAATCATTTTGATTTAAAGTAGTGCCTGGTTTTAAATCCTTAAATTGTTTATTAATGCTTTGACCATTAAGTAAGTCAATTGCTCTCAATTTTATATTTCTATTTAGAATTTCCTCTTCAACTTTTTTGTCTTCTTGAACTGACTCTATTTCAGCTCTCTCAATTGCTACGGATCTTTCATCTTTTTCAATTCCATGTCTATTAAAAACTCTCACATCTATAACCACTCCTGTGCTTCCAGAAGGTAGTTTTAAAGATGAGTCTCTAACGTCTGTAGCCTTTTCACCAAAAATAGATCTTAAAAGTTTTTCTTCTGGACTTGAAGAAGTTTCACTCTTAGGCGTTACCTTGCCAACTAAGATATCTCCTGGTTTAACTTCAGCACCTACATATACGATTCCAGATTCATCAAGGTTTCTTAAACTTTCTTCACTTACATTAGGAATATCTCTTGTTATTTCTTCAGCTCCAAGCTTGGTATCTCTTGCCATCGACTCGTATTCTTCGATATGAACAGAGGTAAATACATCGTCCGTTACACATCTTTCTGAAATAAGAATTGAGTCCTCAAAGTTATATCCTTGCCAAGGCATAAAAGCGACAGTAACATTTTTACCTAAAGCTAACTCACCAAGTTTAGTAGCGGGTCCATCTGCAATTATATCCCCCTTTTTTATTTTGTCTCCTACTTTAACAAGTGGCTTTTGATTAATACATGTATTTTGATTTGACCGTTGAAATTTTGATAAATTATAAATATCTACAGCAGATTGAGATAAGTCAGTAACATCTGTTGATTTTACAACTATTCTTTTACCATCAATTTTGTCAACTACACCATTTCTTTTTGCGACTATTGTTACCCCTGAGTCCAGTGCAACATCTGACTCTATTCCTGTTCCAACTAAAGGTGACTCAGGTTTTAATAAAGGAACAGCTTGTCTCATCATATTTGATCCCATTAATGCTCTATTTGCATCGTCATTTTCCAAAAATGGTATTAAAGCTGCGGCAACTGAAACTAATTGTTTCGGCGAGACATCAATGTAGTCTATATTTTCCCTAGAAGATAATTCGAAATTTAAATTTTTTCTACAGGCAACTAATTCTTCAATAAAAGATCCATCTTTATTTAAAGCTGAATTAGCTTGAGCAATAGTAAATTTTTCTTCTTCTATTGCTGAAAGATATTTAATTTCAGAAGTTACCTTACCATTAACCACTTTTTTATAAGGGCTTTCAATATACCCAAATTTATTTACCCTACAATAAGTTGCTAAACTATTAATCAAACCAATATTTGGACCTTCTGGAGTTTCTATAGGACATATTCTTCCATAGTGTGTAGGATGAACATCTCTTACTTCAAAACCTGCTCTCTCTCTGGTTAATCCTCCAGGCCCTAATGCAGATACTCTTCTTTTATGAGTTATTTCAGATAATGGATTAGTTTGATCCATAAATTGAGAAAGTTGAGAAGTTGCAAAAAAGTCTTTTAAAGAAGTTGTAATAGGTTTAGCATTTATTAAATCTTGTGGCATCGCAGATTCTATTTCTAAAAAAGTTGACATTTTTTCTTTTACTGTTCTTTCCATTCTTAAAAGACCTATTCTAAATTGATTTTCAACAAGCTCACCTACGGATCTAACTCTTCTATTGCCTAGGTGATCTATATCGTCAACGTCTCCTTTTCCATCTCTTAAATCTAACATAAACTTGATAATAGCTATTATATCAGTAGTTTCTAAAGTGGTTTTTTTTGAACTAGTATTTAAATCTAGTTTGGAATTAAGCTTTACTCTTCCAACTTCTGATAAATCGTATCTTTCTTTTTTAAAGTATAAGTTATTAAATATCTCATCTGCTATCTCGACTGATGGGGCTTCTCCTGGTCTTAAAACTTTATAAATATCATTTAAAGCTTCAGTTTTATTATTATTCTTATCAATTTTTAAACTTTCGAGAATGTAAGGACCTTTATTTATTGGATCAATGTTAACTATATTCAATTCTTTAATCTCTTGGGCAATTATTTTTTCTAGCTGATTTTCAGTGATATCAAAGCCAGCTCCAATTAATACTTCACCATTTTTTTCTTTAATATCTTTTCCAATGTATTTTCCAATTACTTGATCATTTGGTATTGCAATTGAACTCAAGCCTTTTTCTTTTAGTTTTTTTGCAATTACAATATTTAATTTTTCTCCCTTACCTAATATTTTTTTATTTGTTTTTGAATCGATTAAATCATAAGATAATTTTAATGGTCTTTTATAATTTTCTAAATCAAAATCGGTAATCCAACTCTTAAGTTCATCGCTATAAATATATTTGCTTGTAGAGTAGAAAGTTTCTATTATTTTTTCTTTAGAATAACCTAGAGCAAATAAAAAAGTTGTGATTGGTAGCTTCTTTTTTCTATCTATTCTAAAGTATAAAATATCTTTAGGATCAAATTCAAAATCTAGCCAAGATCCTCTTCCAGGAATTATACGGCAATTAAATAAATATTTCCCGCTAGCATGAGTCTTACCTTTATCATGATCAAAAAATACACCCGGACTTCTATGCATTTGATTAACAACAACTCTTTCAACACCGTTTGTTATAAAAGTTGCACTTGGAGTCATTAAAGGAAGATCTCCGATAAATACTTCTTGCTCTTTAGCTGAAAGAATTTGTTTGGTATTATTTTCAGTATCTATATCATAAACAACTAATCTCAAGTTAGCTTTTAATGCTGTGGAGTATGATAAACTTCTTTGTTTACATTCAATTACGTCAAATTTTGGTTTCTCTAATTTATAAGAGATATATTCTAGAGTTGATTTATCGTTTCCATCTTCAATTGGAAAAATACTTTTAAAAACTTTATCAATTCCTTTTGATAAGTCATTTAACTGCTCATTTAATGATTTGGACTTTAAGAATTCATTATAGGAGTTTTTTTGAACTTCAATCAAATTTGGAATTGACAAACCCTCGACCAATTTGCCAAAATTTTTTCTTATATGTTTCTTTTGAGTAAAAGATAATTGCATTTAATATAAAAAAATTTTATTGCAAATACTTCTTTTGCAATAAAATTTAGTCTTAAAATTTTTTTACTTTAATTCTACTTTAGCTCCAGCTGCTTCAAGTTTTTTCTTAAATTCTTCAGCATCTTTTTTTGCAACTCCACCTTTAACTTCCTTTGGTGCTGCTTCCACTAAATCTTTTGCTTCTTTTAAACCTAAACCAGTTATTGCTCTTACTTCTTTTATAACATTAATTTTTTTATCACCTGCTGAAGCTAAGAAAACTGAAAATTCTGATTTTTCTTCTCCTGCTGGAGCCGCTGCTCCACCAGCTGGTGCCGCTGCTACTGGGGCAGCTGCTGTTACACCCCATTTTTCTTCAAGTTGTTTTGAGAGCTCTGCTGCTTCAACAACAGTTAAAGTTGAAAGCTCGTCTATGATTTTATTTAAGTCTGCCATTATTAATCCTGTGATTTAATTTTTTAAACTCTTTGCGCGCGCTAAATTAGCAATTTTTGAGCCAGGTGCAAGTAAAATACTCACCAATTTTTGAGCTGGAGAAGCTAAAATTCCTACTATTTTAGCTCTTGCCTCCTCAAGAGAAGGAAGTGTGGCAATTACTGACACCTCTTTTTCGTCCAAAACCTTGCCATCCATGAATCCTGCTACAATTTTTAACTTATCGTTAGATTTAGAGAATTTTGTTAAAATTTTTGCTGTTGAAATAGGATCTGAGGAAATAGCTGCTGCGGTAGGGCCAATGAAATATTTCTCTAAGTCCTTTTTTGGTGTTTCTTTAATTGCAATTTTAGTAATTCTATTTTTAGTAATCTTGAAAAGAATACCTTTTTCACGTAATTCTTTTCTAAGAGAGTCTAGCTCGTTAACATTCAATCCTTGATATTGAGCAATCATTACAGACTCGTTGTCTGTAAAGTTTTTTTTCATTTCCTCAACATAATTTTTTTTAGCTTCTTTTGACATCATAAAGTTACTTCGCTCCTACTTTATAAGATATACCCATTGTTGATGTTATAAATGAACTTTTAATAAACTCCCCTTTAATTGTATCAGGTTTTTCTTTTTTAACGCTATCAATAAAATGATTATAATTTTCTAGTAATTTTTCAGTAGAAAAACTTTTTCGCCCAATAGTAGAGGATAAATTTCCATCTTTATCATTTCTAATTTCAACTAAACCAGTTTTAATGTCTTTAACTGATTTAAAAATATCAGTAGTAACTGTTCCTAATTTTGGATTTGGCATCAAGCCTTTTGGGCCAAGAACTTTTCCATGTTTACCAATCTTTCCCATCATAGCGGGCGTACAAATCAATTTTGTAAAATTAAATTTACCAGCTGCAATTTTTTCAATTAAATCATCAGATCCTACTATATCTGCACCGCTTTTTTTTGCTTCTTCAACCTTGTCAGGTTCACATAAAACAGCGACTTTATTTTTTTTTCCTGAACCATTAGGTAGATTAACAACAGTTCTCAAACTAAAATCTCCACCTTTTGATTGTTTTAAATTAATCCTTAAAGATACATCAATCGACTCGTCAAATTTTGAAGTTGAATTTTTTTTAACCAAATCTAAAATGTTTTTAGTTTCAATTTTTTTATCTTTAATCATATTCTTTGATATTTCTTTGTATCTTTTTGATCTTTTTTTCATATTTATTCTTTTACCTCTATTCCCATAGATCTTGCTGAACCACAGATAATTTTTGTGGCTTCTTTTATATCAAATGCATTTAAATCTTTCATTTTTTCTTTTGCAATTGCCTCGGCTTGTTTCATTGTTATTGAACCAGCAACTACTCTACCAGGCTCACTTGAACCACTTTTAAGTTTTGCAGCCTCTCTAATGAAATGTGATGCTGGAGGAGATTTAATTATGAAATCAAATTTTTTATCTTTATAAACGGTAATTACTACAGGGACTGGCTTGCCCATAAAGGATTTTGTTTTTTCATTAAAAGCTTTGCAAAATTCCATGATGTTAATTCCTCTTTGTCCCAAAGCAGGGCCAACAGGTGGTGCTGGATTTGCTTGACCACCTTTGATTTGTAATTTTACGTAACCTGTTATTTCTTTTGCCATTTAATTTTTCTCCACTTGATTAAATTCTAAATCTACAGGAGTAGCTCTACCAAATATAGAAACAGACACTTTAAGTCTAGATTTTTCTTCATCAATTTCTTCAATTAAACCATTAAATGAAGCAAAAGGGCCATCACAAACCTTTACTTTTTCTCCAATTTCGAAACTAATGCCGGCTTTTTGAGTAACAGCACTTTCTGATACTTGTCCCAGAATTCTTTTAATTTCATTGTCAGAAATAGGAGTGGGTTTATCAGCTGATCCAAGAAACCCGCTCACTTTTTGAAGGTTTTTTATCATATGATATATTTCTTTAGATAAATCAACTTTAATTAAAACATACCCTGGAAAAAATTTTTTCTCTTTTTTTGTACGTTTTCCTTTTTTAACCTCTGTGACTTGATGTGTAGGTACTAAAATTTCCTCTAATTTATCAGATAGTTTATTTTTTTTTAACTCATCTTTAATAGCTTCAACAACTTTCTTTTCAAATCCAGAGTAAGCTTGTACAATATACCAATTCATTGTTAGAAATTTATTGTTAAAATCAGGTTTAATAAAAATCTTAAAATTTGATCAAGAATTAGGAAGAAGATTGCTGCAATGGAAGCTAACGCAAAGACCATTACTGCTCCCATCATTGTATCTTTTTTTGTGGGCCAAGTTATTCTAAAAGTTTCTTGTTTTACTTCTTGAATAAATTTTAAAGGATTTTTCATAACTCTTTCAAATTTTGGCAGGAGCGGAGGGACTCGAACCCACAACCTCCGGTTTTGGAGACCGGCGCTCTACCAATTGAACTACGCTCCTAAGCGTTACTTAATTATTTTAGTTACTACTCCAGCTCCAACTGTTTTTCCACCTTCTCTGATTGCGAAATTTAAATTTTCATTCATCGCAATCGGTGTAATTAGTTTAACTGTGAATTTTCCATCATCACCTGGCATAACCATTTCTGTACCAGATGGTAATGTTACTTCTCCAGTTACATCTGTAGTTCTAAAGTAAAACTGTGGTCTATATTTTGTAAAGAAAGGTGTATGTCTTCCACCCTCTTCTTTTTTTAATATATATGCTTGGCATTCAAATTCTGTGTGTGGAGTAATCGAACCCGGCTTACAAAGAACTTGGCCTCTTTCAACATCTGTTCTTTCTACACCTCTTAAAAGAGCTCCAATGTTATCACCCGCTTCACCACTATCTAAAAGTTTTCGAAACATTTCTACTCCAGTACAAACAGATTTTTTTGTATCTCTGATACCCACTATTTCAATTTCTTCACCTACTTTAATTACACCAGACTCTACTCTTCCAGTTACTACGGTACCTCTACCAGAGATAGAAAATACGTCTTCAACTGGCATTAAAAAAGGTTTGTCTTTGGGTCTATCTGGTTGAGGAATTGTTTCATCTACTGCTTTCATTAATTCCATGATCGCTTTTTTTCCTGTCTCTTCATCTTTTCCTTCAACTGCGTTAAGAGCAGAACCTTTTATTATTGGAATTTTATCTCCTGGAAACTTATAAGAAGTCAAAAGTTCTCTTATTTCTTCTTCGACTAAGTCTACAAGTTCTTTATCTTTTACCGTGTCAATTTTATTTAGGAAAACTACAATAGCAGGAACTCCTACCTGTCTCGCTAAAAGAATATGTTCTCTAGTTTGAGGCATTGGTCCGTCAGCTGCATTTACAACTAAAATCGCACCATCCATTTGAGCCGCTCCTGTAATCATATTTTTTACATAGTCAGCGTGACCTGGACAATCTACGTGAGCATAGTGTCTTTTCTCAGTTTCATATTCTACGTGAGCTGTTGATATTGTTATCCCTCTCTCTTTTTCCTCTGGAGCTTTATCTATTTGATCGTAAGCAACAAAGTTAGCTGAACTTGAGCCTCCAGCTTCAGATAACACTTTAGTTATCGCTGCGGTTAATGTTGTTTTACCATGGTCAACGTGCCCAATAGTACCTATGTTACAATGGGGCTTATTTCGATTAAACTTTTCTTTTGACATCTATTTTTTCCTCACTTTACATTTTGTTTTTTTAATTTTGGAGCGGGTAAAGGGAATCGAACCCTTACATCCAGCTTGGAAGGCTAGCGTTCTACCATTGAACTACACCCGCAATATCCAAACTTATCGCGCTCTTCATTATTAAAGCTCTAAGTTGGTGGAGGGGGAAAGATTCGAACTTTCGAAGACCGAAGTCAACGGGTTTACAGCCCGCCCCATTTGACCGCTTTGGTACCCCTCCTTTTAACTTGTAATCTTGGGGATACCCACTAACTTAAAAAGCATTTAACAACAAGCGTTTTATAAGCATTTGTGTAATAATTGCAATAAATCATTTTACCTTAAAATATGCTAATAAATTGAGTTATAGACCCTTAAAACCATGAAAAAGACCACCTTTTTAATTGTTGGAAAACATGCAGTGCTGGAGGCTTTAAAAAACCCATCTAGAAAAATTGAAAGAGTTTTTTTAACTGAAGATGCACAAAAAAAACTAAATAGAGAAAATCAAAACTTTAATTTATTTAAAAAAATTAATGTATTTTATAAATCAAAAAAAGAATTGGACAATTTATGTGGTCGTGATGAAACAGCTCATCAAGGCTTAGTTGCAGAGGTAGAACAATTAGAAGAAATCACATTAAAAGAATTTATACTAGAGAATAAAAAGAAAAATATTAATCTTATAGCTCTTGAAGAAGTAACGGACCCAAGAAATATTGGTTCAATAATAAGAAGCGCAGTAGCTTTTAAAATTGACGGGATAATTGTTAAAGAAAGATCATTTCCATCTAAAAGTAAACTTTTATACAAAAGCGCCAGTGGTGGAGCAGAACATATTAAAATTTTTAAGGTATCAAATATTAATACAACGTTAAAATTTTTAAAAACTAGAGAATTTTGGGTAAGCGCTTTTGATGTAAGCGCTAAAAAAGATTTTACAGAAAATAATTGGAAAGGAAAAAATATTTTACTTTTTGGTTCAGAAGGTTATGGAATTAAATCTAAAACCTTAAAAAATTCAGACTTCAAGTTTAAAGTTAATATAAATAATAAGATTGAAAGCCTTAATATATCAAACACAGTCTCTATAGTGTGTCATTATATTTTTCAATCTTTAAAATAGAATTATATGATAAAAAAAATTTTTAATGTAATTGTAATTATATTTATTAGTTTATCTTTTTTTTTAATTTTTGATTTTTTTTTAAGTAGATATACAGATTTTTTTCATATTAAAAAAAGTTGCATTGAATATTTCAAAATTAAACAAGACAATCAAAGATTTTATTCTTATGATTTAGCTAAAAGTTGTAAAGCTTTCGAACATAAAGGGAAAACACCAGCTTATAATGTTTTTACAAATGAGAAAGGCTTTAGAGTGGGAAAAAATAAATTTAAAAAAAATGATGGAGTTAAGAAACCAAAAATTATTTTTTTAGGAGACTCTTTTACATATGGTTTTGGAGTTAATTACTATCATTCGGTTCCAGGTTATATTGAAAAAAAATCAAATTTTAAATACGACATTATTAATTTAGGAATTCCAGGTTATAGTCCATCGACAAGTCTTTTTAAATTAAAAGAATATTTAAAAAATGACCAAAAAATCAAAATAAAAAAAATTATTTATATTCTAGACTTAACTGACGTACACGATGAGTCAAATAGATGGTTAAAATTAAAAAATATTAATAGACCTGTAATTAATGATAAGTCCGTAGAAAAAGAAATTCAAAAAACATTTGACTTTAAAAATACTTTTCGAACCTCAAGATTTTTAGCTTTTTTATTAAATAAAAATTTAAGAAATTTTAGAAAAGAAGTAAAAAATATATTTTCGAAAAAAGAAATTGAAAAAACAAATAAAACTTTTTGGGGAAGTTTCACTCATACTAATGAGGAAGTTCTTTTGATTAACAAAAATTATAGATCCTTATGGACAAATAATAAAGAAATTGGCTTTGAAAAAATTAAACATAACTTAAAACTTATTTCAGAAATAGCCGACAATTATAATGCACAATTTTATATTAGTATTCATCCTTGGCTAGAAACTATCGAATTTGGTCAAGGTGAATTTGACTGGGAAAATTTTGCAAAGGAAGTTTGTATTGCTAGCAAATGTACAAAATTAATAAATTTTTTTACTGATGTAAAAAAAATAAGAAAATTTAATGAAAATTGGAGAGAAGAATTATATTTTAGGGAGGATTTACATCTTAATAAAAATGGAAATGACTTATATTCTGATCGAATATATAAAGATGCATTTAATTAAATTAAATTTAAAATAATCGCTTGAAGATTAAAATAATTTAAATTAAGTATCGCTTAAGCCCTCATAGCTCAATTGGTAGAGCAATTGATTTGTAATCAATAGGTTCGCGGTTCGAGTCCGTGTGAGGGCACCACAAACAACAGATTTTATTTGCAAAATTGTTAAATAATTTCTCTTCTTAATTGTTCTAATTTTATTTTTTTTTGTAAACTAGTGTTTTTATCATAAAGAAGATTAAATTTTATTTTATTTTGAACTTTAACTAAAATTTTTTTAGCATTCCTAACTTCAACATTGTCTGCAACTGCACTTATTGGTCTTTTTTTTGAATTTAAATTATTAATAACAACTCTTGATTTTTCACTTACAATTTTTCCTACCCATCTTCTCGGTCTAAATGCACTGATTGGTGCAATCGAAATTTTTTTTGAATTGAGACTCAAAATTGGACCGTGAACTGATAGATTATAAGCTGTACTGCCTGCTGGCGTTGAAACTAGCACACCATCAGAAACAAGTTTTTTTATGATATATTTTGAATTGTTTTTAATTGATAAGTTAGCTGCTTGTCTGCTTTGTCTTAATATTGAAACTTCATTGATTGCTATGATTTTTCTTGAATTATTATTTGTGGTTACAGTCATCTCTAGTGGTGAAATTCTAATATTCTTTGCTTTAGATAAATTACTAATTAATAATTTTTTAGAAAATTTATTCATTAAAAATCCATAATTACCTGAATTTATGCCATAAAAAAATTTTTTTGATTTTTTATTTTTCTTTAAAGTTTTAAGCATAAACCCATCACCACCAATAACGATTACTAAATTTGATTTTTTTACTTTCTCTTTTTTTAAAATTTTAATAATTTGTTTTTTTATTTTTATAGACTTTGAATTAATATCAGAAATTATTATGGGTTTTATCATTTTTTATAGTGGTGCCCTCGGCCAGACTCGAACTGGCACTCCCAAAAGGGCAAGGATTTTAAGTCCTTTGTGTCTACCAATTTCACCACGAGGGCACATCAATTTAAGTAATATCTTTATGACATTTATATTATAATTTATATTTTATAAAGTATATTAATTCTGTGAAAAAAATATTAATTTACAATTCTGGAGGTGGTTTAGGTGATTCTATACAAATTATACCATTGCTTTTAAGTCTCAAAAATCATTATAGAAGATCAAATATTTTCTATTTAGGGGCACACCCTAATCATTTTGATGGAAAATTAAAGGAATACAACATAAAAACACAAACTCTAGAATTAAATTTAAAATATTTCGGATTTAGATGGTGGCACATATTATTTGTAAATAAAAATTACAAAAAAAAAAATGATTTTAAATTCGATTTAATAATTGATCTACAGTCTAAATTAAGAAATTCACTAATTTTAAAAAGAATTCCGCACATTGATTTTTATTCAACAACATTTAATAATTTTTTATCAACAAGAAAAGTAAAATATAAATCAAAAGATCATATTGAAAATTTGAGTATATTTTTAAATGAAAAGATAAAGACTATTAATTTTAATTGTAATAAATTACCAAAAAATCTACTTAACGAAGCAAAAAAATTACTTCCAAAGTCAAATTATATTGGATTTTCAATTACACAAGGTAATGAGTATAGAAAAAAAAGTTGGTCAATATATAAATTTATTTCACTTGCTAATAAGTCTTTAATAAAAAATAAAATTCCTGTTTTTTTTATTGAAAAAAATCAAGAACATATAATTGAAAAAATTAAAAATCAAGTTCCTGGAGCTTTGTTTCCTGAAACGAAATCTGAACTATCCTGTCCTGCTTTAGTAACAGCTTTAACGTCAAGATTAGATCAAGCTGTTTCTATAGACAATGGTGTAATGCATATGATGGCGCTTGCAAATATACCTATGATTGTTTTATTTGGTCCAACTAGTCCTGAAAAATTTGCTCCTAAAAATAATTATACTAAAACATTAGATAGTAAAAAACTTCATGACACGAAAGATATTGAGTCAATATCAGTAGAAGAGGTTTATAATTTAATTTAAAGATTTAAAATTTCAATTTTTTTGGATTTAGCTAATTTGATCAATTCAGAATTTACACTTTTAATTTTTGATAAAGAAGTTGATCTAATTACAATAGCCACACCTATTTTTCCCAATCTGAAAAAAGGATAACTTCCTATATCAACAAACTTTTTATGTTTCTTTTGAATATGGCCAAGTTTTTTTGAAATTTTACTTTCTACGGTATAAAGATTTAAAGTCTTACTGTGAACCTTAGCACCTTTAATTAAATATCTTTTACAATTCTCAATCATTGAATTTAAAATTGATGGCACTCCTGGTAATGATAAAACGTTTTTAGTTATAAATCCTGGTGCAGCACTTGATGGATTGTAAATTAATCTTGCGCCTCTAGGCATCATTGCCATTTTTCTTCTTCCATCGTTAAATTTATTTTTTCCGTAATATTTTTGTAAAATTGAATAAGCCTCTTTATGATATTCATATTTTAATTTAAAAGCTTTGGAAATTGACTCGGCAGTAATATCATCATGTGTTGGGCCTATGCCTCCTGTAGTAAAGACATAATCAAACGTTTTTGATAAAATCAAAACATTTGAAACGATGGTTTTTTTTATATCTGGAATTATCCTTACCTCATTAACTGTAATTCCACATGTTGTATTTAACCAATTAGAGATAAATGCAATATTTTTATCCTGTGTCCTCCCAGATAGTATTTCATTACCAATTATAAGTATTGCAGCATTAATTTTTTTTATTTTTTTCCTCATAGAAGTTATAAATATATATGATCTTTAAAAATAAATTAATATCAGGACTATTTCTAAAAAGATACAAACGATTTTTTGTTGACGTAAAAATTAATAATCAAATAATTACGGCACATTGTCCTAATACTGGATCTATGATGGGTCTTTTGGAGAAGGGTAATAAGGTATGGTTAAGTAAATCAAATAATCCTAATCGTAAACTGAAATACACCTTAGAAATTATTGAAAAAAATAATTCAAAAGTTGGAATAAATACTCAATCAACTAATAAAATTGTGTTACACGCTCTTCAAAATAAATTAATCAAAGAATTTGATGAGTTGTTAGAAATAAAACCAGAAACAAAATTCGGAAAAAATACAAGATTTGATTTTTTAATATTAAATAAAAAAAATAAGGCTTTTATTGAAGTTAAAAATGTTACCCTTTCAAGAAAAAAATATCTTGCTGAATTTCCTGATGCAATTACATCGAGAGGACTAAAACACGTTAACGAACTTATTAATGCAAGTAAAAAAAAATACAAAATTTATATCCTTTTTCTTATTCAAAGGGATGATTGTAAGTCATTTAAATTAGCTAAAGATATAGATCCTGACTATTTTAATGCTTTAACTAAAGCTGTGAAAAACAAACTAAATATCCTTTGCTATGATTGTAAATTTTCATCAAAAGGAATAAAACTAAATAAAAAAATAAATCTAAAATTTGATGAACAGTAACTTTAAAGAGTCATTTGAAAAAACCAAGATAGCAGGATCTATAGCTTCGGGTGCATTGGACGAGGTTGAAAAAATAGTAAAGCCTGGTATCTCAACAGATGAAATTGATAAAATTTGCTATGAGTATATTAATGATCATAAAGCATATTCAGCACCTCTTTACTATAGAGGGTTTCCAAAATCTTGTTGTACGTCAGCTAATCATGTTGTTTGTCACGGTATCCCCTCTGATAAAATTTTAAAGGAAGGAGATATCGTTAACGTAGATGTTACAGCTTTTAAAGAAGGTTGGCATGGCGACACTAGTAGAATGTTTAAAATTGGAGAGGTATCTATCAAGGCAGAAAAGTTAATTAAAACAACTTATGAGTCTATGATGAAGGCAATTAAAATTGTTAAAGATGGAGTGCATTTAGGTGATATTGGTTCAACAATTCAAACCCATGTGGAAGCACAAGGGTTTTCTGTTGTTCAAGATTTTTGCGGTCATGGTATCGGACAAAAATTTCATAAAGAGCCAAATGTTTTACACTATGGTGAAAAAGGAACTGGAGAAAAAATATTTACTGGTATGATTTTTACAATTGAACCAATGATAAATCTCGGAAATTATGAAACAAAAACACTTAAAGACGGCTGGACAGCTGTTACAAAAGATAAATCATTATCAGCACAATTTGAACATACAATAGGTGTAACTAAAGATGGATGTGAAATTTTTACCCAATCAACTAAGATTTATTAAATTTTATGATTGAAAGATATTCTAGAAAAGAAATAAAAAATATTTGGGAAGATTATAATAGATACACTATTTGGCTTGATATTGAGTTAGCGGCGGCCGAAGCAATGGAAAAATTTAGAATTATTCCTAAAGGTGTTGTCAAAAAAGTTAAGTCTAAAGCAAGAATTGACCCTAAAAGAATTTCACAAATTGAGGAAAAAGTAAAACACGACATTATAGCTTTCTTAACTTCTATTACTGAGAAGGCTGGAGTAGAAGCAAGATATTTACATAAAGGTATGACCTCCTCAGATGTTTTAGATACATGTTTTAATATTCAATTAAGAAAATCAGGAGAAATATTATTGAAAGACATAAATATTTTACTTCAAGCAATTAAAAAACAAGCAGTTAAACATAAATATACTTTATGTATAGGTCGAAGCCATGGAATTCATGCAGAACCTATTACTTTTGGATTAAAAATGTTAACTTTTTACCAGGAGTTTTTAAGAAATAAAAAACGTTTGGAAAACTCTATTGAAGAAGTATCTACTTGTGCAATTTCTGGAGCTGTAGGAACTTTTGCTAATATTGATCCAAGAGTAGAAAGTTATGTTGCCAGAAAACTTAAACTTAATGTTGAACCAGTTTCAACACAAGTAATCCCAAGAGATAGGCACGCTCAGTTTTTTTCAACCTTAGGAATTATAGCAAGCTCTATAGAGAGATTTGCAGTTGAAATTAGACACTTACAAAGAACCGAAGTTTTAGAAGTTGAGGAATTTTTTGAAAAAAATCAAAAAGGATCTTCAGCAATGCCTCATAAAAAAAATCCAATCTTGAGCGAAAATTTAACTGGGTTAGCAAGATTAATTAGATCGAGTGTTATTCCAGCATTAGAAAATGTTGCTCTATGGCATGAGAGAGATATTTCTCATTCAGCAGTTGAGCGAAATATTGGTCCGGACACAACAATCGCTCTGGATTTTGCAATCCATAGATTAAGTAATGTTGTTAAGAATTTAAATGTTTATCCTAAAAATATGAAAAAAAATCTTGATATTACTAACGGTATTTTTTTTTCACAAAGAGTACTTTTAGAATTGACCAATGTAGGTTTTACAAGAGAGCAATCCTATAAAATTGTTCAAAAAAATGCCTTGCAAGCATGGAAGGAAAACTCGTCTTTTTATAACAAAATTATCTCTGATAAAAAAATTACGAATAAAATACCTGTTAATAAACTTAAAAAGTTATTTGATTTTAGTTACCATACAAAAAAAATTAATATAATTTTTAAAAGAAGTCTAAAAAATTAATCAAATGAATAAAGGGAAAAAATTATACGAAGGTAAAGCTAAAATTCTTTATGAAACAAAAGATAAAGATTTAGTTATTCAACATTTCAAAGATGACGCTACAGCTTTTAATAATTTAAAAAAAGCAAAAGTTGAAGGAAAGGGAGTTCTTAATAATAGAATATCAGAGTATGTTTTGACTAATCTTTCTCAATGCGGAATAAAAACCCATTTTATAAAAAGATTAAATATGAGGGAACAATTAATTAAAAAAGCTGAAATTTTTCCCATTGAATTTATTGTAAGAAATATAGCAACTGGCTCCCTAACAAAAAGATTAGGTATACCAGAGGGAACAGTTTTAGATAAACCACTTTTAGAATACTGTTTTAAAAAAGATGAACTCAATGATCCTCTAATTTCTAAAGAACATATTTTTTCTTTTGGATGGGCATCTGAAAAGGAAATTCAATTTATTGATAAAGTAACTCTTAGGATTAATGATTTACTAGTTGGAATGTTTAGAGGAATAGGAATTAAACTTGTAGATTTTAAAATTGAATATGGAAGAGTTTGGAACAAAGAAACTGAAAAAAAAGAAATTGTTTTAGCAGATGAAATAAGTCCAGATACTTGTCGACTTTGGGATTCTAGAACAGAAAAGAAATTAGATAAAGATAGATTTAGAAAAGACTTAGGCAACATAATCCAAGGTTACCAGGAAGTAGCTAGACGTTTGGGTATTATGCCAGAAGAAACTAATATTAGTGAAGTTAATTTTGGTAAAACAATACCACTTAAATTTAAAAAAAAATAAATTGAAATTTTCAGTAACAGTAACTCTTAAAAAAGATGTATTAGATCCTCAAGGAAAAGTTGTACAAAATACTCTCCTTAATATGGGAATAGATAGTCTTCAAAACATAAGACAAGGTAAATATTTTGAAATTGAAATCGATGAAAATGATGATCTGTTCGCAAAAAAAAAAGTAGATGATATGTGTAAAAAACTTTTAGTAAATCTTATTATTGAAGATTATAAAATAAACCAAATTAAATGAGATCATCTGTAATTGTTTTTCCAGGTTCAAATTGTGATAGAGACATAGCTATGGCATTAGAAAAATTACAATTTAAAAATCAAATGGTGTGGCATAAAGAGACTAAATTACCAAAATCAGATTTAATTGTTATACCTGGTGGTTTTTCTTACGGAGACTACTTACGATCTGGAGCAATAGCGGGAAAATCATTAATTATTAATGAAGTTATTAAATCAGCTAATTCTGGTTGTTTAATACTCGGTATTTGTAATGGATTTCAAATTTTAACTGAAACAGGTCTATTAAAAGGGACTCTATTAAGAAATAAAAATTTGAAATTCATTAATAAAGATATTTACATAAATGTAATGAATAATAAAACAAACTTTTCAAATAAATATAAAAAAAATCAAGTATTAAAAATTAATATTGCACACAACGAAGGTAATTATTTTACAGATTCTAAACATCTTGATGAATTAAAAAAGGAGAACTTGATTGTTTTCAAATATTGTGACGAAAAAGGAAATATTAACGAAAACTCAAATCCTAACGGTTCTTTAGAGAACATTGCTGGAATTTTAAATAAAAAAAAAAATATTTTGGGAATGATGCCTCATCCTGAAAGAATGGTAGAAGAAATAATATCCAACAAAGATGGAGTAAATTTATTTTCAAGTTTGTTAAATTAAAAATGAAAATTACAGATAAAATAATTGAAAAACATGGACTTAAAATTGAGGAATTTGAAAATATTAAAAAATTACTTAAAAGAGAGCCTAATTTGCTAGAACTTGGAATTTTTTCTGCTATGTGGAACGAACACTGTTCCTATAAATCATCAAAAATTCATCTTAAAAAATTACCTATTAAAGGTAAACAGGTAATCCAAGGTCCTGGAGAAAATGCTGGTGTAATTGATGTAGGAGATGATGATGCAATAATTTTTAAAATAGAGAGTCATAATCATCCATCCTATATAGAGCCCTACCAAGGTGCAGCAACTGGAGTTGGTGGTATATTAAGAGATGTTTTTACGATGGGTGCTAGGCCTATTGCTTTGTTAAATTCAATTCATTTTGGATCACCAAAACACTCAAAAACAAAAAGTTTATTAAATGGAGTTGTTTCTGGAATTGGAGGTTATGGTAATTGTATAGGCATTCCGACTGTTGCTGGAGAAACCAAATTCAATGAAACTTATAATGAAAATATTTTAGTAAACGCGATGGCTGTAGGACATGCAAAAAAAGATAAAATTTTCTACTCTAAAGCAAAAGGTTTAAATAAATCTGTGGTTTACGTGGGATCTAAAACTGGTCGTGATGGAATCCATGGCGCGTCTATGGCTTCAGCAGAATTTGATGAAAATTCAGATGAAAAAAAACCAACTGTGCAAGTTGGAGATCCGTTTACTGAAAAACTTTTGATGGAAGCCTGTCTCGAATTAATGAAAGATAATTCAATAATTTCAATACAGGATATGGGTGCTGCGGGTTTAACTTCTTCAAGTGTTGAAATGGCATCTAAAGGTAACTTGGGCATTGAAATCGAATTAGATAAAGTACCGTGTAGAGAGGAAAATATGACACCATATGAGATGATGTTATCTGAAAGCCAAGAAAGGATGCTTATCATACTTGAGGATGGCAAAGAACAAGAGGCAAAAAAAATATTTGATAAATGGGATTTAGATTTTGTAGTTATTGGAAAGACTACTAAGACAAACAATTTGACATTAAAGTATAACAACAAAATTGAAGGTGAAATTCCAATCGATGCTTTGTCATCTAAAGCACCAATTTATAATAGAAAATGGATTAAGAAAAAACCTTCCAAAAAACAGATTAATTTAAAAGATCTAAAAAAAATAAAAATTGAAGATGCTTTAATCAAAATTTTATCTAGTCCAAATCATTCGAACAAAAGCTGGATAACAAATCAATATGACCAAAGCGTAATGTGTGACACAGTTCAAAAGTCTGGTTCAGATGCAGCAATTATCAGAATACATAACAAAGATAAAGCGATTGCTGTTTCTGTAGACTCATCTGCAAATTATTGTAAATCACATCCCATTACAGGAGGTAAACAAATTGTTAGTGAAAATTGGAGAAATTTAGTTACGGTTGGTGCAAAACCTTTAGCAATAACTAATTGCTTAAATTTTGGAAATCCAGAAAATGAAGAAATTATGGGAGAGTTTGCAGAATGTTTAGAAGGTATTAAGGAGGCATGTGAATATTTAGATTACCCAGTGGTATCAGGAAATGTTTCATTTTATAATGGTACTAATAATAAAAACATACATCCCACTCCAGTAATTGGTGGTGTTGGTTTAATTAAAAAATTAAATAAACCTTTAGATCATAAGTTTAAAAATGAGAATAATATACTGTTGCTTATAGGAAAAACTTTTGGTCATCTCGAACAAAGTTGTTTTTTAAAAGAAAATTTTTCAATAGATGAAGGAATGCCTCCTGAAATTAATCTTTTAAATGAGAAAAATAATGGTGAAACTTTATTAAAACTTATAGATAAAAATTTAATATTATCATCTCATGATATATCAAGTGGTGGATTAATTACTGCGCTATCAGAAATGTCAATTTCATCAGGGTGCGGTGCTAAAATTCAAAAACCAAAAAAACTTATGAATTTGCTTAAATATTTTTTTGGCGAAGACCAGGCAAGATACGTTGTTGAAATAAATGCTAATAATCTATCTAAAGTAGAAAATATCTTGAAAGATAACGATATTTATTATGATAATATTGGATATACACAAGAGGAATATTTAGAAATTGAGGGTGAGTTAAAAATTAGCACCAAAGATTTATTTAAAATTAATAATGAATGGTATAATAGTTACTAATGCCATTACCGTTAGAAGAAATAAAAAAACTGATAAAAGATAGTTTACCAGACGCTTCAATAGAAATTAAAGATTTAATGGGTGATAACAATCATTACGAGGCCAAAATTAAATCTTCAAAATTTAAAAATTTAAGTAAAATTGAGCAACACAAACTTGTATATAAATCCTTAAAAGGTAAAATGGGCAATGAATTACATGCTCTATCAATTACTACTGAGGGAAAATAATGGAAATAAAAAAAAAAATTGAGGAATATATAAATAATAATGATGTTTGTTTATTTATGAAAGGTACGCCTGACTCTCCTCAATGTGGATTTTCAATGGCAGTATCTAATGTTCTAAAGCATTTAAACATTAGTTTTAAAGGCATAAATGTTCTTGAGGACGAAAATTTAAGACAAGGTATTAAAGATTTTAGTGATTGGCCTACAATCCCTCAACTTTATGTAAAAAAAGAATTCATAGGTGGTTGTGATATAGTAAAAGAAATGTTTGAAAAGGGTGAATTGAAGAAACTTTTTGAAGACAAAAAAATAATTTAGTTAAATTTTTGTTATAAAACTTATATCAGAGTCATTTAAATTACCCCTAAAGTTCTCTATTTTTTTAATTGACTGTATTAAATTTGTTTGTTCATTTTCTGTAAATATACTAGATGAAGATTTTTTTTTATTTTTTAAATTATTCAAAAATTCATCTACAAAAATGTGATTAATATTGTTATTATACTGATAATAATTTGGATGTTTAAAATCTTCGATAATATAAATGCCATTACTATTTACAAATTTAAAAAAAAATTTTAGTGCAATTAATATATCATTGAGATTATGTGATCCATCATCAATAATGAAATCAAATTTACTAAATTTATTTTTATGAAATATATTTTGTAATATTTTGTTTAATTTTTTTTCATTTTTAATATCAATACCAAAAACTTGTATATTTTTTGCATGATATTTAAAATTAGAAATATTTACATCTAAACAATAAATATTTGAATTTGGTAAAAATTTATTAAAAGCAGCTGCAGAAGCTCCTGCATAAGATCCTATTTCTAAAATATTGATTTCCTTATTCTTAAAATTTTTAAATCTTTCCTCATAATATTTTGAAAAACCATGACCTGCTTTATTCGTATATTTAAAAACTTCTGCTTTATCGCTACCGTAGTGATGAAATAATTCATCCAAAGTGTCGAATTTGATTTTGTCTGTATCTATTGAAATTTTTTTTTTTAATTTATAGATTAAGTTTCTTTTAAATAAACTAAAGAAATTCAATTATCTTGAATAGTATTCAATTACCAAACTTGGTTCCATTATCACAGGGAAAGGAACTTCTGCAAATTTAGGAACTCTTACTAGTTTAGCGGTTTTATTTTTATCATCTAACTGAATATATTCTGGAACATCTCTCTCTTTACTCTGTAAAGAACCATCTATTACAGTTAATTTTTTTGATTTTTCTCTAACTTCAATTAAGTCTGTGCTTTTAACGACGTAACTAGCAATGTTTACTCTTTTTTTATTAACTTTAATGTGACCGTGATTTATCATTTGTCTTGCAGCAAATACGGTAGGAGCAAATTTTGCTCTGTAAATAACTGTATCAAGTCTGCTTTCAAGCAATGCAATAAGATTTTCAGTCGTATCTCCTCTTTTAGATAAAGCCTTCCTATAAATGTTTCTAAATTGTCTTTCATTAATATTACCATAGTAAGCTTTTAATTTCTGCTTTGCTTGTAATTGAATTCCATAGTCTGTTGGCTTACCTTTTTTATTTTGACCGTGTTGTCCTGGAGGATAAGCTCTAGAGTTAAATGGACTTTTAGGTCTGCCCCATATGTTTGCTTTTAGTCTTCTATCAACTTTGTGTTTTGATTTAAGTCTTTTTGTCATATTTAATTATTGTGTTGTTATAAGGTTTGATAATGATTTGTCAATTAAGCTTTAATACTATTTTTTACTTAATGTGCTAATAATACTAGCTAAAATCCTTAATTCTTTATCATTTGGTTCTAATCTATAAATAAGATTATTTATATTTATTATCATCGAATGCTTTTTTTCTTCTGGGACAAAAAAATCTTTTTTTTCTAAAAGATTTTTCAGATAATTCACTAAAGATGAAATTTTTGATTTAGATGATACTCTAAAATTATAACTCTTTTTGCTAATACTTTTTTTATTTAATGCCTTAAAAATTTCATAACAAATAAGTGTTAAAGAGTGAGACAAATTTAATGATTTAAATTTAGGTGAAGTTGGAATTTGTAAAATATAATTTGAAAATGATAAATCTTTATTAGATAGTCCTGAAGCTTCTGGGCCAAACATCAAACCAACATTAAGATTTTTTCTTTTAATAACATTATGAAAATCATTCAGCGTAATATGTTTCTTATTTATATCTCTTCGCCTCGCACTTAAAGATATTACTAGGTTAAAAGGGTTTAATGCCTTTTCAATTTTATCAAAAACTTTTGCCTTACTTATAATGTCATATGCTCCCACTGAGGTTGCTTTAGCTTTGTGATTTGGAAAACTAAATTTTGGATCAACAATATAAAGTTTTGAAAAACCAAAATTTTTCATTGATCTAGCGCAAGCACCAATATTTTCTCCTAGTTGTGGTTTAACAAGGATAAATCCAAACTTATTTTTCATTTAAGTTAGCGGGAGCTTTTTCTTTATAGAGTTTGTAATCCAAGCTATCGATTAAAGCTTTGAAAGAAGCTTCAATAATGTTTGGGGAAACACCGACCGTAAACCAACTTTTGCCTGTCTTATCTGTGCTTTCAATCAGAACCCGAGTAGTGGCTTCTGTACCTGTATTAAGTATTCTTACTTTATAGTCCAGTAATTTTAGATCTGAAAAAAAATTATAATATTTTTCAACTTTTTTAAAATTTGTTCTTATCGCGTTGTCTAATGCGTTTACCGGTCCATTTCCCTCACCAGTACATTTTATTTTTTTTCCATCAATAAGAAAAACTACATTTGCTTTTGTAGTAATTTTATTCAATTTTGAAACACTTACATCATAACTTTCAACCTTGAGATATTCTGGCACTTTTCCTAATAATCGGTTAGCTAATAGTTCAAAAGATGCATCTGCACCGTCATATGAATAACCGCTAAACTCTCTTTCTTTAACCTCGTCAAGTATTTTTTGCACTTTAACATCTTTAGAGTCAATTTTAACTCCGTAAGCTTCTAACCTAGATAAAATATTTGAACGACCTGCTTGGTTAGAAATAATAATATTTCTATGATTACCGACAATTCTTGGATCTACATGTTCATAAGTTTTAGGATCTTTCTTTACTGCAGATACGTGCAACCCACCTTTGTGTGAAAATGCTGATGCGCCAACGTAAGGTAAACTTTTATTTGGTTTTCTGTTTAAAAGCTCATCCAACAATCTTGAGCAATCAGTCAATGAATTCAATTTTTCTTTTTTAATATTAATATCAAATTTATCAGAAAAAGATTTTTTTAAAGATAATGTTGGGATGATTGACATCAAATTAGCATTACCACATCTTTCGCCTAATCCATTTATAGTTCCCTGTACTTGTCTTACACCAGCTTGAATAGCAGCTAGTGAGTTAGCAACAGCGTTTTCAGTATCATTATGAGCATGAATTCCCAAGTTTTTTCCTGGAATGGTTTTTATGACTTTAGAGACAATTTCGGTTACTTCGTTCGGTAAAGTACCTCCGTTTGTATCACAAAGTACTAACCATCTAGCGCCTTGATCATAAGCGCTCTTTAAACAATCAAGCGCATACTCTGGATTTGATTTAAAACCATCAAAAAAATGTTCTGCATCAAATAAGAATTCTTTCCCGCTTTTAATAATATGTTTAGCTGTATCTTTTATATTTTCTAGATTGTCTTCATTTTTAATTTCCAGAGCAGTTTTTACATGAAAATCCCAAGCCTTGCCTACAATGCAAATAGCAGAACATGAGGCATTTACTAAAGATGACAACGAAGGATCATTTTCTGCACTTCTACCGGTTTTCTTTGTCATCCCAAAAGCGGTTAAAATACTTTTATTTAGATTTAAAGGTTTTGAAAAAAATTCTGTATCTACTGGATTTGCACCAGGCCAACCACCCTCTATGTAGTCTATTCCTATTTCAGATAAAACTTTTGCAATTTTATTTTTATCCTCAACTGAAAAGTCTACTCCTTCGGTTTGGGCACCATCTCTTAAAGTAGTATCAAATATATATAATCTCTCTTTGCTCATTTAAATTTCCAAGTTGTCTTACCTTTTTGATCTTCGATTATTACGTCTTTATTTAAAAGTTCATTTCTGATTTGATCAGCTAATTTATAATCACCTTTTTGTTTAGCAGCTAATCTTTCCTCGATCTTTTTTAAGATAAAATCTTCAGAAATATCTTTATTAATTTTTTTAAAGTTTTCCCATTCATTTTTATTTAAATCAAATAACCCAATCAATTTGCAAGCACTATTAAAAATTTTTTTACTTTTTTTGTCTCCTTTATTTGCTTTTGTGTAAAGTTCGTGAATTTTTGCAATAAAACCTGGAGTATTTAAATCATCTAGCAATGTATCAATAAGTTCTAATGATATCTCCTCATTTGTTTCATCATAAAGCTGATACCATTTTTCAATTGTTGATCTCTGATTTTCTAAAAGTTTATCATTCCAGTCTAGTGGTTGTCTGTAATGGGCGCTGAGTAAAGCCAGTCTGACTACTTGACCAGAATATTTGTTAACTGCTTCTGTTATAGAAATAATATTTCCTAAAGACTTTGACATTTTTTCTTTATTAATAGTTACAAATCCATTGTGTACCCAATAATTAGAAAATTTTTCAGAAGAATTATTTGAACAAGACTGAGCTATTTCATTTTCATGATGAGGAAAAATTAAATCAAGACCACCACCATGTATATCAAATTGTTTACCAAGATATTTTTCACTCATTACAGAACATTCTAAATGCCAGCCTGGTCTTCCTCTACTCCAAGGTGACTCCCAGCCAGGGTCACCTTCCGCTGATGGTTTCCAAAGAACAAAATCCATTGGATTTTTTTTAAATTTAGAAACTTCAATTCTCGATCCCGCTTTTAAATCTTCTAAATTTTTATTGGATAATGCTCCATAATTTTTAAAAGAAGAGACTGAGAAATATACATGCCCGTTTGCTTCATATGCAAAATTCTTTTTTATTAAAGACTTTGTCATCTCAACCATTTCATTTATATGACTAGTTGCTTTTGGCTCCATGGTTGGTTTTAAACAATTTAATGATTTACAATTTTGATGAAAAATTTTTGTAACTTCTTCAGTTATCTCATTAATAGTTTTATTTTTTTTTTTTGATGCCTCAATAATTTTATCGTCGACATCAGTAATGTTTCTTACATAATTTACATTTTCATAGATTTTTTTTAATACTCTAAATAAAGTATCAAAAACAACCAATGATCTTGCGTTACCAACATGAGGATTGTCATAAACTGTAGGCCCACATGCATACATAGTTACAGATTTTGGATTAATTGGCTTAAATAATTCTTTTTTACGGGTAAAAGAATTAGTTAATTTTAAATTATGAGTCATTAAATTTACAAACTGGAATTGGTTCCATTTTGTGAAGATTTTTCTTTCTTATTTCTAAATATTTCTGATAATTAGGATCATTTTTATTTGTCATGGCTTTTTCTAACTCAGCATAACTCATTCCTAATTGATCAGTGTCATTTCTACCATCATTCCAAAGACCATCTGTGGGTTCCGCGTCGATAATTTTTTGATTAATACCAAGATGTTTTCCTAGCTCCCAAACTTCTGATTTATTACAATCTGCTATTGGAGATATATCAACTCCACCGTCACCGTATTTTGTATAAAATCCAACTCCAAAATCCTCAACTTTGTTTCCTGTTCCTACAACAATACCTGAATTAGCTGCTGCAACTTGATACAGTGTTGCCATTCTCAACCTTGCTCTTGAGTTGGCAAATCCATGTTCATGATTAAATTCGTTTAAAGTTTTTTCAAAATTTAAAAATAAATTCTCTAGTTCTAAAATTTTATGCTCTACATTTTCATATTTATTTGAAATCCATTTACCATGTTCAATACTTAAATCATGTTGTGATTTAATTTGCTTAATAGGCATACTAAGAACAATTGTTTTTCTATTTGTTAAAGCACAGAGTGTGCTCACAACAGATGAATCAATTCCACCTGATATACCTACAACTAGTGATTTAGGTTTAAATGAAGTTTTATCACAATAATCATTTATCCAATCAATTATAATTTTTGATCTTTTTTCTACATTCATAATAAATCTCACCTAATCCTTTTCAGGATTCTATCTTAATGATTATACACCAATCATTAAGACGCTTCTTTAATAATATTTTTTGAATATTTTGAATTTTTCTTTATTTCCTCGGAAATTAAGAAAGCAAGCTCTAATGCCTGTGATGCATTTAGTCTCGGGTCACAATGTGTTCTGTATCTGTTTGTTAAATCTTCATCAGATATTTTTTGCGCACCACCAGTACACTCTGTCACATCTTGTCCAGTCATTTCCACATGCAAGCCGCCAGCATAGCTTCCTTCTGATTGGTGAACAGCAAAAACGTTTTTCACTTCTTGTAGAACGTTATCAAAAGGCCTAGTTTTTAGTCCAGTTGCCGCTTTAATTGTATTTCCGTGCATAGGGTCACAAGACCAAATTACTTTCAATCCTTCTTTTTTAATTCCTTTAATTAATTTTGGTAGATAATCTTCTACCTTGTTAGCACCAAATCTAGATATCAATGTAATTTTACCTGGTTCGTTTTTAGGATTAATTATATTGCAAAGTTTTATCAATTCTTCTGGTTTTAAAGTTGGTCCACATTTAATTCCTATTGGGTTCTCAATACCTCTACAAAATTCTACATGAGCTCCATCAGGTTGACGGGTTCTATCACCAATCCATACGAAGTGTGCTGAAGTATCATGGTACTCACCAGTTGTTGAGTCAACTCTTGTCATAGCTTCTTCGAAAGGTAAATGTAATGCCTCATGTGATGTATAAAAATTCACTGTTCTCAGTTTCCTGTTAGTCTCTGGATTAATTCCACATGCCTCCATAAATGATAAAGCATCACTTATTCTATCTTCTATTTCTTTATATTTAATTTTAGTTTTGTCATTAACGAAACCTAAATTCCATAAATGAACTTGTCTTAAATCAGCAAAACCACCTTGTGAAAATGCTCTTATTAAGTTTAATGTAGAAGCAGCTTGAGAATATGCTCTGAATAATCTTTTTGCATCAGGCACTCTAGCTTTTTCAGTGAATTCCATTCCATTAATATTGTCTCCAAGGTAACTTGGTAATTCCTTATCACCCTTTTTTTCAACTGGAGAACTTCTTGGTTTTGAAAATTGACCAGCGATTCTTCCAACTTTTACAACTGGCATTGCAGCTGAGTAAGTTAAAACTAAAGACATTTGTAAAATTGCTTTTAGTGTATCTCTTATATTGTCCGGATGAAACTCAGCAAAACTTTCAGCGCAATCACCACCTTGTAGCAAAAAAGCTTTACCATCAACCACTTGGGCTAATGATTTTTTTAGTGATCTAGTTTCACCAGCAAATACTAAAGGTGGATATTTTTTTAGTTTGCCTAAAACCATATCCAGCTCTTTTTTATCTTGATAAGCCGGTAAGTGTTTAGCTGGGTATTTTGTCCAACTATTTAAATTCCATTTTTTCATATTCAACCTGCGCTATATATAAAGTATTGGATAAAAATATTCAATACAATATTAGCTATATATTTACCTAAACGTTTCAACTTTGCTATTTAATGAAATAATTTTTAACTCTATGCTTAATTTTGGATATTTTTTCTTAAAAATTTTTTTAATTTTGTGAAAAGAATTTTTGTGGACCTCTGTTTCGTTAGTTTTTGAAAATTCTTTTTTTCCATTAATTATTTTTGCTGCTCCACAATCTCGATGATTAATAACTATTAATTTTTTTATATGATGTAATTTGATTGAAGTATCAAAATTATCCCAGAAAACTTTATGCCATCTTTTAAACTTATTGGCAGTTATACCTATAGCCGATCCAGCTATTATGAACGAACTATATTTTCCAGTTAATTTTTTTTTTTTTAAATAATTATATACAATGGACTGAAACCTAGGATCTATACATGACAAAACCATTGCTTTGTATTTAGATTTCATCTTATTCAACTGTAACTGATTTTGCTAAATTTCTTGGTTTGTCTACATCACAATTTTTTAATAAGGCAACATGATAAGCAAGCATTTGTAATGGTAATGTTAATAATATTGGTGACAACAAATTATCAATATGCGGAACTCTTAAACCAAATCTGATATTTTCATTTAAAGATTCTTTTTTATTATCAGTTATAAAAAGTATTTTACCTCCTCTTGCAATAACTTCTTGCATATTAGAAATTGTTTTTTCAAAGTATTTATCCTTTGGCGCAATAACTATTACTGGCAAACCTTCTTCAATTAAAGCTAAAGGGCCATGTTTCATTTCACCAGCTGGATAACCTTCAGCATGTAAATATGATAATTCTTTTAATTTTAAAGCACCTTCTAAAGCTATTGGAAAAGAAGATCCTCTTCCTAAAAACATTGAACCCTTTGCCGATATAAATTCCTTAGCCATTAGTTGAACGTCACTCTCACTTTTTAAACACTTTTTTATAGCCTCAGGGAGTTTTGTTAAATTACTTATATTTTTTACATAAGTATTTTCATCAATATCTTTTCTGATATTAGCTAATTTTAAACACAAAATATAAAGAGCAGTTAATTGTCCTAAAAAAGCTTTAGTCGATGCTACACCAATTTCTATACCGGCATGAATAGGTAAAACCCAATCAGAATTTCTAGCAATTGTACTTTCGATGACGTTAACAATTGAACATGTTTTAACATTATTTTTTTTACATATATCTAATGCTGCTGCAGTATCAGCTGTTTCTCCTGATTGCGAAACAAAAATATAAAGATTATTACAATTAAATTTTAATTTTCTATATCTAAATTCAGAAGCAATATCTATTTCAACGTCAATAGAAGTCAACTCCTCAAACCAGTATTTAGCCGTTAAACAAGAATTGTATGCTGTACCACAACCTATTAAAACGACCTTATTTATTTTTTGTGGCTCAATTGGAAAATTGAGAATGTTGATATTCTTTTTAAGACTATCAACATACTCATCTATGCAATTTTTAACAGTGTTAGGTTGCTCAACAATTTCTTTTAACATAAAATGTTTATATTCACCTTTATCGGTTGAGACTTCATTTTCAGACATTGTAAGGATTTTTTTATTTACTTTGTTAAGACTAACATCATAAAAACTCACCTCGTCTTTCGTTAATACACATAATTCTCCATCATCAAGATAAGAAATTTTGTTTGTCATAGACTTTAAGGCATAAGAGTCTGAGCCAATATAATTTTCATCTTTTGAGTACCCTACAGCCAAAGGGCTTCCTCTCCTTGCCCCAATAATTATATTTGAAAAGTTTTTGAAAATTATTCCTAGAGCAAAACTGCCTTTTAATTTTTTTAATGTTTTAAACACTGCATCTAAAGGTTTATTTATCTTAAGCGATTCTGTAATTAATAAAGTTACCACTTCTGTATCTGTTTGAGATTTAAATTTTATTCCTTTAGCTTCTAATTCCTTTTTTATTTCATCAGAATTTTCTATTATACCATTATGAACTACAGAAACCTGTTCAGAAGAATGAGGGTGTGCGTTAACTATATTTGGTACGCCGTGAGTAGCCCATCTAACATGTCCTATACCAATATTTCCATTTGATGGTGTCTTGAATAAAATTTTTTCTAACTCTTCCACTCTTCCTGAGCATTTTTTTTCGTTAATAGTGTTGTCTGTTAATGTAGCTAAGCCGGCTGAGTCATAACCTCTATATTCCAATTTTTTAAGTGAATTTATTATATTAATTGAAACAGGTTTATTGCTTGCGATACCAATTATTCCACACATTATTTCCGCTTCTTTCTTTTATAATTTTTGATTTCAAGCTGAGATGCTCTTGTTAATGCTAATGTTTTCTTTTTTACATTTTTAGTAATCACGGAGCCGGCCCCCACGACACTATCTTTGTCTATTTTTACTGGTGCAACTAAGGAAGAATTAGACCCTATAAAAACATTGTCAGAAATATTTGTTTTTGATTTTTTTATCCCATCAAAGTTACAAGTAATTGTTCCCGCTCCAATATTTGAATTTTTTCCAATTGATGTATCTCCAATATAGGATAAATGATTCACTTTTGAATTTTTATTAATATTTGATTTTTTAGTCTCAACAAAGTTTCCAATTTTTGTATTATCTTTTAATACAGTGCCTTCTCTTAATCTTGCGTAAGGGCCAACGACAACATTTTTTTCAATTTTAGTTCCTTCTAAATGACTAAAAGATTTTATATATGAACTGTCACCAATTTTAACTCTGGGTCCAAAAACAACATATGGTTCTACTGTAACGTTTTCACCAAATGATGTGTCTTTGGATAAAAAAATTGTCTCAGGGGCAATCAAATTTACGCCTTTGGACAAAGCTTTATTTCTTAGAACTTCTTGAGAAAGTCGATAAGCATTAGCTTTATTCAATTTATTATTTCTTTTCATCAAAAATTTCTTTACATTAATAATGTAACTGAAATAAGTCACAAAATATTTCTTTTTAATACTTTTAAAATGACTCAAATTTATACAATTCTTTTTGATTTAGACGGTACAATAGTAAATACTGCGCCAGATTTAATGGCAGCCCACAATCATGTAATGAAAAAATTTGGATATGCCGAAAAAAAATTATCAGATATTAAATCCTTAGCAGGCAAAGGTGCATGGATGATGATGCAAAGATCTTTTAAAGAGGAAATTAAAGATGAGAGAGTAAAAAAAGAAATGACTAAAGAATTTCTAGACTACTACGCAAAAAATATTGATCAAAATAGTAAACCATTGAGAGGTTCTATTGAATTTTTTAATTGGGCGAAAAATAAAAATATTTCTATGGGCGTATGTACTAACAAACAAGAAAAATTAGCTATAGACCTTTTAAAAAAATTAGACATTTTTAAATACTTTGAATATGTTGCCGGTTGTGACACTTTTGAATTTAACAAACCTGATCCTAGACATTTAACTGATGTTGTTGAAATTATTGGTGGAGATTTAAAAAAAACAATTATGGTTGGTGATAGTGAAGTTGATGCAAATTCAGCTTATAATGCAAATTTACCATTTGTGTTAGTTAAAGATGGATATACTGAAAAATCTGAAAAAGAAATTAAACATGATGAATTAATAAGCGACTTTATTGGATTTGAAAAAATAATAGAAAAGTATTTATGATTACTTTCGCTTTATTTTCTGCGTTATCAGCATTTTATTTTACCATGTTTTTTACTCCCGGTCCTAACAATGCTATGCTTACAGCTTCAGGAATGAAGTTTGGCTTCGTAAGAACTTTACCTCATTTAATTGGTATTCCTTTAGGTCACATATTTCAAATAGGTTTGACTTGTTTTGGTTTAGCAAATTTATTTTTACTTTATCCTCAGGTTCAATTTTATATGAAAATTTTATGCTTCATTTATTTAGTTTATTTAGGATGGAAAATGATTGGTTCGTTCAGTATGGTCCAAAAAGAAACTGGAAGACCTTTAAGATTCTATGAAGCCTCTTTATTTCAATTTATAAATCCAAAAGCCTGGTCCATTGCTGTAACAGTGGCTTCAGGCTTTTTTCCTACTGAAGAAAATATTTTTATTGGAGTTATATTTGTAACAACCACAGCTGCAGTAATTTGTTTTCCTACAATAAGCTTATGGGCGCTGTTTGGAAGTGGTTTACGAAGATTTATTACTGATATAAAAATAAAAAAAATTATTGAATATTTATTAGCAATTTTATTAGTTTTAACTGGTTTATTTATACTACTTAAATAATCTTTGATTTTTAGACCTTGCTCTAATATAAATCTCCACGAATGCATTTTACTAAAAAAACAATAACAGAAAAACGTTCAGACTTAGCTAAAACTCTAAAATCAAAGAAATTATTAAGATTCCCAGGAGCATACAATCCATTGTGCGCAAAACTTATCGCTGAAATAGGTTTTGATGGAGTTTACGTTTCAGGTGGAGTTATGTCTAACGATCTTGGTCTGCCTGATATTGGACTAACCACAGTAGATCAGGTGAGTTATCGAAGTGGACAAATAGCTAGAGTCACAGATCTTCCAACAATAGTTGATATAGATACTGGCTTTGGAAATTGCAAAAAAACAATTGAAGTTTTTGAAAATAAGGGTCTAGCTGGATGTCATTTAGAAGATCAAATAGCTGAAAAAAGATGTGGTCATTTAGATAATAAAGAACTTGTGTCTAAAGAAGAAATGGTAAAAAAAATTCAGGAATCAGTAAAAGCTAGAAAAGATAAAAATTTTTTAATTATTGCAAGAACAGATGCAAATTCTGTTGAGGGTTTAGATAAAACATTAGAAAGAATTAAAGCTTATGAAGATGCAGGAGCTGATATGATTTTTCCTGAAGCAATGAAAGATGAAAATGAATTTGAAAAAGTTAGGAAAATAGCAAAAGGATATTTGTTGGCCAACATGACTGAATTTGGAAAATCTAAGTTGTTGGATAAAAAACAGTTAGAAAATTTAGGTTATAACCTTGTTATTTATCCTGTGAGCACACAACGTCTTGCAATGCAAAATGTAGAATTAGGTTTAAAATCTTTATTTAATGAAGGTCATCAAAACAACATTATTGACAAAATGCAGACTAGAAAAAGGTTGTACGAGTTAGTAGAATATGAGAAATACAATACACCTGATAAGAAAATTACTGACTTTTCTACAGAGGGACATGAATAATGAGTGAAGAAATAAAAAAAGGATTACTTGGTATAGTTGTTGATGAAACAACAATTTCTCATGTAGTTCCAGAGTTAAGTGCGCTTACTTATAGAGGTTATACTGTTCAAGAGCTTTGTGATAAATGTGATTTTGAGGAAGTTGCTTATCTTGTTCTTAATGGTGAGCTTCCAAATAAAAATCAACTGAAAAAATTTATTAAACAAGAAAGATCTGAAAGAAGACTTTCAAAGCAAATATTAAACGATATTAAAAAGATGCCAAAAAATGCACATCCTATGGATGTTATTAGAACTTGCGTTAGTTTAATGGCATTGGAAGATAAAGATACTAAAGATAATTCTCCTAAGGCAAATATGAGAAAAGCAATGAAAATTTTTGCTAAAACTCCAACAGCTGTTGCTGCTTATTTTAGAGCAAGAAAAGGTAAAAATATAATTTCCCCTAGTAAAAATTTATCTTTCTCAGAAAACTTTTTTAAAATGATGTTTAACAAAGTACCAGATAAAGAGATAGTTAGAGCGTTTGATATCTCTTTAATACTATACGCTGAACATAGTTTTAATGTTTCAACTTTTACAGCTAGAACAATTACTTCTAGCTTGTCAGATTTACATGGAGCAATTACCGGAGCCATTGCTTCCTTGAAAGGTCCGCTACATGGTGGAGCAAATGAAGCTG
Organism: uncultured Pelagibacteraceae bacterium; assembly: GCA_902591415.1. GTDB lineage: Bacteria > Pseudomonadota > Alphaproteobacteria > Pelagibacterales > Pelagibacteraceae > Pelagilacustribacter. The sequence goes on from CACJAU010000001.1 coordinate 62,164, forward strand.
TAATGCATATGATGAAAGAAATAGGGAAACCAGAAAAAGCTAAAGCTTGGATTGAAAACGCACTAGATAAAAAGAAAGTTGTAATGGGATTTGGTCACAGAGTTTATCGTACAGGAGACTCTAGAGTACCAACTATGAAGCACTATATGTTCAAAGTTGCTAAACTTCTTAAAAAAGAAAAGTACACGAGAATTTATGAAATTTTAGAAAAGGTAATGATAGATAAAAAGAACATTCATCCAAATGTAGACTTCCCATGTGGTCCAACTTATTACATGATGGGAATAGATATTGATTTCTACACTCCGATATTCGTAATGTCCCGAATTACAGGTTGGTCAGCCCATATTATGGAACAACATGCTTCTAACAAACTAATTAGACCTTTATCTAAATATAGAGGTGCAGAAGTAAGAGAAGTGATGTTGTTGAATCAAAGATAAATGACTTTAACAAATTTACTTTTATTTTTAATCTTAGTTACACTTGCTACATACACTTTTATGCCTTGGAAAGGTATTGATAAAGGTTCTTTAGTAAAAGTAGCATCTCAATGGTTCATGTGGTTTGCTATTTTTGCAATCATAGTTTTTATATCTACTTTTTTTGGAATTGAAGTTTTTGGATAATAGTTTTTTTCAACAAACTAGAATTTTAGACGGGGGTATGGGCCAGGAGCTCCTTAATCGAGGTGTGAAACCTTATGGAACTTTGTGGGGAGCCTCGGCATTATATAAAAAGAAATACCATAAAATAGTTGTCAACACTCATTTAGACTTCATTAAAGCCGGAGCAGAAATTATAGTAACGAATAGTTTTGGTAGCAGAAAACGAAGGTTGATCGAAAATGGTTTAGTAAAAGAGTATAAAAACCTGAACGTTCTAGCAGGTAAATTGGCTAAAAAAGCCGTGGCTAAGTCTAAGAAAAAAGTTTTGATTGCTGGAAGTCTACCACCTCAAAATTTTACTTATTTTGCTGATCTTGGAAAAGATCTTAAATTTATAAAAGAAAGTTTTAGATCCCAGGCAAAATATCTCAATCCATATGTGGATTTTTTTTATTTAGATGTAATGAGTAGCTGGAAAGAGTGTTCATTAGGTCTGAGTGCAATTAAAAAATATAAAAAAAAAATTTTAGTCGGTATCCACATTAGGAGCAAAGGATTATTACCCTCGGGTGAGAAATTTATAAATGTTGCAAAAAAAGTTCAAAAACATAAACCTATTGGGATAATGGCCTCTTGTGTTTCTTTTGAGGATTTAAATGAGGTGCTGAAAGACGCAAAAAAACTTAAAGTTCCATTTGGATTTAAAATAAATGCTTTTGAACATATTCCACCAGGATGGAAACCTGACTCGAATAACCCTAAAGTTCAACTTGGAAAAAGAAAAGACCTTACCCCCCAAAAGTTCTTTGAAATTTGTAAAAAATTAAAGAATAAAGGAGCTAACATTATTGGAGGATGCTGTGAAATTACCCCAAAACATATTAAAAAATTAAAGTCTTTAGTGTGATTTAATTATCTTTTGTGTAATTCTATCTAAAATAATTGCTAGAATTACAATTCCTGTTCCGCCAATAACAGCAGAACCAACATCAAGTCTTCCAAGGGCGATATATACAGTTAAACCTAACCCTCCAGCGCCTATTAGTGCCGCAATAACTACCATCGACAATGCAAGCATCAATGTTTGGTTAACTCCAGCCATTATAGTTTTTAAAGACAAAGGAATTTCAATTTTAATTAGTATTAAAAATTTTGTAAGTCCTAAACTTGATCCTGCCTCTTTAAATCCTTTGCCAACTTGCCTTATACCTAAATTTGTTAATCGAATGATTGGTGGTAAAGCAAATATAATTGTAGCAACTACACCAGGTGTTAAACCAACTCCAAAAAGCATAACTACAGGTATTAAATAAACGAAACTTGGTATTGTTTGCATAATATCAAGTATTGGGCGTAAGATAATTTCAAAAGTATTACTTCTAGATGCAAGAATGCCAAGCGGTATACCGATTAACATACAAAATAAAACTGCGGTAAATATCATAGCTAACGTTGTCATGCTTTCAGACCAAAGGTCAACTAGATCTATAAAAACTAAACTTAAAAAAGAAAATACCGCAAACTTTAAACCGTTTGTCCTATAAGCAAAAAAAACAAATATTAAAAGAATTATTGGAAAAGGAATAAAGTTAAAAAGAGAGTCTAAACTATTTAGAACGGTATCAATTGGTGCTGAAATCTTTTTAAAGAGTGGCCTTTGTTCGAATAGCCACTCTTTAATATTTCCTTCTATCCATTCACCTATTGGAATGTATATTTCATAATCGGAAGGGGCTAATTTTAAACTCATTAAAATTAACCCTAATCCTTACTTGATCCAACTATCAAACTTGCTTTGATTAGCTTTTATCCATTCAGCTGCGTGTTTCTTAATAGCTTTTTCGCTTTTCTCACCCTTGTTCATTTTTAAGTTTTGAGCGGCTATATCAGCAAGCGGAATTGATGCTTTTTTTAACATTTTTTCCACTTTTGGATTTGCTTTAAGAAAGTCAACATTTGCTGCTGGTCTTATATCGTCTGCACCAAAACCTAAATTTATTTTTGGCTTAGTGGCATTAGCAATCTTAACTGGCTTAGTAGCACTGTAAGGAACTTCTATCCAAACTACATCTTTACCAAGTTTTAAAGCACCGACTGTCCAATTAGGTGTCCATGTATAAAATAGAATAGATTTACCGTTTTTATACTTAGAGACAGCATCGGCCATTGAAGCTGAGTAATCAGCTTTTACAGGATTAATATACTCATCTAATCCAAGTTCAGCGAAATGTTTTGATATTACTTTTTCACAACCCCAACCTGGAGGGCAGGCAACCATGTCTGCTTTACCATCTCCGTTAGAGTCAAACTCTTTAGCATGTTTTTTAATGTCAGTTACAGATTTTATATTTAAACGATCTGCAGTTTTTTTATCGATTAAATACCCTTGGGCTCCTCCACCTTTCATAACATAACCAACAGGTTTTACTTTACCTTTAGACTCCGCTATGTAACCATCATGTGTTCCGAACCATCCATTAACCCATAGATCAACGTCACCCGCTGTTGCAGCCACATAGAATACTTGTGGTTTCATAACAGTTGGGCCGGTTACTTTGTAACCCATCTTTTCTAGAGCTTGTTTGTAAATTTCTGCTTGGAAATAGCCTGTATCCCAATCAGCTTTGCCCATTTTTATCTCGTTAGCAGATACAACACTACTAATAGATATTGCCGTAATTATAGATACTAAATATTTTAAATATTTCATTTGTCCTCCTAATTCCTATGCTTTTAAGTAACATGTATAATTTAATAATGTAACCGTAGTTCAACTAAAAAGTGAATTATGGAAGATATGCTTATGATTTTTTTAGATTAGCTTATTTTGTTTTTTATTTGCATTTTTTACACAAACCAAAAAATTCTAAGTTAAATCTTTTATACTTCGTTCCTTTTTTATCATTAAAACTAGAGAGATATTTTGTAAGTTTAGCATCGCTAATTTCATCAACCATTTCGCAACTTTCACAAATTGAAAATGCTGTAGCTTTTGAAATTTCGCAATTAGAATTCCTGCAAGCTACAAAGGCATTTTTACTTTCAATTTTATGAATTTTCCCTGTCTCAACCAATTTATCTAATGCTCGATAAACTTGAGGTGGAGCTTTAATACCTTTCTTTTGTACATTAAAAAGTATTGTGTATGCTTTTAAGGGTTCTGAAGATTTATTAATTAAATCAAAAATAATTTGCTGATTTTTTGAAAGATTATTTTCTTTAAACATATTATTTATATTACTTGCTTATCATTAATTTTTCAATTTAATCGATTGTTTGATATTTAATAATGAAAGTATGAATAAAAATAAAGAAGCTGCTATAATTGACGGACCTGAGGATGTATTAAATTCTAATGAGGTAAACAATCCTAAAAGCACTGATAATAAACCGCCGAGTATTGAATAGATAACCATACTGTGTGGACTTGAAGAAATATTTCTAGCCATTGCGGCTGGTATAATTAACATTCCTGTAATTAACAATAATCCAACCATTTTAATTGAAATGGCAATGATCCCGGCCATTAAAATTGTGAAAATAGCTTTAGCTCTATCAGGATTTAAACCTTCAGCCTCTGCTAGTTCATAATTTACTGTTGATGCAAATAAAGGTTTCCAAATTAATTTGAGAATAAGGAGAATTAACGGACCTCCTATCCATATAATTAATAAATCATCGACTGTAACTGCTAATATGTCTCCAAATAATAAACCCATTATATCGAATCTAATGAATGTTAAAAAACCAATAACTACTAGTCCTACTGCTAAAGATGAATGAGCTAAAAGTCCTAATAAAGCATCTCCCGGTAGATTAGTTCTTTTTTGAAGCTGAATTAAAATTAATGCAATTAAAGATGAAATTATAAATACTGAAAAAGCAATATTAAACTCTAAAGTATAAGCTAATGTTACTCCAAGTAAAGCTGAGTGTGCAAGAGTGTCACCGAAATAAGATAATCTTCTCCATATAACAAAACATCCAAGTGGCCCTGTTACAATTGCAATACCAAGTCCAGCTATTAAAGCTCTTATAAAAAAATCATCTAACATTTAATTTTTTTTTATCTCTCCTTTGCTCGTGTGAACATGATCATGTCTATGTTCATACCTTGATAATATTTGGGAAGCTTGTTCACCAAACAAAGCTTTATATTCATTATTTTTTGCAACATCCATTGGAGATCCTGAACAACAAACGTGGCCATTTAAGCAAACAACATGGTCTGTAGCACTCATCACTGTATGTAAGTCATGAGAGATTAATAAAATTCCACAATTCAATTCATCAGTAATTTTCTTTATGAGTTTGTATAAAGCAATTTCACCAGTAAAATCTACTCCTTGTACTGGTTCATCAAGCACCAATAGATCTGGTTTTTTTGAAATTGCTCTTGCAATCAACACTCTTTGAAATTCACCGCCTGATAAATCACCCAAATTTTTATTTTTAAGTTGTATAACGCCAGTTAACGATAGAGCTTCATTAATATCTTCATCTTTAAGATTTTCAGTCAATACCATGAAATCCTTTACTCTAAGTGGCAACGTCCAGTCGATTGAAATTTTTTGAGGAACATAACCAACTTTATTTGTATATTTTTCAACCTCTCCATCAATTTTTTTATAAATTCCTAATGCAATTTTAGCGGTTGTACTTTTTCCAGAACCATTTGGCCCAATAAGAGTAACTATTTGTCCTTTTTCAATTTGTAATGATACTCCTTTGACTAGCCATTTGTCTTTTAAACGGAAACCAGCTTGATTTAATTTTACTAAAACATTTTGATTTGAGGTCATTTAATTCCTTGACTTATAAATGTTATATTATTACATAATGTTATATTATAACAATTTTAAAATACTATCATTATGAAAAACATTAAAAAATTACCATTAATATTATCAATATTATCTTTATTTACTATTTTTTCACCAGCAAATGCAGATATTAAAGTAGTCACTTCAATTAAACCTATACATTCATTAGCAAGCTATTTGATGGATGGAGTGGGTAAACCAGACTTGATAGTAGACGGGTATGCTTCACCGCATGGATTTTCTATGAAACCATCGCACGCTAAAATGTTACAGAATGCTGACCTAATATTTTGGGTTGGTGAAGATTTAGAAAATTTTTTAGAAAAACCATTAAAATCAATAGCAAAAAAAGCTGAGAAAATAGAATTAATGGAAATTAAGGGTCTTAAAAAATTAAAATTTAGAGAAAGAAATATCTTTGAAGAACATGGACACGATGAGTATAAAGAACATGGTCATAAAGAAGATAAACATGACGATCATAAGCACGATGAGCATAAAGAACATGGTCATAAAGAAGATAAACATGACGATCATCACGGGCATGCTCACGGCGAACACGATCCGCATATTTGGCTTGATCCAATAAACGCAAAAGCAATCTTAAGTGAGATGGCAGAGCATTTAATTGAAAAAGATCCAAACAATGCATCTGCTTATAAAGCTAATTTAAAGAAAGCTCATAAAGCTTTAGACAATCTTACAAAAAAAGTTAAATCTGAATTGAAAGGAGATTTTAAATCAATTGTCTTCCATGATGCTTACCAATACTTTGAAAAAAGATTTGATGTGAATGTTTTAGGAGCTTTTACAGTAAATACGGATGTATTACCAGGCGCTGAACAATTAGCTGAAATCAGAGAAATAATTGAACATGAAAAGGTAACTTGTGTATTTTCAGAACCTCAATTTAATCCAGATATCATAAAGGCAGTTGCAAAAGATATGAAAATCAATACTGGTGTAATTGACCCTTTAGGCGCAACTTTAAATCCAGGAAAAGATTTATACTTTAATTTAATTAGAAATATGTATGCTTCTTTTAAAGGTTGTTAATTAAGCAAATACTTCACCCCAACTGCCTCTTGTAGATGCTTTAGAATATTCTGTAGCTCTGCCTTCAAAGAAATTCATGTGCTCAACACCATTTAACATTGTATCTAGCCAAGTTAACGGATTTTTTTTAACATCATAGATAGGATTTAAACCAAGTTGCTCTAGTCTTCTGTTTCCAATAAATCTTATGTATTGTTTAACTTCAGCAGCTGTTAAACCTTCCATTGGACCCATTTGAAAAGCCAAATCAATAAAGGCGTCTTCATGTGATATTATTGTTTTACACGCATCATAAATTTCTTTTTTTAATTTATCATTCCAGATAGATGGATTTTCTTTTATAAAATCTTTAAACAATCTTATCATTGAATTGCAGTGAAGTGTTTCATCTCTTACTGACCAAGTTACTATCTGGCCCATACCTTTCATCTTATTAAATCTTGGAAAATTTAATAATATCGCAAAGCTAGCAAACAATTGAAGTCCCTCTGTGAAAGCTGAAAATACTGCAATGGTTTTTGCAATGTCATGATTAGATTTAACATCAAAGCCTTGCATATAATCATATTTGTCTTTCATTTCTTTATATTTCATGAAAGCTGAGTATTCTGTTTCAGGCATACCGATCGTATCTAATAAGTGAGAGTAAGCAGCAATATGAACTGTTTCCATTGAAGCAAATGATGACATCATCATTAAAACTTCAGTTGGTTTAAATACATTCATGTAATGCCTAATGTAACAGTTGCTTACTTCAACATCGGCTTGTGTAAAAAATCTGAATATGTGAGTTAATAAATTCTTTTCCTCTACTGATAAATTTTTTTGCCAGTCTCTTACATCATCTCCTAATGGAACTTCCTCTGGTAACCAGTGAATTCTTTGTTGAGTTAACCAGGCATCATAACACCATGGATATCTAAATGGTTTGTAAACTGGATTAGCTACTAATAAGCCGTTTTCTTTTGGTTGAATTTTTTCTGCTACTGACATGATAAACACTCCTCGTAATTGTTAGATTCATTATTTGATTCTTGGCCTTGAGAGTAAACATTTTTGGTCACATCTGTGGATGAGCCTTTGTTTACGTTCTCCGCTCTTTGAATAGATTTAGATCTGCAGTAATAAAGGCTTTTAAGACCTTTTTTCCAAGCTTGGAAATGAAGATCGTGTAAATCCCTTTTATGAATATCTGCAGGTATAAATATATTAATCGACTGGGCTTGAGAGATATGAGGTGTCCTGTCTGCACCTAATTCTACAATCCATCTTTGATCAATTTCAAAAGCAGTTTTAAAAGTATCTTTCTCTTCTGCTGTTAAAAAATCTAAGTGAGATACTGAACCTTGGTTTGTAGTAATAGTAGACCAAACTTCGTCTGTATCTTTATTATACTTTTGTAAAATTTTTTTTAGATATTTATTTCTCACGTTAAAAGAGCCTGACAAAGTCTTATGCGTATAACTATTGGCTGCAATAGGTTCAATTCCTGGAGAAGATCCACCACAAATAATTGATATTGAAGCTGTAGGGGCAATTGCTGTTTTGTTTGAAAATCTTTCTTTCATTCCGTATTCTGCTGCATCAGGACAAGCGCCTCTTTCCTCTGCAAGACTAACTGAAGCTGCGTCTACTTTCTCTTGAATATTTTTAAATATTTTTTTGTTCCAAACTTTGCTCATAACAGAGCCAAAGGGAATATTTTTTTGCTGGAAGTAAGAATGTAAACCCATTACACCAAGTCCAACACTTCTTTCTCTCATTGCAGAATATTTTGCATGAGCAAATTCATCTGGAGCTCTATTAATAAAATCAGTCATGACATTATCTAAAAATCTCATAACGTCTTCTATAAATTGAGGATCTTCGCTCCATTGATCGTAAGTATCAATATTTAAAGATGATAAACAACAAACTGCTGTTCTTTGATTTCCATCATTGTCTTGACCAGTTGGTAAAGTGATTTCGCTACAAAGATTAGATGTTTTAACTTTTAAACCAGCTAGCTTATGGTGTTGAGGTATTTGTCTATTAACAGTATCAATAAAAACAATATAAGGCTCACCTGTTTCAATTCGAGCAGTTAATAATCTAATCCATAAGTTTCTTGCAGGAATAGTTGACTGAACTGTACCATCGTAAGGACTTCTTAACGCCCACTGTTCTCCGGTCTCAACGGCTCTCATAAATTCGTCTGTAACCAATACGCCATGATGTAAATTGAGTGATCTTCTATTTACATCTCCACCAGTTGGTCTTCTCATTTCAATAAACTCTTCGATTTCAGGATGATCAATTTGTAAATAACAAGCTGCGGAACCTCTTCTTAAAGAACCTTGGCTGATAGCTAAAGTTAAAGAGTCCATTACTTTAATAAATGGAATGATCCCAGAAGTTTTTCCAACTTTACCAATCTTTTCACCAATGGATCTTAAGTTGCCCCAATAACTTCCAATGCCGCCTCCTCTAGCAGCAAGCCAAACATTTTCTTCCCAAAGATTTGTTATACCTTCTAAGCTATCGTTAGCTTCGTTTAAAAAACATGAGATAGGTAAACCTCTTTCTGTGCCACCATTTGATAGAACTGGTGTTGCGGGCATAAACCATAAGTTACTTATGTAGTTATAAATTCTTTGCGCATGTAAATTATCATCAGCATATACACTTGCCACTCTTGCAAATAAATCTTGGAAACTTTCGTTCTGACCTAAATATCTGTCTTTAAGTGTAGCTTTTCCAAAGTCAGTTAAATTAGCATCTCTAGACCTATCGATCTTAATTGTAATGCCTCTCTCATTTTGAAATAGTTCTGTCTCACCTGATAAAGAGAATAAATCAGGTTTTTTAGGACCATTATTTCTTTGATCATTTTGGTGCTTCTGGCTTATACTGCCGACAGCTTTCTCTATTGCCAATGATACGTTTTTATTCATATTTTTACTTATTTACTTCGATTTATTAACAAAACAACTATATGTTGTGTCACAATATAGTTAATATACCATATACCATCGAAATCAATAGAACATTATAAGAACATTTAATTAATTTTGCAAGTGGAAAGTTTTGTTAATAAACATTTAATAACAAAAGCCCTTATTCTTTAGTATTTATAGTTAATGAAAATCAATCCAAACGGTTTTAGAGAATACGACGCTAGATGGCTTTATGAAAAAGACATCGATTTAGAGGGAATCATTGATTTAGGAAAAGGACTAGGTTCTCAAATAATAAGCCGTACAAAGAAAAAAAATCCAAGAGTGATAGTAGGTCATGATTACAGGTCCTACAGTGAGTCTATTAAAAAAGCCTTAATCAATGGCTTAAACTCAACAGGCTGTCATGTAGAAGACTTAGGCTTATCACTATCACCTACTGTTTACTTCGCGCAATTTAATTTAAATTCTGATGCCATAGCAATGGTTACGGCTAGTCATAATGAAAATGGTTGGACTGGAGTAAAGATGGGTATCAAAAAAGGTTTAACCCATGCGCCTGAAGAAATGAGTGAACTAAAAGATATCACCTTAAATAAGAAGTTTGTTAATGGAAAAGGTTCGATTAAAAAAATAGATAATTTTAAAAATGTCTATTCAAATGATTTAATAAAAAAAAATAAAATCAGTAAGAAAATTAAAGCAGTTGTTGCTTGTGGCAATGGAACAGCAGGAGTTTTTGCACCTGAAATCTTAAGAGGTATTGGTTGCGAAGTGATAGAATTAGATTGTAATCTAGACTGGTCTTTTCCAAAATATAACCCTAACCCTGAAGATCTTGAAATGCTTCACGCAATAGCAAAAGCAGTAAAAGATAATAATGCTGATGTTGGCTTCGGTTTTGATGGAGATGGTGATAGATGTGGTGTAATTGACGATAAGGGAAATGAAATATACTCTGATAAAATAGGATTATTAATTGCTAGAAACTTAGCATCTAAACACCAAAACTCAAAATTCATCGTTGATGTAAAATCAACAGGTCTTTATGCTAACGATAAAGTTCTTTTAGAAAATAACTGTAAGACAATTTATTGGAAGACTGGACACTCACATATAAAAAGAAAAGTTAATTTAGAAAAAGCTTTAGCAGGATTTGAAAAAAGTGGTCATTTCTTTTTTAATCAACCTTTAGGTTATGGATATGATGATGGAATAAATTCAGCAATACAAGTTTGTCATTTATTAACTAATCAAAATAAGAAGATGAGTGAAATCATTAATGAGCTACCCAAAACATATCAATCTCCAACTATGGCTCCATTCTGTAAGGATGAAGAGAAGTATAAAGTAGTAGTTGAAATGGTACAAAAAGTGGAAAATTTAAAGAAACAGAACATTAAAATAGATAATCAATCAATCACAGAAGTTTTGACTGTCAATGGAGTGAGATTTTCTTTGTCAGACGGTTCTTGGGGTTTGATTAGAGCTTCATCAAATAAACCCTCTCTTGTTGTAGTTACAGAGAGCCCGACTTCAAACGAAAGAAAAAAAAATATTTTTGATTTCATAGATAAATTATTGCAAGAAACTGGAAAAATTGGTGAATACGATCAAAAAATTTAAAGATTAAAATACTCGTATAAAAATTTTGTTCCAATAAATATTAAAAACATTCCAAAATATTTTGTCATCTTTTTTTTATTAATTCTATGACTAGCTTTTGCTCCTAACCTTGCCATAAATGCTGTTATAGGAAAGAATATTAAAAATGCTGGAATATTTAAAAATCCAATACTTAAAGGTAAATTAGCCTTTAAATAATTACCTGAAACAAGAAAACCCATTGTGCCAAACAAAGCTATTATAAAACCAATTGCTGCTGCACTTCCTATTGCTTTATTTATTGGATAACCAAAAAACTTTAAAATTGGAACGTTCATTACTGCTCCACCTATGCCCATTGGAGCTGAGACAAAGCCAGTAATTATTCCTGAGATAATTTTAGCAGGTAAGCCCATTCTTATTGAAAGATCGGACTCTTTTTCTTTTAAAAATAATAAATAAAAAGCGAGAATATAAACGACGATTGTAAAAAATAATATTAAAGGTTTAGTTTTTAAACCAGCAGCTAGAATGGTTCCAAGCATTACTCCAATAATTACAAACACTCCGTAACCCTTCACTACATTAAAATCGACTGCATTATGTTGATGATGAGTTAAGACTGAAACAATTGAAGTTGGAATAATTATTCCAAATGAAGTACCCACCGCTAAGTGCATTAAATACTCTGGTTCGATACCAGCTGCGCCAAAAATATAAAATAAGATTGGTACAGTAATTAACCCTCCTCCAATACCAAATAAACCTGCAGCAAAACCAGCAGGAATAGCTGTGATGACCATTATTAAAATTAAATAGAGAGTTTCGGGTTGAAAAAGAATGTCCAAAATTATCTTTCTAAAGATACAGGATTTGTTTTTTTAACCTGGTCCATTATATGATTAACCTTTTGAAGATCAGCATCTCTGATGCACATATTTTTAGAAAGATATTGTTTCCATGTTTTAGAACCGTTTTGCCCATGAAATAACCCAACAGTGTGTCTCATTATATGATTTAATTGTACACCTTTTGAGGTTTCTTCTTGAATGTATGGAATTAATTTTTCCATAACATCACTTCTTGTAGGAACATTTTCATTATTAAAAATATCTCTTTCAATATCAGCTAAAAAATATGGTGAATGATAAATGGCTCTCCCAATCATAGCGCCATCTACTTTTAATAAATGATGTTTAATATCTTCTGTAGTTTTAATTCCACCATTAATAATTATTTCATCATTTTTAAAATGTTCTTTTAAATGATAAACAAATTCATATTTAAGTGGTGGAATATTTAGATTTTCTTTTGGGCTTAATTTTTTAAGTAAAGCTTTTCTCGCATGGATAATAAATTTTTTTGATCCTGCATTTTTAGTTGTTTGAATAAAAGATTTTAAAAACTCAAAATTTTCAACATCATTATAACCAATTCTTGTTTTAATTGTTACTGGTAGCTTTGTAGCTTTTGACATTGCTTCAATACATTTTGCTACGAGATCTGGTTCTTGCATTAAACAAGCACCAAATTTATTTTTTTGAACTTTTTTACTAGGGCAACCTAAGTTCAAATTAATTTCTTTATATCCGTAATCTTCTGAAATTTTACAAGCCTCTGCAAGTTCATCAGGATTTGAACCTCCAACTTGTAAGGTAACGGGATTAGATATTTTTTTAAAAGATAATAATTTATCTCTATTCCCTCTTATGATTGCATTAGCTACAATCATTTCAGAATATAAATGAATATTTTTACTGATAAGACTTAAAAAATATATTTCATGTTTATCAGTGCAATCCATCATTGGTGCAACTGAAACAGTTTTTTTCATGGTTTACTCTGGTTTATTTTCTTCTTCTACAGGAGCTTCTTCACTCAACTCAAGTGGAGCTTCTTCAGTTTCTAAATTTTCTTCTTTAATTTCAGGTTGTTCAGCTTTTAATTCTGATAAAGCTTCATCAGCTAAGCTAGGTTTTTTAACTTCTGGAATTCTTCTAGTTCTTTTTGATGGTAGAATTGCTACACCGCTTTTTGAGACTTGACCTTTGTATAAATTTTCAAAATCATCGTTAGTCTCTTCTTCTGTTTCTTCTTGTTGCTCAATTTCGTCTGGCTCTTTTCTAAGTCTTTTAATAGCGCTGGCTTCAACTTCTTTAACGTCAATTTTTCCATCACCGATTTCTCTTAGTGAGATAATTGTTCTCTTGTCGTTATCCTCTTCAACAAGCATTGGAGATCCAGCATTTAATTGTACAGTTCTCTCTTTAGCTAAAAGCACTAAATCATATTGATTTTCAACTTTTTCTAAGCAGTCTTCTACGGTAATTCTTGCCATGATGGTTGTTATTTATTCAATTAGGTTTAATAAATCAAGCTTAATTTGACAACCTTACAGGTTCTATTGTTTTCCTAATTATAATTAATAAAGCTAATGAAATTACAACGTAACTAGCTCCTAAGAAAGCGATATTTTCTATAGTAAATCCATTATCAATCAACAAGCCAAAAACTGCTGTACCGAAGGCAGTTGAAAAAACCATTAATGCAGTTGTTAAAGCTTTAATGCTTCCAATAAATTTTACTCCATATATCTCCGCCCATGTAGAAGATCCCAATATATTTGCTAAGCCGTTAGATACTCCAATTAATCCAAGGAATACATAAGCAAATATTTCATGATTAAAATAAAATAAAGTAATCATGGCAAATAATAATGGCATGTTCATATACATAATAAGTTTTCTTCCTGTAAATTTATCTACTAAAAATCCTGAAACAAATAGTGTGGCTATCGATGTTATTGAATAAACCATAAATGCTTTAGGTATTGTATATATAGCCCACATTTTTGAGTCAGAAATAAAAGATTGATAAACAAAAACTCCTGTAGCGATCCAAGGCATCGCAAGCATGTTTAAAGATACAATATAAAATCTATAATCTTTTAAAACATCTCTTCTTCTCCAGCTTTTAATTTTAAGTTTTTTATTACCAGGATTAGGATCTGCCTCTCTTGAGTCTAGTTTTATCGACTTAATTGTATTTAAAATTACAAAAGGCAAAAATAGAATTATTAGTATTGAAATTCCTTGCCAGACAGTTCTCCACGAATAAATAAGGAAAAAATAAGTTATAAGAACTGGTAAAATAAATTCTGCTGTAGATAAACCAAACCAAATTGTACTTAAAGCCTTTCCTCTAGATCTTTCGAAAAATCTGGAAATGGTTGTTGTAGAAGTATGACTCATTAAACCTTGTCCAGAAAATCTCATTAAGAAAATTCCAATCGCTAAAAGGTAAATATTATTTATAAATGAAAAAAATAATGAAGAGGCAAATAATAATATAATTACAAATAATGAATAATTTAAAATTCTATAATCATCTATTTTTTTTCCAACCCAAATAAGAAGCAAACTTGAAAAAATAGTTGCACTTGCATAGATACTACCAAATTGACCATGAGTAATACCAAGTTCATTTCTTATCGGTGCGTTAAACAATCCCAAAAAAAAGCTCTGTCCAAAACTAGAAAAAAATGTAAATATAAATCCAAATATAATTACTTTTTTATTTAACGTGAGGTTAATCATTAATGAGTTGTAAAGTTTCTTTCATAGGTCTTGGTGTAATGGGTTATCCCATGGCTGGTTATATATCAAAAGCTGGTCACAATGTAACCGTTTATAATCGTACTAAAGCTAAAGCTGAGAAGTGGGCAAAAGAATATAATGGTAATGTTGCAGATACTCCTATGGATGCTGCAAAAGATAGTGACTTTATTTTTACATGTGTTGGTAACGATAATGATTTAAGAGAAGTCACATTAGGTGACAAAGGATTATTTAAAACCGCAAAAAAAGGTTCAATATATATAGATAATACTACTGCCTCAGCAAACATTGCTAGAGAGTTATATAAAGAAGCAAAAGAAAAAGATTTTGATTTCTTAGATGCTCCCATTTCGGGTGGACAAGCTGGAGCCGAAGGTGGAATTTTAACTGTAATGGTTGGGGGAGACGAAGCTCCATTTAAAAAAGCAGAACCAATTATTGATTGTTATAGTAAGAAAATAAAATTACTTGGTCCGTCTGGAAGTGGCCAGTTGACTAAGATGGTTAATCAGATTTGTATTGCAGGACTTGTGCAGGGTTTGTCAGAGGCAATAAACTTTGGAATGAACGCAGGATTAAATATGCATGATGTAATTGAAGTTATTTCAAAAGGTGCTGCTCAGTCTTGGCAGATGGAAAATAGACACAAAACAATGATTGAAGATAAGTTTGACTATGGATTTGCTGTTGACTGGATGAGAAAAGATTTAAAAATTGCAATGGATGAAGCTAAAAAAAATAATTCACCCTTACCTATCACAAAAATAATTGATGAATATTATGCTGAAGTTCAAAAAATGGGTGGTCAGAGATGGGACACTTCAAGCTTAATTAAAAGATTTAGAAAATAAGTGTCACAAGAAGTTGTTAGTTATTACGAGGATTTCAACGAGATTGAAAAAAAAATTTGGGATCTATTAAATAATGCTGTAACTGATCGATCTTCTGAGTTCAGAACACCTGTATTTATTTGTGGTAATGATAATGATTTAGATGGAAGAGTTGTTGTATTAAGAAAAGCTGATAAAAAAAATAGCTTTATTCAGTATCATAGTGACATTAGATCATCAAAAATCGAAAAGATAAAAAAAAATCCAAACTGTTCAATTTTGTTTTACGGAAAACAAGAGAAGATTCAGCTAAGATTAAAAACTGAATGCAAAGTTCATTTTAGCGATGATATTACAAAAGAGTCTTGGGATAAAACAGGTCATATCAGTAGAAAATGCTATCTGGTTACCAATGGACCAGGAACTGAATCAGATAAACCAACTTCAGGTCTAGAAAATAAATTTGATAACTTCAACTACACTAAAGAAGAAAGTGAAGCAGGTTATAAAAACTTTTGCGTTATTAGATGTAAAGTAAAAAGTATCGAGTGGTTATATTTAGCTGCTAAAGGTCATCGAAGAGCTTTAATTGATTTGAATGGATCTAAAAAATTTACTTGGTTAGTTCCCTAGGTTTTTTGTTACTTTTTCTTTTGTAGAGCCTAAATTAACTTCGTCAAAGTAGACAACCATATTTGGATACGGTTTTTCTCCATGTTCCCTCTTCCAACCGCTGACAAATGTCTGATAAATTCCAAAATCTAATCCAACACCTCTTTTGGTATATGGTGTAATATTTTTTATATTCTCTGAATTTAAAACTAATTTATTATTAATCCAAACCTTTATAAAGCCATTTTCCTCTCTTGAATATCGAGCATTGATAAGTACGTCTGTCCATTTTCCCTTCATATCATTTATCTTTATTGCTTTTTTCATCTCAACATACTCACCACTCCACATTCTTCCAACTTCTAACCATTCTCCACTTCTATCTGTCACCATAAGAATAGGCTTCCAACCTTTTTCATAAAGTTGGGCAAAAGTAGTTCTAACTGGAGCTACTGATTGATAATCATTTGGTAAATAAATAGATGCGGAATACCAGTGATCTTTTTTACCCATTTGATGTTTTTTAAATTGTAGCTCAGTTCTTTGTCTATCTTTTTTACAATCATCGTGTCCACTGTCTTTACCGCAATCACCTAATCTTACTTCAAATCTGTAAGATTTTTTTCCAGATCTCACAGGATGACCATCTTTGCTATTAACTAAATTTAGAGAATATTTTTTTTTATGAGAGATAGTTTTCTTTTTCACCTCAGTATTAGAAACATCTTTGCTATTTTTGGCTTCAAGATTTGTGAAGCCTAAACATAAAATAGCAATCAAAAAAAAACTATTTCTTATACTTTTTAAAATTTTCAACATAGTCTCGTGCATTTTCTTTTATGTGTTCTATTTCTTCATCAGTTATTTGTCTTACTATTTTACCGGGACTACCAAGAACTAAAGATCTCTCTGGTATAACTTTGTTTTCTGTGACAAGTGCATTCGCTCCAATGATGCAATTTTTTCCAATCTTTGTTTTGTTTAATATTGTTGAGCCAATTCCAATTAAGCAATCATCTGCTATCTCACAACCGTGGAGCATAACCATATGCCCGACTGTTACTCCATTTCCAACAATTGTGGGACAACCTGGATCGGTATGAATTACACTTCCATCTTGAATGTTTGAGTTTTCTCCAATGATGATTGGTTCTAAATCTCCTCTTAAAGTTGTATTAAACCAAATATTAGAATTCTTTTTTAGTTCTACTCGTCCAATGATAACTGCATTAGGTGCAACCCAACTGCCTGGATCTATTTTTGGAGTTTGCCCTTCAAAATTGTAAATCATAATATTGCTGTAATGTATTATTAAATAATTTATAATACATTATGGCTCTAACTAAAACCCCGGTCTGTGATTTTGGAAAAAAAGCTGAGAATTTCAAATTAAAATCAATCAACAATAAAGTAATCACTTTAAACGATATTAAAGGTGAAAAAGCTACTTTGATAATGTTTATATGCAATCATTGCCCTTACGTAAAAGCAATAATTAAAGAATTAGCTAAAGATTGTAATGATTTAAAAAAAGAGGGAGTAAATTCTGTAGCTATTATGTCAAATGATACAAAAAATTATCCTGAAGACTCATTCGAAAATATGATCAAATTTGCAAATAATAATAATTTTGGTGAGATGAACTATTTATTTGATGAAACACAAGAAATTGCAAAAAAATATGGTGCAGTATGTACGCCTGATTTTTTTGGTTATAATAAAGATTTATCACTTCAATACAGAGGCAGATTTAGAGAGTTAAAAGATTTAAAACCAATAAATAATAATCAAAGTGATTTAAAAGTAGCCATGAAAATGGTTGCACAAACTCAAAAGGGTCCTGATCAACAAATTCCAAGTATGGGTTGCAACATCAAGTGGTTTAATTAATGTTTTTAGTTGTTACAAGAAATTTTCCTCCTGAAATCGGTGGCATGCAGAACCTCATGGAAGGTCTGTCAAATGCATTATTGAATCACGGGCCAGTAAAAGTTTTTGCAGAATCTCAGGGTGAATCGAAAAATTATGATCAAAATTCTAAATTAAGTATAGAAAGAGTATCAGGTTTTAAAATTTTTCGTAAATACAGAAAAGCTAACCTTGTTAAAGAATTTCTATCCTCTAATGAGGTAAGAGCTTCTTTTTTTGATCATTGGAAAAGTATTGAGAATGTTGAAAAAAATTTATTGAGTAGAACAAAATCTTTTTGCTTAATACATTCAAAAGAAATAAATCATCCAGTTGGATCATCATTAAATAAAAGAGTTTTGAATGCTTTAGCTAAAGCTGACCAAGTTATAGCTAACTCAAAATTTACTAAAGAATTTGCTATGAAGCTGGGTATAAAAAATGTGACTGTCATCAATCCAGGTTGTAATTACCCAATTCCAATTAATGAAGAAGCTAAAGAATTTGCAAAAAGCATATATGGAAATTCCTCTCCAAGATTAATTACTGTATCAAGATTAGATGGAAGAAAAAGTCATCAAAATATTTTAATGACAGTAAAAAATCTTTTACCTAAATTTCCAAATTTAAAATATGTTTCAATCGGTGATGGTGATGAGAAAAAAAATCTTTTAAAGTTAAGAAAAGAACTAAGTTTGGAAAATAATGTTGAATTATTATTTAAATCTACAGAACAAGAAAAAGTGGCTTTATTAGAACAGTCAAATGTATTCGTAATGCCCTCAGTAATTTATAAAAAATCAGTAGAAGGATTTGGTATTACTTATATTGAAGCTGCTTCATATGGAAAGCCCTCTATCGGAGGAATTTATGGTGGCGAAGGTGATGCTATTAAAAGTGGACAAACAGGCTATCTATGTAATGGAAATGATTTGAATGCAATTTATGATACTTTATTAAAAACTCTTATAAACGATCACTATTTAGAGCTAGGAGCAAATGCTCTTGAATTTTCAAAAGATTTTAATTGGGAGAAGATAGTAAAGAAATATATCAGTCTAATTTAGCTTTAATTTCTTTTAAAACAGTATCAACAACTAAGTCATTTAAATTTTTTACTGAAATAGCTTTAAAATTAAAATTTTCTATACTTACTTTTTCTGCTGAAGTATGACTTCCAAACAATACTAATCCTTTTTTATCTAAGTGAGATGCAATGTGTGCTGGGCCTGTATCATTTGCAATAATAAATTTTGCACTATAGATCAACGACACCAAAGTTTTTAAGTTTACAGGTTCACTGTTCTCTAAAATAACTTTAGCATTAAATTGATTAGCTTCGTTAACCTCATTTGGACCTGGCGCAATAAGCACCGAATACTTATTTTTAAATTCTTGTTTTAATTTTTGAATTAATTCTTTGTAGTAAGGCCATTTTTTATTTTTTAGCTTTGGAGAGCAGAAAGGAAATAAAAGAATATATTCTCTATTAGTATATTTTTTAACTAAATGAGAAGTATTTTCAACTGCCCAACTTAAATCAATATTTTTTGTAAATTCAGTTTGAATACCACTTTTTTTAAGTTGTATTTCCATTCTGTCTAGAACAGGATCTTTATCAAAATCACTTTTTCGCTGACCTGGTTCTAAAGCTGTCTCAGTTGATGACCATTCAACATCTTTAATTATAAATCTTTTGTAAAATTTACTTCGACTTGAATTTTGTAAATCGAATACTCTTGAAAAATCATATTTTGCCAAAGTTTTTTTCAAATTATTTAAATAAAATAAATTCCATCTAGGTAATCTTTTATCAATTAACACTCCATCTAAATAAGGACACTCAGACATAAAAATTGAATATGGCTGGGTTGTAAGTAAAAAAACTTTTCTATTTGGATAAAAGTTTTTAATATCTTTAATTGCACCGTTAGCCTGAATTAAATCACCTAGCGAACCATGTTTAATAATTAATATATTTGACATTATTAATTCCGAGTATATTTAAAGAGTGATATAGTCAAATATTAATATGAGCAATAAAATAGACAAAATATTGGCAGAAATTTCAGCTGGTGAATTGTTTGATAAAATAACAATTTTAGAAATTAAAAAAATTAAAATATCTAATAAAGAAAAATTAAATGAAATTGAAAAGGAGCTTTTATCCTTAAATGAAACGGTACAAAAGTTTATTCCTGATCAAAGTAGTATCTCAAACTACATCAAAGATTTGAAAGACATAAATCTTAAACTATGGGATATTGAAGATGGAAAAAGAGCTGCAGAAAAAAATAAAGAATTCGGTGAAAAATTTATTGAACTTGCAAGAAATGTTTATAAATTTAACGATCAAAGGGCAAAGATAAAATTAGCAATCAATACTTCACTTGGCTCTAATATTAAAGAAGTAAAATCTTACGAGTAATTAATCAGTATTTAAGCTGGGAATTATAGATCTTAACTTTTTCGGAAGTTTTGGATCGATAGAAACTGTTAAAACACCCTCAGATTTTTTAAGTTCTTTTAATATTTTTCCGTCAGGAGAAACAATCATAGAGTGACCAAAAGTTTTTCTTCCATTATAATGAGTTCCGCCTTGTGCTGGAGCAAATACATAACAGAAATTTTCTATCGCTCTTGCTTTCAATAAAGTATGCCAATGTTTTTTTCCAGTTGTCTCCGTAAATGCTGAAGGAATAGAAATATAATCACATCCAGCTTGAGATAGTTTTCTGTACATATTAGGAAATCTTAAATCATAACAAATAGATAAGCCAAGTTTCCCCCAGGGTAGATTGGATGACTTTATCTTTTTTCCAGCACAAAAAGTTTTTGACTCGAAGTATTTTTCTTTTTTGCTTAGAGCAACATCATACATATGAATTTTATCGTAATACGTTTTTATTTTTCCAGTTTTATCTACAAGCACCGATCTATTTACTAATTTATTTTTTGAAACTTTAATAATTAATGAACCAACTAAAATCCATTTTTTATATCTTTTTGCTAATTTTTTAATTCCTTTAAGATAGATATCCTCTTTCATAGATTTACAAATTTTTAATAACTCTTTTTTTTCTAGTGAAAACAAAGAAGATATCTCTGGGGTTAATATGAAATCAGATTTTTGTTTTACAGCTTTGGAAATAAGTTTTTTTGTTTTTTTTAAGTTTTGAAAAATATTATTATTTGATTTTAGTTGAATACAAGAAACTCGAAACATTACTTCATTATAGATGAAGCAAAATTCCAGTTACAGTCAAAACTTGGGATATAAGCACCTGATAATTTAACATTTCCGAAGCTTTTAGATAAAACTTTACACCAATTGTCTACTTGTTTTGGCTTTTTATCATAGCTTCCAACTTGTGCTGTAATCACTCCCCCTTTTTTAAGAATTCTTTTCAAGCCTTTCATATTTTTTTTGGCTAGGTCAATGCAATATTGATCGTCATTTAAATCAACAAAAATTTTATCGTATTTAGAATCTTCAATTTCTTTTATGCTTTTAAAAGCGTCTCCCCAGAAAGTTTTAATTTTATTACTTTTTTTTACTTTAGAACAAACTTTTGGTAAATGACGGTAACAAGCATCTACTATTTCTGGATCAAGCTCAAACCAATCAATATAATTTGAGTTATTTTCTAAGCAAGCTCGAGCTACACCACCGTCCCCGCCGCCGATAATAGCTACATTGTTATTTTTCTTACTTAAGTCATAACTCGATTTGAAAAAATTTGAGCTATAAATTTTTTCATCTTTCTCAGCAACTTGTATTTCATGGTCAATAAATAAAGCATGGCCGAACTCTTCAATATCCATAACTTCAACGAATTGACCTACTTTTGATGTAAATTTTTCTAAAACGTCTTTAACTACATAATATTTTTTTTGACCTGGTGTACTATAAATATCATCATAAAGACCGACACTACTTCTATCAAAGGCATTGGTAACAACTCTCTTGTGGTCTATTTCATTTCTTAAAATCTTTAAAGCAACTTTTGGATTTACTTTGCCACAAGTGAAGAAATCAAAACTAATTACACCTCTTTCAGGAAAAGTATGAAAACTAAAATGGCTTTCAGCTAATAATGCGACTAAGGTAAAACCTTGTGGCTCAAATTTATGTGAAGCCACATTTAATATCTCGACTTTAGCAGCTTTAGCAATTTTATAGATTACTTTTTCGTAAAATTCGGGTGAGTAATCTTTTTTTACACCTAAGAAATCGATGGTAATGTGCTCACCAACTTTAATCATTAAAAACTATCCTTTTTTATAATTTTTAAATTTACCTAGGACTATTTTCATCTCTTTTTTTGAAAGAATCTTAGGTATTCCAATTCTTAGGGCATTTATATATTGATGGCAAATATTTTCGATCTCTTGGGCAAGCTCAAAAGTTTTTTTTAAATTTTCTCCAAACGCAACTTGTCCGTGATTAGCAATTAAACATGCTGACCTATTTTTTAAGGCTTTGATAATATTAGTAGAGAGATTTTTAGTTCCAAAAGTTGCATATTTACTGCATTTAATGTCCTCTCCTCCAGCCACTGCAACCATGTAGTGAAAAGCTGGAATGCTTTTTTGATGAGTTGAAACAGCGGTTGCGCAAGTTGAGTGTGCATGAACAATTGCTTTAGCCATTTTTTTATTCACATATATATCCTGGTGAAACCTCCACTCTGAAGATGGTTTCCCTTTTTTTTTATCATACACACCTTTAAGCGAAACAAAGATGATATCATTTAATTTTAAAGAACCATATTCTCTTCCAGATGGAGTGATGTAAAATCCATCAACTCCTTTTTCTTTTGCTCTTACTGAAATATTTCCTGATCTTAAAGCTGATAAGTTTGTAATGTTAAGTTTTTTTGAATATTTTATAACTTCCGTTTTTAATTTGCTCACTTGAATAAACCTTTTAAACCTTTTTCCGAAGCTTCACAAATTCCTTTTTCTGTAATTAATCCAGTTACTAGTTTAGCTGGTGTTACATCAAATGCTAAGTTCATTGATTTACTTTTTTTTGGGTATATTCTTACTTTTGTAACTTGATTATTTTTGTCTATACCTTCTACGTGAGATAACTCTTCAGAATTTCTTTCTTCAATTGGTATTTGTTTATGATCTTTAATATTCCAATCTATTGTTGAGCTAGGAAGGGCTACATAAAATGGAACATTATTATCTTTTGCAGCTAATGCTTTTAAGTAAGTTCCTATCTTGTTGCACACATCACCATTAGACAGAGTTCTATCAGTTCCAACAATGCACATATCCACTTGTCCTCGTTGCATTAGTATTCCTCCAGCATTATCTGTAATTACAGTATTTGGGATTCCCTCTTCATTTAGCTCATAAGAGGTTAAATTTGCACCTTGGTTTCTTGGTCTAGTTTCATCAACCCAAACATGAATTTTAATACCTTTTTGATGGGCATGATAGATTGGTGAAGTAGCTGTTCCCCAGTCGATAGTTGCTAACCAGCCAGCATTACAGTGAGTCAAAATATTTATTGTATCTTTTTTTTTATTTGAAATTTCCTCAATAATTTTCAAACCATTAAGCCCTATATTTTTACAAAAATTTACATCTTCTTCTATAATATTTTTTGCTTCGACAAGTGCTAACTTAAAAATATCTTTTTCATTAACACCTGATAATTTTTTCATCATTCTATCTACTGCCCATTTAAGGTTAATTGCTGTTGGTCTTGAAGCTATTAAATCTTCACCAGATTTTTTTAAAAAAGATAAATCATTTTTTTCAACTATTGATAAAACTAAACCATAAGCTGCGGTTGCTCCAATAAGTGGTGCGCCTCTCACCTCCATAGTTTTTATTGCATTAATGGAGTCTTTTACAGTTTTTAACTCTTTAATTCTAAATTGATGAGGTAATTTTGTTTGATCAATTATTTTAACTAAGTTGTTTTCAAACCAAATAGTTCTATATTCTTTGTTTTCTATCCTCATTTTTTTTTATTAAGAACTCGTCCAGCTATATTTTTAAGTTTATTTTTTGTTTTTTTTGTTCTTAACTTTGGGTCTGTAATTATCGCAACATCCAAACAATTATTTGCAGGATCTTTTTCTACAGAAAAATCTTTAAACGTATTTATAATTTCCTTAATCATATTTTGAGCGTTAGCAGCATTTTTCATTAAGGTTTGAATAACTATGCTTACATCAACCTCGTCGTGGTTTGGATGCCAACAGTCATAATCAGTTACCATTGCAACTGTGCAGTATCTTATCTCTGCCTCTCTTGCTAATTTAGCCTCTGGCATATTTGTCATTCCAATAACATCTGCCCCCCAAGATTTATAGAGGTTAGACTCTGCTAATGTAGAGAACTGAGGACCTTCCATTACAACATAAGTTCCGCCTCTCTGATTTTTTATATTAAGTTTTTTTAAAGCTGTTTCACAACAATCAGATAAACCAGAGCTCGTAGGTTTCGCCATTGAAACATGTGCCACTATCTCCTCATCAAAAAATGTTTTTACTCTTGAAAAAGTTCTATCAATAAATTGATCCACTATTACAAACTTTCCAGGCTCTAAATCCTCCTTTAATGATCCAACTGCAGAGACTGAAATTATATCAGTAACGCCTAATTGTTTCATCGCGTCAATATTGGCTCTAAAATTTATATTTGTTGGATTAATTTTGTGTCCTCTGGAATGTCTTGGTATAAAACAAATTTCTTCCTTTCCTAATTTAGCGTTTAGAATTTCATCTGAGGGTTTTCCCCATGGCGTTTTAATTTTTTTCCATTTTATTTTATCAAATCCCTCCATTTTATAGAGACCGCTTCCTCCAATTATCCCTAGCTTTCTATTTTTCATTATTTAATTATTAATCCTTTTTTGTTAGAACTTGAAGCAAATTATGGATTTAAAAAAACATATAAGATCAATACCTGATTATCCAAAAAAAGGAATTTTATTCAGAGACATAACAACCCTTATTAAAAATGCTGAAGCTTTCAAATATACTAATGATAAAATTGTTGAATTAGCAAAAAAAATTGAATTTGATAAAGTTGCGGCTATTGAGTCTAGAGGTTTTGTTTTTGCTTCAACTGTTTCATATATTCTAAAAAAACCATTCATTTTACTCAGAAAAAAAAATAAATTACCAGCAGATGTTCATTCAGTTGACTTTGAGCTTGAATATGGGAAGGCAACTATAGAAGTGCACAAAGACTCAATTGAAAAAAATGAAAAAATTCTAATAATTGATGACTTAATAGCTACCGGTGGTACTGCCGAGGCAGCTGCAAAAATAATTGAGATCTCTGGGGGAAAAGTTGCGGGATTTATATTTGTTATAAATCTTTTTGATTTGCCAGGAAATAATTTATTAAAAAGTAAGGGATATAAAACAGAGAGTCTAATTGAGTTTCCTGGCCATTAGCTATTCTTAATAATAAATTCGTTTATATAATCTTTTAAATTAATTTTACCAAAATGTTTGTACATTTTATTTGATAAATTTTTATTAATAAGTGCAGAAGCGTATCTTTCACCCGGTCTTTTAGGTAAAAATTTAATCTTTGATTTAAACATTCTAGCTACTTCAATTATTGAGTATGATTTTTTATTCGCTATACTATAATGTCTACAAAGATTTTTTTTCCATGCTAAATAACAAATTTTTACTGTATCTTTAATATGTGTAAATCTTCTCGTTTGGCTACCTGGTTTGACAACCGGTAGAGGCTTCCCTCTTTTAAAATGATCCTCAAATATTCCAATTACCGTAGACATTTGACCTCTGCAAATTTGGTTAGGTCCATAAACATTGTAAAAATAAATTATCTCATATTTAAAATCAAACCATGTTTTCAAATTTTCTAATAATTCCAAATTTTTAGATTTTGAAAAAGCATAAGGAGATAAGTTTTTATCCTTTCCTTTATTTCCTAAAGATGCTGACGTTGCTGAATAAATTAATTTTATATTATTTTTAAGACAGAAATTAAACACAGCATTAGATCCAATAGAGTTAGACTCTATACACTCATTCATCTTTAAAAAACTTTGGTAAATTCTTGCAAATTCACCAAAATGAAACACAGATTGTATTTTTTTTGGATTTTTAATTATTTTTGAAATTTCAACTGTATTGCCTTTTAGATATTTTACTCTCGGGTTTCTTAAATGATTTACTTTAGATCCAGAAGAATAATTATCAAGACTTATAATATTAAATTTTGTTTTTTCTAAAAGAAACTTAATTAAGTTCGTTCCAACAAAACCAGCTCCTCCGGTAATCAAAATTTTTTTATTTTTTGGCATTTTTATTTTTTATAATTTAAATATTAATAAATCAATCTAATGGTGGTCTATACCAAGATTTTTTACCTAAGATTGAATTTAAAATTCCATTCATTCTACTATAGTAGATTTCTTTTTTCATTTTATTAAAAGTTAATATATAAAAAACTGTACGTACAATAGATGAAACTAATTTTGGAAATATAATCATAAAGGCAATTAAGAAGCCTTTGTGCTTTTTATGAAAATAAAAAGTAGACCACATCCAATGCCAATTTCTATTTTTTTCTAATTCTATCTTTTGTGTTATTTCTACGGATTTGGCTCCTTTATGATTTATAATTATATTTTTATCTAAAAATATTTTTCCTTTATTTTTTTTTACTCTTTCGCATAAATCTATTTCTTCAAAATACAAAAAAAAATTTTCATCAAAAAATTTTTTTTCAAAATTTTTCAAATTAAAAAATATAGCAAAGCCTCTTATATTTTTTACTTCTATAATGTTTTTGTCTTTAAAATCATATTGTCTAGCCTGATCATTCCCAGGCCCAATTAACCAAAAATTTTTAATTTCTTCTGCGGTGTTTAAAAAATTATTAATTGTGTTTTGTTCTAGTGTCGCATCTGGATTTAAAACTAAAGCATATTTTGTGGTGACATTTCTTAAACCAAGATTGTTTGCAACAGCATATCCTTTATTTTCGCCTGACAAGATACACTTAACGTTATTAAATTTACTTTCAATATTTTTTTTAAAATGTTCATTTTTAGAATTCTCTACAATAATTACATCTATATTATTTGGTATAGACTCTAAACAAGAAAATAAGGTTCTCTCGCTCTTAAACGTTACGATTACAATAGTAAGTTCTTTGGAATTCATTTAATAATAATATTTGATTTTGAAAGATAATTCTTTTACTAATTTAACACATTAGGCAAAATAATCTCAAAACAAATGAAAAAAGTAATAATAACAGGTGGTTCAGGTTTCATAGGAAGTAATTTAGTCGATTATTTAATAAAAAAAAAGTACTTTGTAATTAACATAGATAAATTAACTTATTCATCGAATAGATATAAGAATAAAATCAGAAATAAAAAAAATTATAAATTAGTTAAATTAGATATAGTAAATAAAAGTAAGCTCATTAAAATTATTAAAAAGAGCAATCCAATAGCAATTTTTAATTTAGCTGCTGAGACTCATGTTGATAGGTCTATTGATGGGCCTAAAAATTTTATTCATACAAACATATATGGAACTTTTAATTTATTAGAATCTTTGAGATTTTTAAAAAAGAAAAATATTAATCCAAAATTGATACATATATCTACAGATGAGGTTTATGGAGATATAAAAAAAAATAAAAGATCTAATGAAGATCACAAATATGAGCCGAGTTCTCCTTACTCAGCATCTAAGGCGAGTGCAGATCATTTGGTAAAATCTTATATAAGAACCTATAAAATCAATGCCGTAATTTCAAATTGTTGCAATAATTATGGGCCGTACCAATTTCCTGAAAAACTTATACCAAAAATGTTATCAAATATTTTTACTAATAAAATATTGCCAATTTATGCAAGAGGTAAGAATTCAAGAGAATGGATATATGTGCAAGATCATTGTGAAGCCTTATTCACGCTATATTTGAAGGGTAAATCTGGTCATAGTTATAATGTTGGAACTGGAGTTAACTTGAGCAATATCAATTTAGTTAAAAAAATTTTAAAGATATGTAAATTAAAGAAAATCAAAATTGGTAAAAATGTCAAAATTAAATATGTCAAGGATAGACCAGGTCATGATTTTAGATATGCTTTGGATAGTAAGAAGATTTTAAAAGAACTAAAATGGAGACCAAAAATAAAATTTAATGAAGGATTAAATAATACGATTGAATGGTATTTGAACAATAAATCTTTTTTAAATCAAATTTCTAGAAAACAGTATGAGTTCAGATTAGGTCTAAAAGGATGATTAGAAAAGGAATTATTTTAGCTGGAGGAATGGGAACAAGGATGAGCCCTTTGACTAAAGCAGTAAATAAACAACTTTTACCAATTTACGATAAACCGTTAATTTTTTACCCTCTCTCAATTTTAATGCTGGCAGGAATAAGGGATATATTAGTAATAGTTAATAAAGGTCAATTAAGTCAATTTAAAAAAATTTTATCGGACGGAAGTCGTTTTGGAGTAAGAATTAAGTACAAGGAGCAAATGTCGCCTAGAGGTTTACCAGATGCATTTATTCTTGGTGAAAGTTTTATTGGTAAAGATAATGTTTCATTAATTTTAGGGGATAATTTTTTTTATGCACAAAGTTTAACTGCTAAATTAAAAGAGAGTGTTAAACTTAATAGTGGCTGTAAAGTCTTTTTACACCCAGTAAAAAAACCAGAACTTTATGGGGTTGCAACTATCAAGAATAAAAAAATTACACAGTTAGTAGAGAAACCAAAAAAAACAAAGTCAAACTTAGCGGTAACAGGTTTATATTTTTTTGATAATAAAGTTATAGAATATAGTAAATCTTTAAAACCATCGAAAAGAAATGAGCTAGAAATAATAGAAGTTTTAAAAAGATATCTTAGAAAAAATAAATTAAAAGCTGAGTATTTAGGAAGGGGTGGAGCTTGGTTGGATACGGGTTCTATAAATGATTTCTATGATACATCTGCTTTTGTATCAGCAATTGAAACTAGACAAGGATTAAAAATTGCTTGTTTGGAAGAAATAGCTTTTAATAATGAGTGGATTAATAAAAAACAAGTCCTGGAAGCTATTAAATTTTATGGAAATAACATTTATTCTAAGTATCTGAAAGACTTGTTGTAATTGATGGATAAAATTTTAGTCACTGGTGGCAAAGGAAGGTTTTCAAACGAGTTAAAAAAATTAAAAACAGGGTATAAATTTATTTTTCGTTCTAAAACTCAATTAAATATTCTTTCAATTAACTCTATAAATGAAAATATTAAAAAATTTAGACCAAAAATAGTCCTTCACTTGGCCGGTCTCTCAAGGCCGATGTCTGTACATGAAAATAACATTAACAAAAGTATAGATCTAAATATTATTGGAACATCGAATTTAGTAAAAATTTGTAATAATTTTAAGATAAAAATTATTTTTTTTTCTACAAATTATGTTTACCCAGGTACTAAAGGTAATTACTCAGAAAAAGATCCAATTAATCCATGGAACAATTATGGTTGGTCCAAATTAGGTGCTGAAGCTGCAGTGCAAATGTACAAGAATTCTCTTATAATTAGAGCATGTATGACTGAAAAACCTTTTATTCATAAATTTGCTTTTAGTGATGTAAAATCTAATTTTATTTTTCATGAAGATTTCGCAAAAATTTTCGTTAAATTAATTAAAAAAAAAGGTGTTATTAATATTGGTGGTAAAGTTAAAACAATTTATGAATTTGCAAAAAAATATAATAAGAACGTAAAGAAAAAGAAATCAAAGGGTCTTTTACCAAAACAAATGCATATGAATCTAACTAAATTAAACAAATATCTAAAAAAATGAAAATTATTAAAACAAAATTTAAAGGATTGATTATTGTAAAACAAAAAAATAACAAGGACTACAGAGGTAATCTAAGAGAAATTTATAGTAAAAAAATTTTAAAACACGATAATTTTCCTTTTGAATATTGTACAACCTCTAAAAAAAATTCATTAAGAGGTTTTCACTTCCAATTAAAAAAATCTCAACAAGCAAAATATGTAAATGTTGTTAAAGGAAAAATATTAGACTGCGTTATTGATCTTAGACGAAGATCTAAAACCTACGGAAAAATATTTAAAATTATTTTATCTGAGAACAATTGTCTGAGCTTGTATATCCCTGAGGGTTTCGGTCATGCTTATTATAGTTATGAAAAATTGAATATAGTTTATTACAAACTTTCAAATTATTATAATCCTCATTTAGAAAGTGGGATTAATGTTTTGGATAAAGACTTAAAAATAAAATGGCCCGCAAAAAAACTTTTAATATCTAAAAAAGATAAAAAATTAATGAGTCTAAAAGAATTTAAGAAAAACTATAAATTTTTATAATCTGAAAGATCTTTTACTAAAATAGGTAATTTTTTTACATTACAATTCTTTAAAAACCAGTAAGATAAAAACCGTTCAGCTAAAAATCCATAAATTCTTCTCATGCCATATCCTTGTAATTCAAAACCAAATAGCTCTTCACATTTATTAAGCCAAGGAAATATAATTTCGTAGTATTTAACTAAATATTCTTTTTTACAAATGAACATATTATGTGGGTGAAAATTCGTTTTATTTTCAACATATTCTCTAAATCCATCTCGTTCTTTTTCGTCTAAAACGTCTATAGCTTTATCTAAATTTCCTTCTCCATGAAAAATATCAAAATGTAATTTAATATTTCTTTTTTTTTTATTAAAAATTAATGAAGGTTGTTTGATAAATTTTAAAATATTTTTTTTAACAAATTTAGTAAATCTAAAGTCACTCACAGAGAGTAAATCACCTAATATACAATCATAATTTAAATTATCATTTTCGTCTATTTGTTTTAGAAGATAATTATTCAATTCTTTAAAAGTCAATTTATTTAGTTCATTATTTATTTTTTGTTTAACAAAAAACTTTCTATATTGACAGAAACCAATCCAATTAGTGTTTATTTTATCTAAGTGATTTTTCCATAACCAATAATGAAAAGTATACTCCCCATAAAATTTATTTTTAAATGATATATTTTCACCTTTTTTATCTGTTAAAAAATTATCTGAAAATTTCTCTTCACCTAAACCTACTGGGATAAAATTTAGATTTAATATCTTTGACTCATGAGAGGGATCCATAGTTAAACAATAAATTGAAATGTTTTGCATAAATTTTGGTAGCGAGGGGCGGATTCGAACCGCCGACCCCAGGCTTATGAGTCCTGTGCTCTAACCAACTGAGCTACCTCGCCGTCTTAAATATATATTTTATTTACATAAGATTAATTGTATTTCAAGACCAATGTTACTTAATTGATATAAATCCTTTAAAATTCCTACAAAAAGTATCTACTCATCAAAATTTAATCTGACTTAGTCTTTCATGCTTTTTTATTTATTTTTGACTCTATTATGTTTATTAATAAGTGCTTGAATTATTATGCAAGATCTAAAAAAAATTTATAATTGGCTTAAAAATCAAAAAAAAAAACAGAAAATAATTATTAAAGAGAAGGATCTTTCACAACTAAAATTATGGAAATATAAATCAAAAAAAATATTTCATACCAGCAAAAAATTTTTTAGTATAATTGGAGTAAGAGTTACTTCAAATTTTTACAAACATAAAACTTGGGATCAACCAATAATCTACCAGAACGGTAGTGGAATTTTAGGTATTTTAAGAAGGAATATAAGTGGACAACCTGAATATCTTTTGAAGGCCAATGTAGAGCCTGGCAATATAAATAAATTACAAATTTCGCCGACTGTTCAAGCAACAAAAAGCAATTATACTAGAGTTCACGGAGGAAAAAAAATTAAATATCTAAATAATTTTTTAAAATTTAAAAAATATCTAGTAAATATTAAACAGACAGAACAAGGCTTTAATTACCTTTTAAAAAAAAATAAAAATATTCTTATTCAATCAAATTCTAAAATTAAAGCTTCAGACCGATACAGATGGATAAAAAGAGATAATTTAATTTCAATGATCAAAAAGAAAAATATTTTAAATATGGATACTCTATCTGTTTTTTCATGTTCAATTAAAAAAGATAATTTTGATAAACCTTTAGTTAATTTGAGTGAAATTAATCTATGGTTAAAA
Organism: uncultured Pelagibacteraceae bacterium; assembly: GCA_902591415.1. Taxonomy (GTDB): domain Bacteria; phylum Pseudomonadota; class Alphaproteobacteria; order Pelagibacterales; family Pelagibacteraceae; genus Pelagilacustribacter. Next base: position 94,292 of record CACJAU010000001.1, read on the forward strand.
AGAATGAATAAAAAATATTATATAAAAATCAAAAAAATAAATCTTGTTGATATGAAAAATTGGGTTTTTACTGAAAGAAAAATTTCTCATAATAAAAACTCATATTTTTCAATTATTGGAATAAATGTTCTTGCTAAATCAAGAGAAGTAAGTCATTGGAGTCAGCCAATTATACAGCATCGTAGTACGCATTTCGCAGGTTTTATTACAAAAAAAATTAATTCTACCGTTCATTATTTAGTAAAATTTATAGTTGAGCCAGGATATAAATCAGGAAGTATAACTTGCAGTGTAAAAACCTCAAATATTAGTAATTATAAAAATAATAAAAATTTGTCATTAAAAAGTAAATTATTACTGCAGAAATATTTCTTTAATAACAGAAATTGTTCAATAAAATATGACTCTATACAATCACATGAAGGTGGAAGATTTTATAAATCGCAAATTAGATATATGGTTATTGAAATAAATGATAAAGATATCATTAAAATCGATGAAAATTTTAAATGGATTAGTCAAAATCAAATGATAAGTCTGATTAAAAAAGGATTGCTTGATATTGAAGCACGCCTATGTTTTGCTTGTCATAATTTTAATAAAATAATTTAAAAGATTTACAATTGAAAGTTTTAATTTTAGGATACTCAAATATATTTAGAAAAAGAATTCTTAATGTTCTTTTAAAAAAGAAAATAAATTTTTGTGTTGCCTCAAAATCAGTCTCGATTAAAAATAAGAATTCATTCGTTAAGTTTAAAAATTATAAAGATGCTTTAAATAATTCTAAGGCAAACATAGTATACATTTCTCTTGCTAATTCACTCCACTACATTTGGGCAAAAAGAGCGTTAGAGAAGAATTATCATGTAATTGTTGATAAACCGATCACCTTAAAACTTAAAGAAGTTCAGAAACTTTTAAAAATTGCAAAAAAAAGAAATAAACTTTTAGCTGAAGCTACATTTTTTAATTTTCATAAGCAATTAACAAAGTCATTAAAAATTTTAAAAAGTGAAAAAAAAATAAAACTCATTAATACAAACTTTATTATACCTCAGCCAAAATTAAACTCTTTTCGAATGTCAAAAAAATTTGGTGGAGGTTGTTTAGCTGATATGGGTCCTTATGCAGCAGCTACTGCAAGAATTTTAGGTTCTGGAAAATTAATAAATATGACTTCTAATACTTACAAAAATAAGAAAGGATTGATTACCTCATTCAACGTTTCATGTAAATTTAAAAAAAATTACTATTTTGGTTATTTTAGTTTTGGTGGTGAATACAAAAATAATATGATGTTAATTTCAGAAAAACAAAATATAGAATTAAATAATGTATTCTCACCTCCATCAAACAAAAAATTAGACGTAATAATAAAAAAAAATAATTCATTAAAAATAAGAAAAGTCGAAAAAGATGATATCTTTAGAAATTTTTTTCAAGAAGTTTTAATGAGTTTAAAGAAGAACAGATACCAAATTTTTTATAAAAGAATTTTGCTTGATGCAAAGTTTAGAGACAAAATTAGATAAATGACAAAAAAATTTACAATTTTTGGTCAAGGTTTTGTTGGTCAAAATCTCTCAATATTTTTAAAAAAGCGAAAATATAATTTTTTTTTTCCAAAAAAAGGGAGGTTTAAATTTAAAAAAAATCTAAATAACATCGTTTTCTGTATTGGTAATCAAAATTGGCTTCAAAACCCAAATTTAACTTATCAAACTAATCTTTCAATAATGGCAAAGGTTTTATTTAATAATAAATTTGAGAGTTTTACTCTTATTTCATCGACAAGATTATATTTTGCAAATAAAAAAGATGGCACTGCTGAAAATAATTTTATTAAGATTAATACTAATGAGAGTAAATTTTTATATAACTCCTTAAAAATTTCAGCAGAAAATTTATGCCTATGTTTGAAGAATAAAAAAATTAAAGTTGTTAGAATATCGAACTTATTTGCAAATAATTTTACTAATCAAGCCTATATACTTCCAACTATAATAAGAGATTCTATTATAAAAAATAAAATTACTCTTGAATTATCCAATAATTCAACAAAAGATTTCATACATGTAGATGATGCTTTTAATGTACTAATTAAAATTATCTTTAGTGGTAAGTATAGAATGTATAATATTGCATCAGGAAAAAACGTATACATAGGTGATATTCTTAAAAGAATTAAAAAAATCACTAATTGTAAAATTATCAGAAAAAAAAATTATAGAACAATCAAAGAGCCAAAAATTAATATAGGTAGGATAAAAAAAGAATTTAATTTTAAAACCAAATATAATCTAATAAGTTATATTAATGAACTACTAGATAGTCAAAAAAAATTAATTAAATGAAAAATATAAGTTTATATTGTCTGTCCTTAAAGTATTATAATGTTATTAACAAATTACCTTCATATATAAAACCTCTAGGTCTTGGAAATTATAATTATCCTCATTACTGGTTATCCGAACAAAAAGGTGAAAGTATTATAGAGTTGAATAAGTACTACGGCCAATATACTGGCATTTATTGGATTTGGAAAAATTTACTTAAAGATAAAAATGAAGATGATTGGATTGGAACTTGTGAATATAGAAAATTATGGTTGAACAATCTTTATACCAAAAAATTAAAATATACTACAAAAAGCCTTTTTTCTGACTTACTAAAAAAAAATAATGAAATTTTCTCAAATGCTGAAGCGGTGCTGGTCCAACCAATTGAATTTAAAAGTGAAGATATAAATCAACAATTTAAAAAAGTTCATAAAATAGATTTAATAGAGGATAGTAAAAACTTTATAAATGAAGATGAGAAAGAAAAATTCATTTTATTTTTAAAAAAAAATCGTTTAAGTGCACCACCTCTTTTTATTACAAAAGTTAAAACTTTTAAAAAATTTTGTGAACATATATTTCCTATACTAAAAAAATCTTACGAATATTTTATGAAAAGAAATTTGTGCCATGGCTACAATTTGCGTCTCCCTGCTTGTTTCATGGAGAGATATGCATCATATTGGTTTGAAGCAAATTGTAAGGTTAAATACCTTTCGCATGCGAGATTAGGGGGGGTTATGTTATCTAATAAGATTAACAAATTTATTAATCCTATAAAAATTCCTTTTACTTTAAGAATGTATCCAACTATACACAAATATTAAAAATATGAAAATCTACTACGGCAAAGCTGTTTACGATCAAAAAGAAATTTCCGCCTCAGTCAGAGTTTTAAAAAATTCAATGACTTTAATTGACGGACCTGCAGTGAAAGAATTGGAAAAAAAAGTCGCTAAAATATTTGGAAAAAAATACGGATTAATGGTGAATTCAGGTTCGTCTGCAAACCTATTGGGTTTGGCAAGTTATGATTTTAAAAAAGGATCTGAGATAATTACTCCTGCTTTAACTTGGTCGACAACAGTCTCTCCTATTTATCAAGTTGGTTGCATACCTCATTTTGTTGACGTAGAAAAATATTCTTTTCTTTCAAAAATAGATCAAATTAAAAAAGCTATAAATAAAAAAACTGTTGGAATTATATTGCCAAATTTAGTTGGTAATGTTTTAGATTGGAAAGAAGTTTATAAAATTGCAAAAAAAAATAAGCTGATTGTCATAGAAGACTCTGCAGACACAATTGGATATACATATAAAAAAAAACATTTGGGAAAATTTTCTGACGTAACTACAAATAGTTTTTATGCTTCACATGTAATGACTGGAGCAGGTTTCGGGGGAATGGTTTGTTTTAACGATAAAAAAATATATGAAAAAGCTAAACTATTAAGAGGATGGGGAAGATCATCATCAATTTTTAATGAATCTGAGGGAATAAAAAAAAGGTTTAATCTGAAAATAGGTGGAATGGCCTATGATGGTAAATATATTTTTTCTGATCTTGGTTATAATTTTCTACCATCTGAAATTTCAGCAGCTTTTGCTCTAGAACAATTAAAAAAACTAAAAAAGAATATTAAAATCAGAATAAATAATTTTAAAAAATATTATAATTATTTTAAAAAATATCCTAATTTGTTCAATCTTCCCACTCAAAACAAAAATATAAAAACAGGCTGGCTGTCTTATCCAATTATAATTAATAAAGAATCAAATTTAAAACGAAGTGATTTACAGATTTTCCTAGAAAAAAAAGGTATCCAAACTCGTCCAATTTTTACAGGAAATCTTTTAAGGCATCCTATGATGAAAAATAAAATTTATAGAAAAGTAAAAAATTCATTTACAAATAGTGATAATGTAATGAAAAATGGTATTTTAATTGGATGTCACCAAGGATTATCAAAAAAAGAGATTGATTATGTAATAAAACAAGTTGGAAAATTTTTAAAATTTAAAGGATTAAATAGTTAGAATTATTCCAAAAACTGTCACTGCGGAGACTGCAGCTACTCCAAGCGCTAAATTTCTTTTTTTTTCAATTTTTTTTTCGTCATTAAGTCTAGATAATAAATCAGTTACTTTGACCCTAGACTGAGAATTATTAAAATCGCTTTGATTTTTATCCATGTTAGAATGTATACTCATTAATTCATTTAATCATAATTACTTAAAATTAATATAAATTTGAGGAGCAAAATGGGTTTGAAAAAAACTCTAGACCCAAAATGAGTTAACTTCGCATCAAATTTGATGTTGGATCGTGAATTGGCTTCTTTTCTAATTTGATAGCATGTCTTTTTCCCTCTACTTCAATAACAAGATTGTCACAATCTCTTATATCGCTCTTAACATAAGCTAAGAAAATATTCTTATTATAACAAAAAGAAAAATTTGAACTTGTTGTATAACCTACAATATTTTTATCTTTAAATATTGGCTCATCGTGAAGTAATAAAGGTCTTCCAGGTTTAAAGTTATATTTAAGAGAAAAAAGTTCTAATTTTTTAATTAAAGGATTAGCTTTTATTTTTTCAAGCTCCTGTCTACCAATAAAATTTTCTTTTTTTTCAAAATTTACTGCAAATGACAACCCTGACTCAATAGGATTATTTTCTGAGGTGATATCGTGGCCCCAATGAAGAAATTTTTTTTCCAATCTAAGAATATCTAATGTGTGCATACCTGAATAAGTTAAATTAAATTTTTTACCTAATTTTTTAATATTTTTAAAAATTTTATTAGTTTTTTTTATTGGTATATAAATTTCCCATCCAAGTTCACCTATAAAAGATAATCTTTGAAACCATACCTTGATATTAAAAATATTTAAATATTTTCCTCTGGCAAATGGAAAATCATCTTTAGAAAAATAATTTCCAAATAGTTCTGTCAAAAATTTTCTGCTATTAGGGCCAAATAATCCTATACATGAATATTTATCAGTTACATCCTCGAATTTAACTTTTTTCGTTAAATTTTTTAAAATATGAGATTTATTATGGCTTCTTGCTAAGGCTGGACAAATAATTCTAAAATAATTTTTTTTTAAACAACTTATCGTTACATCAGCTTCAATTCCGCCAGACGGATTGAGCATTTGTGTATAAGTAGTTTTTCCTTTAATATTTTTGATATTATTAGCACAAAGATATTGAAGTTGATCATGCGCATGTTTTCCACTCAAATCGAATTTTACAAACGGTGTTAAATCAAAAAAACCCAAATTTTTTCTAGTATTAATACACTCTTTTTTTGCTGCCGGATACCAGTTTTGGTATCCAAAACTATATTTATAAGTTGGTCTTTTTTTTTTTGAAAACCACATTGGTCTTTCGTAACCAGCCATTTGACCAAAACATGCACCTAATTTTTTTAAATCTTTATGGTAAGGTAAAAGTTTAATATTTCTTGAAGTTTTTAACTGCTTATAAGGCCAATGCATTTTAAAAAGATTTCCTAGTGTTTCTGTTGTCCTTTCCTTAATAAACTTTAAAGAAGAATTAAATTTTTCAAATCTTTTAACATCAAGACTTAAAAAATCTTGATTTGTATGACCTTTTATCATCCATTCAGCAACTGCTTGACCTGCTCCACCGGATGAACCGATGCCAATACTATTAAATCCACAACAAACATATAAATTTTTAATTTCCTCTGTTTCGCCTATTAGGAAATTACTGTCTGGTGTGAAAGACTCAGGACCTGAAAAATACTTCTCTATTTTTAAATTTTTGATTGATGGAATTCTTTTTGCGGCTAATTGAAGAAGCATTTGTGAGTACTTTTTATCAACTTTAAACTCTCCAAAAGAGAAATTATTTGGGACTTTACCAGTTTTTTTAAAAGCATTTCTGGCATTAGGTTCAAAAATACCAAGCATAATTTTTCCGTGATATTCTCTGGCATATAAATATGTATCTGGATCTCTAAATGTTGGAAGAACTTTTGGTAAATATTTATAGTTTTCAGTAATCATATAAAAATGTTCATTAGGGTAAAGTGGAATACTTACTCCAGCAGCTTCACCTATCTGCCTTGACCACATTCCAGCACATAAAACTACGTACTCACAATTTATTGTTCCAAGATTGGTCTTAACCCCCCTTATCTGATTGCCTCTTTTAATAATCTTTTCTAATTTGCATTTTTCAAAAATCTTTGCCCCTTTGATTTTAGCTGCGATTGAGATATTTTTTGTTAAAATTTCTGGATCAGCTTGACCGTCTTCCGGTATATATAAACCACTTAATACATCTTTATTTTTTGCAATCGGATAAAGTGTTTTAAATTTATTTTTATCAATTAACTCTATATTAAGATCAAATAATTTAGACATAGTTTTTTGTCTAAGAAATTCTTGATGTCTTGCTCTCGAAGTTGCAATATTTATCGTGCCTGTTTGTTTAAAACTATTATCAAGGCCAGTAATTTTTTTTAAATCATTGTAAAATTTTACTGAATTTTTTCTAATTTTCGTTATTTGTGGAGTTGTTCCTAATTGGGTAACCATTCCAGCTGCATGCCAAGTGGTGCCTGAGGTTAGTTGGTCACGCTCAATTAATACTGTGTCCCAGCCATTGTTCGCTAAATGGTAAGCGGTAGAACAACCTGCTATACCTCCACCAATCACAACCACTTTTGACTCGTGTGGTAATGATCTCATTTTAACTTTTTAATAAATCAGATGCTGGCGTATATTTTAAATTAAAAGCATCAGATACACCTTTAAAAGTAATGTTTCCCCTATAAACATTAAGACCTGCTAAAAAGTTTTTATTCTCTGTTAAAGTTTTTTTATAGCCCTGATCAGCTAATTTTAATAAAAGTGGTAATGTAGCCTTATTTAAAGCCATTGTTGATGTTCTCGGTACTCCACCAGGCATGTTGGCTACACAGTAATGAACGACATCATCAACTAAATACGTTGGATTTGCATGAGTAGTAGGTTTGCTTGTTTCTACGCATCCACCTTGGTCGATTGCTACATCCACAATTACTGATCCCCTTTTCATGGATTTTATCATCTCTTTAGTTACTAATTTAGGTGCTTCTGCACCAGGAATTAAAACTCCACCAACTAATAAATCACATTTAGAAATTAATTTTTTCAAATCTATTTTATCACTTTCTGTTGGAATAATTTTATCTCCAAATTGTTTGTGAAGTTCTTCTAATCTTTTTTTTGATTTATCAACCACAAAAACATTTCCTCTCATGCCTGTTGCGATAATTGCAGCATTTTCTCCAACAACACCGCCTCCAAGAATAACAACATTAGCAGGATCAACCCCTGGTGCACCTCCTATTAATAAACCTCTCCCTTTTTGATTTTTTTCTAGAGCATGTGCCCCAGCTTGAACTGACATTCTGCCTGCTACTGCACTCATAGGAGCTAATAATGGCAATCGACCATTATCATCCGTAACTGTTTCATACGCTATACAAATAGATTTTGTTTTCATTAAACCCAAGGTTAATTCTTTTGCTGCTGCTAAATGAAGATAGGTATAAATAATTTGACCCTCTCTAATCATTTTGACCTCTTTCATTTGAGGTTCTTTAACTTTAACAATTATTTCAGCTTTTTTAAATATTTCCGCAGGTGTATTGATGATTATCGCTCCGGCTTTTAAATAATCGTCATTAGTAAATCCAGCTTCAAATCCACCATTATTTTCAACTAGTACTTCATGATTTCTATCTGTTAGGGCTTTAACACTTTCAGGTGTTAATCCGATCCTATGCTCTTGAAGCTTAATTTCTTTTGGAACTCCAACGATCATTTAAGATTTCGAGTAATTAGAGATTCCAGTTCTTAATTTTTCTATAATCTCATCTATATGTTTCTTCTCACATATAAATTGTGGAGCTATAATTAAAGAATCTCCAGTATTTTTGAAGTTTACACCAGCATCATAACAGTGTTTAAAAGTTTGAAAACCAGACTTTCCAGGCTTATCTTTCATTCTCATCTCAATTCCTCCCATCATTCCATAACCTCTGATGCTTACAATTTCTTTTAAATCTTTTAATGAGTGTAATCCATCTTGAAAATAAGGTGACATTTCTTTTACTCTCTTGAAAATATCTTCTTTTTCAAAAATATCTTGAACAGCTAAACCGGCTGCGACTGCTGCTGGTATTCCAGAGTATGTATATCCATGAAACAATTCAGGTGTACCTTCTGGATTTTTTGATGAGTCTAATACAGCGTCATACATTTCTTCTTTTACTGCAACAACTCCCATTGGTATAACTCCATTTGTAGTAGCTTTAGCCATCGTAATCATATCAGGTGTAACGCCAAATTCTTGTGAAGCAAAAGCAGAACCAGTTCTCCCCCATCCAGTAATTACTTCGTCAAAAATAAGTAAGATTCCGTGTTTATCACAAATTTCTCTTATTCTTTTTAAATAACCTTTTGGTGGAACTAATGTACCCGTTGATCCTGCAATTGGCTCAACTATACACGCAGCAATATTTTCCCCTCCGAAATTCATAGCTATTCGCTCTAAATCTTCAGCCATTTCAACACCTGTGTCTGGTTGACCTTTTACAAATTTATGCTCTGGTAAATGAGTGTGTCTCATATGTTGAACTCCAGGCATTAAAACACTAGCAAAAGTTTTCACATTGTTAATCATTCCTCCAACGGTAGTCGCTCCAATATTCATTCCGTGATAACCTCTTTCACGACCAACAAATCTAAATCTTTTTGAGTCACCTTTTGCTCTGTGATACGCAATAGCTATTTTAATTGCTGTCTCTACTGCAGTAGATCCACAAATTGTATAAAAAATTCTATTAATTCCTTCAGGAGTTTTCTTTGCTATTCTTGTTGCAAGTTCAAATGATCCTCCATAACCTTGGTTGAACGGTTGGCAATAATCTAGTTTATCTAATTGTTTTGAAACAGCTTCAGTAATTTCTTTTCTTCCGTGACCAAGAGGATTGCAAAATAATCCAGAGCTTGCATCTATCATTTTTTTACCTTGATGATTAGTTAAGTAAACTCCTTTTGCGTCAGTAATTAATCTTGGATTTTTTTTAAAAGTTTTATTATCTGTAAATGGCATCCAATGCTCATTTAAAGAATTTGGTATGTTTGTTCTATTAGATGAACTCATATTTTAATTTGTAGACTATTGTTATAGTTTGACAAGAAATATAACATACAATCTTTGGTTGTAAAATCAATATGGTCAAACATGAGCAATCTTCTGTTTACTTCTCATTAAATTTAATTTTTAATCTTATTATTAAACAAACCATATGGGAGAACTATGAAAAAAATAATAAGTACAGTTCTTGGGATTTTATTTGCGTTTACTCTAACTGCTACAGTAGCTAATTCAGCTGCAAAAGAAGTAAGAGTTGCGTACTTTTTGGAATGGCCATCTCCAAATCTTGAGGACATGAACAAAAAAGCATATGCAAAAGCACTTGGTGTACCAGTAAAGTGGACTAACTTTACGAATGGTGTAGCAATGACTGATGCTATGTTAGCAGGAGATATCGATATATCTTACTCACAAGGTTTAATGCCTTACATCAATGCTGTTAAGGCAAAAGCACCTATTAGTTTAGTAGACGTTGCAATGGAATACGGAATGGGAGGAACAACATGTGTTACTTCTAAAAAATCTGGTATTACAAAAGCTAATGCCTCTGAACTTGAAGGTAAGAAAGTTGCAGTTCCTCTAGGAACTATGGCTGAATACGTTTTCACTGAAAGTATGAAAATAGTTGGTGCTGACAGAAAAAAAATGGAAATCATTGCAATGGACCCTGAAGAAGGAGCAGCTGCATTGGTTAGTGGCGATGTTGTAATGGCATGTTTATTTGGAGGTAACTCTATTAAATCTGCAACATCTGTAGGAACAAGACTTCTTACAGTTGATGAAGCTCGTGCTGGAGGTATCATGGGAATAGATATCGTTTCTGTAACAAATAAATTTATGAAAGAAAATCCTGGTATGTTGAAGGCTTTCGTAGAATTAACTCATGAAGCTAATGAGAGATACAGAAATGGTGGAAGTGATATGAAAGCTATGTCTAAAGAGTCAGAAATGAAAGTTGCTGACATGAAAGACACTTTAAGTGGCTTCAAATTCTTAACGCCAAAAGAAACGAAAAAATCTATGAAGAGTGGAAACCTTGCTAAGTTTTTAAAAGGTTTTGACACTCCAAGAGGTACAGTAACTACTAAGTTTTTACCGTAACTCTTGAAAGTAAAATTATAGGCACCAATGAATATTATTGGTGCCTATTTTTTTATAAAAATATCTAATATAGTTCTTTTATGAGCAATCTAATTTCTCAAAATTTAAATATGATTTTTAAAACTCCTAAGGGAGAAACTGTTCATGCTCTTAAAAATTTAAATTTTACAATCAAAAAAGGAGAGTTGCTTACTGTACTTGGACCTTCAGGTTGCGGGAAAACAACTTTATTAAATATTACAGCAGGTTTCATTAGGCCAACCTCAGGAAAAATTACTCTTAATAATAAAGAAATTAATGGACCAGGTGTTGATAGAGGAATGGTTTTCCAACAGGGCGCTTTGTTTGAATGGTTAACTGTTGCTGAGAATGTAAATTTTGGTTTGAGAATGAAAGAAGAAGATGCTGCGCAAACTCAAAAAAAGGTTGATGAATGGCTAGATATAGTTGGATTAAAAGGTTTTGGTAACACTCCGACTTATCAATTGTCGGGAGGAATGCAGCAAAGAGTAGCTTTAGCGAGATGCTTAATTAATGATCCAGAATTAATATTGATGGATGAACCTTTAGGAGCTTTAGATGCTTTAACAAGAGAAAAAATGCAATCTTTAGTTCTTAAAATTTGGAAAGAAACTGGAAAAACTATTATTCTTATTACACACTCTGTTGAGGAAGCGTTATTACTTGGTGAAAAAGTTTATGTTATGGCACCGAGACCAGGCAGAATACATAAAGAGTATAAATTACCTTTTGCATCAATGGGTCTTAAAGAGGACTTGAGAGAGATTAAAAATAATAAAGAGTTCGTCTCTAAAAGAGAAGAAATTCTTTCAATGATATGGAACATGGAAGAAGAAATAATGGGAAAAGAAATTTAAATGATAACAGGTTTTCTAACATTTTTATTTTTTTTTGCCATTGTAGGATGTGTTTTATATGGCAGAAAATTAATTAGAACTGAAAAAGTTGATGCTGTTTTTGGAAATCCTGAAAGAGCCAAAGGAGGTATCCATTGGGTAATTGTAGGAAGTAGTTTTCTTTTATTAGTTTGGCTCTATTATTCATGGGATATAGCTAAGTCTTTTTTTCCAAAGTCAGCTAATGAACTTTGCCAAGTTGGTAAAGTAAATGAGTCACTTCTTTCGCTTAAATATCTATTTCCAATAGATGAACGTCAACTAAAGAGCACATCGGTAATAGAAACTGAGTCAGAAAATTTAGACAAAATCACTATTGAAATAGAAAAATCCGGTGTCAAAAATCAAGATAAAAGTAAGTTACTAAATTTTGTCTCTCAAACTAGAAACTCAATACCATTACTTACAAATGAACAGCTTTTAAATAATGAGACTAGAGAACAAATTAAATTAATTAATGAAAAAATTATAAATTTAACTGAGAATTTTAAAAGAAGTGATTATCCTAATGAGAGCGCTGAACAAGAATTAGAGAGAATTGAAGCTGCTAAGGAAGAAGGTTCTTGGAAAGCATCAAGTACCTCAATTGAAAATACAATCGAAATTCCATTTATTCCAAAAACAAAGCGAGGTTTAAAATTTCAGGCAGCAGCTACAGAATTAAATTTAATAAGTGATGAATTCTTTGAACTTAAAAATCATAATGAGCAATATACTTCCGCTTTAGAAAAACTAAAAAAAGAAATAAAAGATTATAGAAACAGTTTAAGCGCTTCTGAGGAAATTTCCTCTTCATTAGCAAAAGATATCCTTAAGATTGCTCGTAGAATAGAATACGCAAGTATATTTCCACCTAATACTCTAAATGACATGCAGGCATCAATAATCAATTTTGATAACATACAAAAAAAAGAACAAGGCAGCCTTAGATGGGTGGATCTTCTTTTGTTTCCATCAGGTACTATCATTTCAAGTGGCCCAAGTTGTTCTGAACAAGGCTCAGGTAGATGGCTTCCAAAACCATCAGATACACTTAATAAATTTACATTAATGTTAAACCCAAATGTGGGTTACAAACAAATTCCATTAATTTGGTATGAGATGATGGATGTAAGTAAAATCATTGGTTTTTTAATCCCTGATTGGTTTGCAGATATTTTACCTGGAGAGTACCCAGTTCATAATGAACAAGGTGAAGTTAAGCCAAATTTCAAAAGTAAAGTTTTAAGTTTTGTTACAGGAGACTTTAACTTATTTAAAATTCCTATTCCTACTGGTCACATATGGGATTCATTTTTAAGAGTATTCCTTGGATTAGTTGCGGGTATTATAGTTGGAGTTCCATTAGGATTATTTATGGGATTAAATAGATTTGCAAAAGGATTTTTTGATCCTTTAATTGAACTATACAGACCAGTTCCGCCTTTAGCGTGGGCGCCATTAGTTATTTCAGTTCTTGGAATAGACAATCTTGGAAAAGTATTTTTATTATTTATGGTGTCATTATCAATTATGATAATTTCAGCTAGAGCTGGTGCATCAGGAACTCAATTATCAAAAATTCATGCAGCACACTCTCTTGGGGCATCTAAATGGCAAATATTAAGACACGTTATTTTTCCTAACTCTTTGCCAGAAATACTAACGGGAATAAGAGTTGCAACAGGAATGTGTTGGGGAACATTAGTAGCTGCAGAATTTTTAGCTGGAACTACAGGTGTTGGCTTCGTAGAAAATGTCGCGAAAAAATATTTTCAATATGAAGTAATATGGATAACAATATTTATAATGGGAATGTTAGGATTAATTTTTGATATCACAATTAGAAAGATAATTGACAAAACGATACCTTGGCGAGGAAAAGGTTAATCCATTTTTAAATTTATGATTGGAATACTTGGTGGCATGGGCACACAAGCAGGGTTAGATTTTTGCTCTAAACTTGCAAAATTAAATAGAGGAAAGGCAGATCAAAAATATCCTTTATTTGTTTTATACAATAAATCGAATATTCCAGATCGAAAACAAAATCTAAAAAAATATAATAAAGTTTTAAAAAGCCTTATAGAGGGATGTAAGTTTTTACAGAAAAACAAATGTAAGTTTATATCAATCCCATGTAATACCGCACATTATTGGTACAAAGACCTCAGAAAGAAAATAAAAATACCAATTTTAAACATGCCAGAAATTGTATATTCGAATGCAAAAAATAAATTACAAAGAAATTCTAAAATTGGTTTATTGGCAACTGAAGCAACAATAAAAACTGGTGTATATAGTCATTACTTTAACAGAAAATTTTTATTAGTCTCACCGAGCACAACATTACAAAAAAGAAGCGTTAATAAATCTATTAAACTTGTAAAAATGGGTAAAACCAAGGAAGCTGAAAGAGCTATAAAACCTGCGGTAAATTATCTAATCAAAAAGAAATGTAAAAAAATCATTTTGGGCTGTACAGAGTTGCCAATTGCAATTTTTGCATATAAATCTTTTAAGAAAGCTAAGCTTTCAAAAACATTTATGGATCCAAATCTAATTTTAGCTGAAGCTTCAATGAAAAAATATAAATGAAAAAAATAATTTTAATAATTTTAACTATAATTCCTTTCTCTTTAAATGCGAACGAAAATGCTAAAGAACAAAAAGTCGCAAAGTATGTTATGGAAAATATTCAAAGAGATTACGTTAATTGTTACAGTTTTTATAAAGTTGCCGCCCAAAGTTTTAAAGATGCGGGAAAAGATAAAAATATTATCGACAGCTTAGAAAATAGTGCTGATGTGTCTTTAAAATATAACTATGATCTTGGGGAAATAATGGGATTAAATCCAAAAGTAATGTCTCAAATGACAAAAGATAAAGTAAATAAGTTTGTGGAATTAGCTAAAAAAGATTTTTCTTCTCTTGCTAAAGAGTATGGCATGATGTGCAAAGGTCTAGTTGAGAACCCAGAGCAAAGAACTAATTTTTGGGAAGCTAAAGGAAATAAAAAATTTAAGTGAAAAAAAATCTTTTAAAATTAAAACTAAAACAAATATTTTTAAAACATAAACTTCCAAAAAATCACGCAGAAATTTGTTCTAACTACTTGATTAAAGCAGAAATATTAGAAGCAAAAGGTCATGGTTTAGCTAGACTAAAAATGTATTGCGATAGAATAAAAGCAAAAGTAATTAACCCTAAACCAAAAATCAAAATAAAAAAAATAAGTTCTTCCGCTTCATATATAGATGCTGACAATAGCATTGGTTTCGTAAGTGCTGACATTGGCATTAAACAAGCAATTAAAAATGCTAAAAAAACTGGAATAGGTTTAGTTGCTATAAAAAAAAGCGGACATTATGGACTTTCAAGTTTTTATGCTGAACAAGCAGTCAAAAAACAATTAATGGTTTTTTGTTTTACTAATGCACCTGCTGCCTTAGCACCTCATGGTGCAAAAAAATCTCTCTTTGGCACAAACCCTATTTGCTTTGGGGTTCCAACAGGAGGAGTTCCTTTTGTATTTGATGCCTCAACATCGATGATTAACAGAGGTATTATAAGAAGAGCAGATAAGTTAGGTTTAAAAATTCCTTATGGTGTTGCACTCAACAAACAAGGAAGGATAACTACAAATGCTAAAGATGCCCTAAGAGGAACTCAATTACCTATCGCAGGTTTTAAAGGTTCTGGTTTAGCTTGGATGGTAGATATTCTAAGTGGCGTTTTTACTGGTAGCAGCCATGGAGGAAAAACAAAGGATCCTTTTGATGATTTTTCGGGGCCTCAGAATATGGGTCATTTATTTATTACTATTAATCCAAAAATTTTTATTGGAAATAAGTTTATTAAAGAAATAAAGAAAAACATAAAGCTGGTCAAAAAACTTCCAAAAGCAAAAGGATTTTCAAATATATTGTATCCGGGTGAGAGAAAAAATAAGACGTATAAAAAGAATTTAAATAAAGATATATCTATACCTGCTAAAATTTTAAAAGAAATGGATGAATTAAATGCTTAGTACAAAAGATATTATCTGCCCCGAAAATTTACTTAAGATAGCTAAAACAAAAGGACCAGCAAAAGCAGTAATAGTTAATGCAGTAAAGCCTGTTTCAATAGAGTCTGCAAAACAAGCCGTAGATGCAAATTTAATCATACCAGTTTTTATTGGAGACAAATCAATAATTGAGAAAAATGCTAAGCAATTAAATTGGGATATTTCTAAATATGAAATAATTAATGAACCAGATGAAAACAGTACTGCTCCGATCGCTGCAAAACTTGCAAGTCAAGGTAAGGTAAAAATAATTGTGAAAGGACATATTCATACCGATGTGCTTATGAAAGCAGTTTTGAAAAGAGATTTAAATTTAATTGGGAAAAAAAGACTTAGTCATATTTGGCACATGACTTTAGAAAAAAATGATAAGCCGTTTGTTATTACAGATGGAGCATTAAACGTATTGCCAAAATTAGAAACAAAAATGCACATATTAAAAAATGCAATTGATTTTACAAATAGAATAGGAATTGAGAAACCTAAAGTTTCAATATTATCAGCCACTGAGGAAGTTTTAGACAGTGTGCCGAGTTCCTTAGAAGCAAGTGAACTTACTAAAAGAGCTAACGAAGAAGGTTTAAATGCAGATGTATTTGGTCCAATGGCTTTTGATAATTCAGTATCTGAAAAAGCTGCTCAAATTAAAGGGATTAAAAATTCGGTTGCTGGTAAAACTGATATTTTATTAGTTCCAAACGTAGAAACTGGAAATGCTTTAGTAAAAATGATGATTTTTTTTATGGGAGCTTGTGCAGCTGGTGTTGTAGTTGGTGGAAAAGTTCCTGTAGTAATAACAAGTAGAGCTGATGATACTCAAGCAAGACTAGCATCCATGGCTGCCGCTGTTGTTGCGCTTTAATGAAAAAACTTAAAAACTGGGATAATAAAACCTGGTTATCATCTAAATCATATATCTCTCAATTTAATAGATTTCTTAAAACAAAAATTAATTTAAATAAAAATTCAAAAATATTAGACATTGGATGTGGAAGAGCAAATATAATTAGTGCCCTTCAAAAGAAATATAAATTTATAAATAAACCCATGGGGATTGATATTGTTGCAAATAAGGACGTTAAAAAGAATATTTTATTTAAGAAAATTGATGCCTTAAAATATCTAAAGAAACAAGAAAAATACGATTTAATTTTAATTAAACAAACTATTCATTTTTTTTCAAAATCAAATTTAAATCGTCTTCTTAATCTAGCTCAAAAAAGTTTAAACGATAAAGGAAAAATATTAATATTTTCACTTAAAACAAAAAATAATAAGATACCTTGTTTTAAAAAAATGAGAAAAAATTTAGAAAAGAGTTTAAAAAGAGATGAAGTTTTATTTAAGATTATCAAAAAAAACTTAAAAGAAATAAGCTACACAAACTTTAACTATAAAGTAAATATCTCTAAACAAAAATACGTAAGAATGATTAGAGAAAGATATATTTCATGCTTATTAAATATGAATAATAAAGAAATTAAAATTGGTATCAGTGAAATAAAATCTAAATATAAAAATCAAATAAAATTCACTGATACCTTAAAATGCATTTGCTACAGAAAATAATTATTTTCCTGGCTCTTTGTATGATGAAGCCATTTTCTGAGCAGTTTTAGCTATCTCATTTAGATCTACATCTTCTAAAATTGTAAAATCTGAAACAGCACCACTAGAAACAGCAACCATTGCAGCTGCAGCAGCTTGTTCAAAAGTTCCTTCAATCACTGCCATAAAATCGTATTTTCCTCTTAGGCCTGAGTATTGAGTTACTTTAGCTCCCACAGAAGCAGCAAGTGCAGATGTAGCAGCTTTTCTGTCTGTAGATGGATTGCTTACAAACCCTCCAAGACCTTTAGCTGTGTAACATCCAAGTGTATAAAATTTTGCCATTGTTACCCCTTTCCTATTTCTCGATTACAACTGTACCAGAATGAGGATCAGTTACTCCTAAATCTGATGACAGCTCTTCTAAAGTGTGCCGAAGTGTATCCAAGAATGCAATCATTTTTGGTCTAGCTTTAGCAATATCATCTTCAGAATTCCATTCACCTATCATAAAAAATTCATTAGGTTTCGTTTCAACATATTTTGCTGAAATCTGCCCATCGAACTTTGGCATCTCATCTATTTTTTTCAAATATTCTTCTCTGTTAGATGATTTTACTTTGCATCTAACAATATTCATAAACTTTGCCATTTTACTCCTTAAACGTAAATTTTATCTGCTAAACCGTAACAAAGAATAGCGCTGATAATAACAAGAACGAGTGGAGCATATATTCCATCGTTTCTAGTTTTTTTAGTTAAACCTGTTTTATCAATTTTTAATGTATAAAAATTTACAACTAATATTGAAACATTCATTATAAAAACTAAGTTAAAGAAGGCCCAAGTAGCTTCTACTCCTCCTGATCTTATAAAAGCGATATATATTGCCATTAGAACAGTGGCAATCATAAATGAACCTGCAAATCTTGTAATTAAAGTTGCAGTTTTATCTACCCCTCTACCCTTTAGAAATTTTTTAGTATCAAAGACTAACTGGTAAGCGTAGCTACCAACTATAATAAAATGTGCTAAGTAAATTATTAAATAAAATGCGTTTCCAAATTTATCTATCATGTTTTTTATACTCCTTTAATTATTATTCCATTAGCAACTGAGTTTGCTAATCGAATTGGTTTTACTGGTTTATATTCCTCAGAGTCATACCACTCTAAAGCTTTTTCATAAGTTGGAAATTTAATTACTACCGTTCTAGGATATTTCCACTCACCATCTATAACTTTGTACTCCCCAGCGCGTACAAGGTATTCTCCTCCAAATTTTTGAACTGTAGGCACTACTTTCCCAACATATTCTTTGTAAGCTTCAGGATTTTTTACATTTATATTAGCTATAACGTATCCGCTCATTAGCCTGCATAAATCGTTCTAGATAATTTTTCGATTTTTTCTTTTGAACCTTTAATTTGCTTATAAATAAATTTATTACACTCACCATTTTTAGCTTTATTAAAAGGCTTTCCATAAACTTTGTCCACATAAACATTCATGCCTTTGTTTATTTCATCATCCTTGACACCTTCAGATGTGAGGTATTCTCTAATTACCTTTACTGAAGCCAAAGCTAACTCCATGTTTTTAACTTCAATAGTCTCAGCTGGTAAAACAGCAGTCGCACTGTAGTGACCTAAACATTCTATTGTTTTTTCTTTTTGAGCTTTTGTAATGTGCCCTGCAGCGAAGGCTGGGCCTAAGTATAAGAAAGCTATCAAAACTGATAATTTTAATTTCATAATAAATCTTATTAAATATTTTTGTAGATTAACTATGTTAAAATTTTATTTCAGGTATGCAATTTGTCTACAACTACAACAAGAACTAAGGAATAAGAATGATTTTAGGGGCAACACAAGTACCATTATGGATTTCTTTAAATGCATTCGCGCCATTTTTGAGTTCTCTGTATTCAATCCAGTTTAATGAGCCTAATTTTTTATTGTGTAATAAATTGATAGTTTGTTGAAAATCTTTGTTTGTGTAGCAATAAGTTCCTACTAAAGTAATTTCTTGTAAAGTTAATTTTCTAAAATTAAAAGTTCCGGCAGGTTGCGTTAAGCCTATATGTATAATTGATCCGCCCGGTGCGACTACTTCAATAGCTTGTTGTCTGCTTGCTTCTAGTCCAACGGAATCAAATACGATATCGAAACCATTTGAATTTATTATTTTATCATTTGGAGCAACATATTTTGCATCAAGATATTTTGAACATTCATCTAATCTTTTTTTGTTAGGATCAGATAAAACTATATTTTTGCATCCTTTATCTTTAGCTAAAATTAAACCACATAATAAACCTATGGCACCTCCACCCTGAATTAAAACTCTACATTCTGATATAGGTTTTTTTAAAGTTTGTTCACCTAATAGTACGGCATGTAAAGACACTGCCGTTGGTTCCGCTACTGCGGCTTCTTTCGTATCTAAACCTTTTGGTATTTCGTAAATATTTTTATCTGGAATTGAAACATATTCTGCTAAACCACCTTCCCTTTTAATTGGTTTACTCATTCCTAAAATAGATCTTTCTGGACATAAATGTTCTCTACCCTGCTTACAATATTCACAATTTCCACAAGTGATTAATGGATTTAAAACAACTGTTTTATCTTTAAATTTTCCATTTTGAATAACTCCACTAACTTCATGACCTAATATAAGAGGTGGTATTCTTCTTTCATCATGTCCGTGATAAGCGTGCATATCAGAACCACAAATACCTGATGCTTGTATTTTTAAAATACTTTCACCTGGTTTTTCCGTTGGATTTTTTTCTTCTCTGTAAACTAATGTCTGAGTGTCTGTATAGACTAATGCATGCATTACTTCATGTAACCGTATTTTTTAAGTCTAACATCCCCTGTTCTTGCATGAGCTTCCATACCTTCATATCTTGAAAGTCTAGCCGCTGCTGCTCCTACTAGTTCTGTAGACTCTTTTGTCATTCTTTGGAAACTTAATGTTTTTATAAATTTTCCAACGAATAATCCTCCTGTATATCTTCCAGCACCTTTCGTTGGTAAAATATGATTAGTGCCAGAACATTTATCGCCATATGCAACTGTTGTCTCTTCTCCGATAAATAATGAGCCGTAATTTTTTAATCTTTCATGAAACCATTTTAAATTTTTAGTTTGAACTTCAAGATGCTCGGGTGCATACTCGTCACTAATGGTAGCCATCTCCTCATCTGTATCACAAAGAACTACTTCTCCATAATCTCTCCAAGCAGCTTCTGCACTTGTTCTAGGCAATTCAGGAAGGTCCGCTATTAACTCTGGAACTCTCTTCATTACTTTGTCTGCGAGTTCTTTGCTAGTAGTATATAACCATGCAGGAGAGTTGTAACCATGTTCTGCCTGTCCGACTAAATCTACTGCTACTATTTCTGGATCAGCAGTTTCATCTGCAATCACAGCGATCTCTGTTGGGCCTGCAAATAAATCAATCCCAATCTTTCCAAATAAAATTCTTTTTGCTTCTGCAACAAATTGATTTCCAGGACCAACAATTATATCTGCAGGAGCATTTTTAAATAAACCATTTGTCATTGCAGCGATTGCTGGTACTCCTCCCAAGTTCATTATGACATCAGCGCCACACAAATCAGCTGTATAAACTATTGTTGGGTGTGCACCCACTCCAGCTTTTGGTGGACTACATGCAATTACATTCTTTACTCCTGCTACTTTGGCCGTAGTAACGCTCATTACTGCTGAAGCGATGTGTGCATATCTTCCACCTGGAACATAACAGCCAGCTGTATTAACTGGTACTAATTTTTGTCCAGCATATAAACCTTTTGAAAGTTCTACTTCAAAGTCTTGTCCATAATTTTTTAATTGTGCTTCAGCAAACTTTCTAACACGATCATAAGCAAACTGAACATCGTCTTTTGTTTTTTGATCTAATGTTTTTTTTATTTCTTCAATTCTTTCTTTAGAAACAATAATTTCACCATCGTATTTATCAAATTTTTTTGTAAGGTCTATACATCCTTGTTCTTTTGACTTTTCTAAATCATTTAATAAACCCTGAACGATTTGAGCAGTTTTAGTATCATCTGTTGAAGATGTTTTTGGTGATTTTTTTAAATATTTAATTGCCATATAAAAGTGTCGGTAACCACAATGCTATTTGTGGAAATATAACTATTAATATTAATCCAATTAATTGTAAAACCATAAATTGCATCATTCCAAAATATATATCTTTTAAATCCCACTCAGGTACAACTCCCTTTAAGAAATAGGCCGATAAGGCAACAGGCGGTGAAAGCCAACAGGTCTGAAGATTTACTGCGACTAATATAGCAAACCAAGTTAAATTAAAACCAAGCGCTTCAACTAAAGGTAAAATAATTGGAATTATAATCATAACTATGGGTACCCACTCTAAAGGCCAACCAAGTAAGAAAATCATCACCATTATCATCGCCAAAATTAAATACTTATTCATTTCCAGACCAAGTAAAAACTCAGTTAGTAAAGTAGGTGTACCTAATCTAGCAAATACAGCTCCGAAGAAGTTTGAGGCAGCTACTAGTACCATTATAAGAGCAGTTATTTCTAAAGTTTTAACAAGGGCCTCTTGTAATTTAGGAAGAGTTAATTTTTTATAAGCGAGTGATAATAAAAGTGCTCCCATCGCTCCACAGCCAGCAGCCTCTGTAGGTGTTGCAAAACCTAATAATATACTTCCAAGTGCTGCGAAAACTAATGCTGCTGGTGGAACAAGACCTAATAAAAATTCTATCCAAACTTTTTTCATACTAGTTGGTCTCATTTCTTCAGGTAATGGTGGGCCTAGCTTTGGATCTAACATACATCTAATTGTTGTGTATGCAGCAAACAATGATGCTAAAAGTATCCCAGGTAATATTGCTGCAGCAAATAAATCGATAACAGGTATTTCCATGATTGGTCCCATCACAACAAGCATAATGCTTGGTGGTATTAAAATTCCTAATGTTCCCCCTGCTGTAATGGTTCCAGCAGCAAGCTGAACATTATAACTAGATCTATTCATAGATTTAGCGGCCATAATTCCTAAAATTGTTACCGAAGCTCCAACTATTCCTGTCGCTGCAGCAAAAATCACAGAAACAAATAAAACTGCGTAATAAAGTGATCCTCTAACTCTAGCTAACATAAGTTGGAATGCTGAAAACAATCTTTCCATCAAACCAGCTTGCTCCATCATAATTCCCATGAAGACAAAGAGTGGTACGGCGGCGAGGGTTTGTTCGGTCATGACCATCGAAAATTGTAAGGTCATTAAGTAGAAAACTAGTTTACCAAAGCCTAAATATCCAAATACAAAACCTAAAAAAATTAAAGTAAAAGATATTGGAAATCCAACAAAGATAGCAAAAAGCATTACTCCAACTAAAATGATACCTAATACCGCTGGATCAATTAATTCTGCTATCATTTTTTTTCTTCTCCAGGCCACTCACCTTTTTTAGCAGCCCAATAACTTTTAAGTAATTCTGACACGCCTTGAATTAAAAGAAATATTATACCTATCAATAAACAGGTTTTTATAGGCCACATAAATGGCATCCAAGTTGTATCCATTCCTCTTTCACCTCTTCGAATTGACTCTTCGACATATCCTAGAGTCATGTAAAGAAAGACTAATAACCCTGGAAAATAAAATAAAATATATAACCAAAAATCTACAAGACCTTGATTTTTAGTTTTAAAATTTCTGTATAAAAAATCTGCTCTTATGTGAACTCCTTTGGAGAGAGCGTACCCTGCTCCTAACATAAATAGAGCCCCATATAAAAATCTACTCATATCGTAAGCCCAAATTGTTGGAGCTAAAAATAATTTTCTCATAATAACTTCATAAGTCATTGCTAAAATTAAAGGCATAAGGATCCAACAAACTACATTGCCTACACGTTTGCTGAATTTATCTATTGAAGTAATAGTATTAGCCATCCAGGCTGGCATATCAGCTGGCATTTTACCTGAACCGCCGCGTCTTTCGGCAATCATTTCATCTGAAATGTCTATTTTTGGTGGCTTATCATTCATAATCTTGTCCTAAAAAATTAGAGCGGACTGTTAAGTCCGCTCTAAAATATTTTTAAAGTTTTTGCTTATTACTTTAATGTCGCCGCGTGAGCCATTCCTAGCTTAGCGTTTGACATTTGAGCACCACTCCAGAATGGTACAGCAATATCAGCAAATTCTTTCATTGATTTGTAAACTTTAGCGAAGAATTTATTTTCCGCTGCGTTTTTGTTTAATGTTTTCTTTGCTGCTGCCATATATTCTTTAAAGTAGTCTGTTGGAGTATCTTCTAAAATTACTCCGTGCTTAGTAGTTAACTCTCTTAAAGCTTTTCCATTTTCATAGATTCTGTAGCTTAAAGATTTTGCTAATGAAGCATTTGCAGCTACTTCAAGAGATTTTTTCTCATGAGCAGTCATTTTTTTGTAAGTTTTTCCAGTTATATAAAAGTCAGCATTTACTACTACTTGGTGTAAACCTTGTAGGTAATAGTGTTTTAGTACTTTTTGGAAACCAAATGTTAAATCTGGTTTTGGACAACACCATTCTGCTGCATCAATAGTACCTGCTTGTAATGCTGGAAGAATATCTCCACCACCCATTGCTACAGATGCAATACCGATATCTTTATATGTTTGACCAGGAATTCCTGGAGGTGTTCTGAATTTATATTTTCTAAAATCAGCCATGTCTTTAATTGGTTTTGGAAACCAACCTAAAGCTTCTGGGCCAACTGGTTGAAGCATAAATCCTTTAATGTCTCTACCCATTTCTTTCCATAGTTGGTCGTATAATTCTTTACCTCCACCATATTGGAACCAAGATAAAAACGCTAAATTATCTATACCTACTCCACCACCTGCTACTGGCGAACCAAATAACATGGCAGCTGGGTGATCTCCAGACCAATAGTGTGTCCATGCGAAACCACAATCAATTAATCCTTTATCAACCGCATCTAAAGTCTCTTTTACTCCTACAACAGCACCCGCTGGTAAAATCTCAAACTTTAAAGATCCATCAGTAAGCTCTGTTACAGTGTCAGTAAAGTCCTTCAACATTTTCACTTCATCAGCTTTAGTGTTAAGAACGGTCTGACATTTTAGAGTTTTTGCATTTGCTGAAGTCATAGAGAATCCTACAAGTACAGCTAAACCAAAAACTACAGATAATAATTTTTTCATTATTTCCCCCGTTTTTTATTAATAAAAAACAGAATTAAACCTCTAATGTATATTAGAGTCAAACCAAAGTAGCTAAACCTGGAGTTGAATTAGTCATATTAGCATGTATGAGTTTTCTCAAGTATAAGTTAAATTCTGATCATGGATGAATTTGATTTTGTAATTATTGGAGCTGGTTCAGCAGGATGTGTGCTTGCAAACAGATTAAGTGCAAATCCAAATAACAAAGTTCTTTTATTAGAAGCAGGTGGCAAAGATACTTATCCATGGATCCATATTCCAGTTGGATATTTTAAAACAATGCATAACCCCAAAGTTGATTGGTGTTTTCATACTGAAAAAGATGAGACCATGAATAATAGATCAATAAGATATCCTAGGGGAAAAACATTAGGCGGAAGTTCTTCTATCAATGGACTTCTTTGGATTAGAGGTCAAAGTAATGATTATGATAATTGGAGACAACAAGGTAATGCTGGCTGGGGGTGGGATGATGTTTTCCCTTATTTTTTAAAATCAGAAAATAACGAACTCGGTCCTAATGAATTCCATAATGACAAAGGTCCAATAACTGTTTCAAATAAGAAAATTAATTTAGACATGTTGGAAGAATTTCAAAATGCGGCAGAGGAAACAGGAATTCCTAGAACAGAAGATTTTAATACAGGGGACAATTTTGGTATCGGTTATTTTCAATTTACAACAAGTCGA
Organism: uncultured Pelagibacteraceae bacterium; assembly: GCA_902591415.1. Lineage (GTDB taxonomy): Bacteria > Pseudomonadota > Alphaproteobacteria > Pelagibacterales > Pelagibacteraceae > Pelagilacustribacter. Next base: position 119,376 of record CACJAU010000001.1, read on the forward strand.
AATAAATTATTAAAATTACGTTGTAGTGCTGCTAAAGGATATTTAAATCCAGTAAAGCATAGATCCAATTTAAAAATTATTACTAAAGCTCATGTTCAAAAAATAAATTTTGAAGGAAAAAAAGCAACTGGTGTAAGCTATTATCAAAAAGAAAAAGTAATTACAGTTAAAGCTAATAGAGAGGTGATTTTATCAGCTGGTTCTATTGGTTCCCCACATATTTTACAAGTTTCTGGTATTGGTGACGCTGATAAATTGAAAAAATACGGTATAGAAACTATTCATGAATTAAAAGGTGTAGGGAGAAACTTACAAGATCATTTAATGTTTAGACCAGTATACAAAGTGAAGAATTTAAAATCTTTAAATAGTAAGATTAATAGTCTGATTGGAAACTTTTTTATAGGATTGGAGTATATTTTTAAACAAAGTGGTCCAATGACAATGGGCGCCAGTCAAGTATGTGGTTTTGTTAAAAGCGATCCATCCAGAGCCACTCCAAACTTGCAATTTCATGTTCAGCCAATTAGCACCGATATTTTAGGAGCAACAAAAATGCATGACTTTGACGGAATAACTCCTACAGTTGCTAATGTAAGACCCACAAGTAGAGGGGAGATTAATATAGCAAGTAATGACAGTAGAGATAATCCAAAAATTAAAATGAATTACTTGTCTACTCAAGATGATAGAGATGTTGCGGCTAAAGCACTGAAAATTGTAAGAAATATAATGCTGAATACTAAAACATTTAAAAAATATGAGCCTGAAGAATATAGACCAGGTTCGCATATTACTGATGATGAGGAACTAGTTAAAGCCGCTAGTGATCATGCTCAAACTATTTTTCATCCTGTAGGGACATGTAAAATGGGTAAAGGTGATGAGGCAGTAGTTAATGATAAATTGCAAGCACATGGAATACAAAATTTAAGAGTTGTGGATGCATCCATTATGCCCAATATAACCTCAGGTAATACCAATGCACCAACAATAATGATTGCGGAAAAAGCCTCGGACATGATACTTAACAAGTAGTCATGCTTGCTGAATTATTTACTCCTGAACAAATAACTATATTAACTCAAATCATTTTTATTGATCTTGTTTTAGCAGGTGATAATGCAATTATCATTGGAATGGTTGCTTCTAAGTTTCCACCAGATCAAAGAAGAAAAGTTATTTTTTGGGGAATTGGAGGGGCGGTTATTTTAAGAATAATTTTAACTCTTCTCACAGCTTATTTATTACAAATTACAGGTCTAAGACTTATTGGTGGAATTTTATTATTGTATATTGTCTATAAGCTTTATGTTGATGTAATCAAAGGTGCTACAAAAAATGAGGATATAAAAGTTGATAATTCAAGTTTTCTTAAAGCAATTTGGACTGTACTTTTAGCGGATTTTACTATGAGTTTAGATAATGTTCTCGGTGTTGCGGGAGCTGCTGGTCATCATTATCACTTATTAATTTTTGGATTAGTTCTATCAATAATATTAATGGCTGTTGCGGCAAATCTAATTTCTGGTTGGATTAAGAAATATAAATGGATTGCTTGGATAGGATTGTTAGCTATTTTAGTTGTTGCTATTGAATTGATATATACAGATATTAAAACTTTAATACTTTAATGTTAAAAAAAATAAATCTTAAAAATAAAACAGCTCTAGTAACCGGAGCTGGTAAAGGTCTTGGGAAAGCTTGTGCCATTGCTTTAGCTGAGGCAGGAGCGAAAGTAATTATATTAAGTAGAACGAAATCTGACCTTATTAAAGTAAACAAAATTATAAAAAGAACTAAAGGTTCAAGTCAATTATTTGTTTGTGATGTAACAAAATTAGAAGATTTGACAAAAGTTTTAAGAAAAATTAATCGATTGGATATCTTAGTAAACAATGCCGGAAATAATAGACCTCAACATTTTACAAAAGTAAGTCAAGAAAATATGGAATACCTTACTAATTTAAATATGAAAGCTGCATTCAACGTTGCTCAATTATGTTCTAAAAAAATGGTTGAAGCGAAAAATAGAAAGAAAATTGGTGGATCTATCATTCATATGTCCTCTCAATTAGGTAGAGTTGGGTGTGAGGGGCGAAATGTTTACAACATGAATAAATTTGGAATAGAAGGTCTTGCCAGAGGTATGGCATGTGAATTAGCTCCTTTTAATATTAGGGTAAATACTGTCTGCCCTACTTTTGTGGAAACACCAATGGTCAAAAAATTTTTTAAAAACAAAAAATTTAAAAATAAAATGCTTAAAAATATTCCATTGGGAAGAGTTGCAAAAGAAAGTGATGTTGCAACGGCAGTAGCTTTTCTAGCTGCCAATTCATCTGAAATGATAACTGGAACATCTTTAATAGTAGACGGAGGTTGGACAGCGCAATAATGGGAATTTTTTTAAAAGATATAAATTTAAGAGGTAAAACAGCTTTGATTACAGGTGCTACTAAAGGTTTAGGAAGAGGAGCAGCTATAGCGATTGCTGAAGCAGGTGGAAATATTATTGCAATTGGCAGAAATCAATCAGAACTTAATACTTTAAAAAAAGAAGTAGAAAAATTCAAAGTTAATTACTTATCATTTAATTGTGATGTAAATAATTATAGTCGGATGAAATTATTTATATCAAGTCTCAAAAAATTAGATATTTTGGTTAATAATGCAGGTACAAATATTCCTGAACCATTTTTGAGTGTAAAAAAATCTTCAATGGAAACTTTATTAAATGTAAATACTAAAGCTGTTTTCAACGTTGCTCAACTTTGTGCTAATAGAATTATTAAATTAAAAAGAAAAAGCGGATCAATTATTAATATTTCATCTATTTTCGGACTTGTAGCGGGACAAAAAAGAACTGTTTACAGTATGACTAAATTTGGCGTGGAGGGCTTAACAAAAGGTATGGCGTTAGATTTAGCTAAGTACAATATAAGAGTAAATAGTGTTTGCCCAAATATAGTTTTAACTCCAAGAACAAAAAAATACTTTGCCGACAAAAAATATAACAAATATGTAAAAGACAATACTCCAATTAATAAAATCGTTACTATTAGTGATGTTGCAACTTCAATAACATTTCTTGCATCAGAAGCTGCCTCAATGATTACTGGATCATCAATTATTATTGACGGAGGATGGACTGCAAAATGAAAATTATATTCTTATCTTTAATTTTTTTATTTAACTATCAATATTTAAGTGCTGTAGAATTTTTAGGTAAATTTGAACAAGGTTCTTTTATTTTGGGGAAAACCAAACCAAACGCTAAGGTAAAAATAGACAATAAGAAAATTAGAGTTTCTAAAGATGGATTCTTTGCTTTTGGTCTAGATAGAGATAGAAAAAATAATGTTGTAATTACTATAAAACAAGATGGAAAAACAAAAAAAATTGAAAAACAAGTTTTAAAAAGAAAATATAAGATTCAAAGAATTGATGGCTTGCCATCAAAACAAGTAACTCCGCCACCAGAAGTTTATGACCGAATAAAAAAAGATAATGTCTTAATTGGGAAAGCAAGATCAATCGATACAGCTTATGATTTTTTTAAAGATAAATTTATCTACCCTATCGATAAATATATAATTACAGGTGTTTATGGTAGCCAAAGAATTTTAAATGGTAAGCCTCGAAGACCACACTACGGTATAGATTTTCATGCCCCTGAGGGCACTCCTGTAAAAGCGATGATGGATGGAGAAGTTACTTTATCAGAAAATGATATGTACTTTACTGGAGGAACAATTATTTTTGATCATGGTCACGGTATTAGCACGTTATATATGCATATGAAGGACATTAATGTTAAAGTTGGTCAAAAAGTAAAAAAAGGACAAATTGTCGGGACCTTGGGACAAAGCGGTAGAGCAACTGGACCTCATTTAGATATAAGATTAAATTGGTTTGATGTTAAATTAGATCCAGCATCAATTTTAAAATAATATTATGCTTAGTAAAGAAGACTTGGATTACTTTAATTACGGAAGTGTTGAAAATAAAAAATTTTGGAAAAGACTTAGAGGAAGACCTGATTTCAAAAATAAGTCTATTTTAGATTTTGGTTGTGGGCATGGCTCTTTATGTATAGATATTGCTAAAAGTGGGGCTAGTACCGTTACTGGAATAGATCTTAATAAAAACTTATTGAAATTTGCAAGAGAAAATTTAGATACTAATTACAATAATTTATCAGAAAAAATTATATTTGAAGAAAAGGATTTGTTGAAAGATAATTTCAATAAAAAATTTGATATAATTGTTACAAAAGATACCTTTGAACATTCATTAAATTTACCGGATATCTTAAATAGGTTTTACGATCTTTTAAATGATGATGGTAAAGCATACATCGGATTTGGTCCACTTTATAATTCATTTAACGGTGATCATGGTAGAACGCAATTAAAAGTTCCATGGATGCATGTAATATTATCAGAAAAAATTATTATAAATAGATATAACAAAAAGAATTCTAATCAAATTGATAAGATCGAAGATCTAGGATTAAGTAAATATTCTTTTAAAGATTATAAAAAAATATTTAGTGAGTCTAAGTTTAATATCGATTATTTCATAACCAATCAATCTGATCATCCTGTGGGAAAAGTTTTCAATATTTTAAGTAAAATAAATTTTCTAGAGGAATATTTTACTTTTAATATTTATTGCATTTTGAGAAAAATTTAGGTTTGAAATTTAATCTAATTCAAACTTGTTTTTATAATCTGTTATCAATGACTTTTCTTGTTTGTCTTTAAATAGAATAAAATCTTCTATAACCAAAATATCTAAGTTTGTTCCCATAAAACAATTAAAAGCATCCTCTACGGAACAAACGATTGGCTCACCACGAACGTTAAATGAAGTGTTTACAAGAACTGAACAATTTGTAATTTTTTTAAATTCTTTTATCAGATCATAATATCTCGGATTAGTTTCCTTATGAACAGTTTGAATTCTAGCTGAGTAATCTACGTGAGTTATTGCTGGAATACTTGATCTTTTGACGTTCAATTTATCAATACCAAATAAGTTTTCATCTTCTATTTTCATTTTAATTTGTTTATCTTTTTTTACTTCTGAAACTAAAAGCATATAAGGACTGTCACAATCTAAATCGAACCATTCATTTAAATCTTCCCTTAAAACTGAGGGTGCAAAAGGTCTAAAGCTTTCTCTAAACTTTATTTTTAAATTCAATTCTTTTTGCATTTTTTCTGATCTTGGATCCGCTAATATTGACCTTCCTCCAAGAGCTCTAGGACCAAATTCCATTCTTCCTTGAAACCAACCTACAGTTTTTTCGTTAGAAAGTTCTTTTGCCGTCAAAGATATAATTTCATCTCTATTTAATTTTTTATAGTTTGCATTCAATGATTTAAGTTTTTTTTCTATAAAATCGTTTTCAAACTTTGGACCTAGATATGCACCTTTCATTTGATCTCTAGTATTTAACCTGGGTTTTTTTAACTCATGATGCCAATAGGCTAATGCTGCACCTAATGAACCACCTGCGTCTCCTGCTGCTGGTTGTATCCAAATGTGATCAAATATTTTTTCTTTTATAATTTTGCCATTTGCTACACAATTTAAAGCTACTCCTCCAGCTAGACAAAGATTGTTTATTTTATATTTTGATGAAATATTTTTTGTTATCTTTAAAATAATTTCTTCAGTTACAGATTGTATAGATGCAGAAATATCCATATGAAATTGAGTTAATAAATCTTTTTTAGAATTTCTGACTGGGTGTCCAAATAGCTCAGAAAATTTACTATTAGTCATTTTTAAACCTGTAGCATAATCGAAATATTTCATATCAAGTTTAAAAGAACCATCATCTTTTAAATCTAATAGTTTTTCTAAAATAATTTTTCTAAAAATAGGTTTGCCGTAAGGAGCAAGTCCCATTAATTTATACTCTCCACTATTAACTTTAAAACCAGTATAATAAGTAAAAGCTGAATATAACAATCCTAAAGAATGTGGAAAATGTAATTCTTTAATTATCTCAAGTTTATTGTTTTTTCCGACAGCTATTGTTGTCGTTGCCCATTCGCCTACTCCATCTAATGTTAAAATAATAGCATCTTCAAAAGGTGATGGGAAAAATGCGCTAGCTGCATGACTATAATGATGTTCTGAGAACTTTATCTTATTTATATCATTAAAATTTTCATCATGCTCTTTTAGTTTGTCAAATAAAAATTTTTTTTGAAAAAGCTTTTCTCTTAGCCATATAGGCATTGATAAACTAAATGATTTAAAACCTTTTGGAGCAAATGCCATATAGGTTTCTAACAGTCTTTCAAATTTTAAAAATGGTTTTTCAAAAAAAACTATATGATCAATTTCATTTAAATTTAATTTCGACTCTTCAAGAACATATCTTATTGCGTTGGAGGGGTATCTTGGATCGTGTTTTTTTCTTGAAAACCTTTCTTCTTGTGCTGCAGCAACTATATTTCCATCAATAATAATTGCTGCTGCGCTATCATGATAAAATGCTGAAATTCCTAATATAGAAGTCACTTAAAAAATTGTATAAATAAACGGTGCTACTGCTGAACCTTGGCTTAAAACGATTAAAATGCCAAATAAAGCCAAAACTATAATTATTGGTAATAACCAATATTTTTTTCTCTCTTTTAAAAATTCCCAAAATTCTTTTAAAAATTCAATCATTTAAAATTGCTTTCTCATTGTACCAAGATTTTTTTTTCTTTTTATCCAATAAGTTTTTTTTTCTTTTAAAAATTTTAATCCCAATAAATCTTTACCAAATATTCTAACAATTAAACTTACTGGGGTAAGAATCACAAAGTATATCAAAGCCATAACAATTGGTGCAATTATACCTCCTAATGCTTCACCAAATTTGATCCACAATTTATTTAATGGTGAAAGTAGCTTAGAATTAATTAAGCCAAGAATTAAAAAGATGACTGAAATAACAATTAAGTAAAAATTTAAATTATCCCCGTTTTTTAATGGCCATAAACCTATGATTAAAAAAACAACAAAAAACAGTAAGCCGAAGCTTCTATTGGAACTTTGTGATTTCATTTTATAAAACTAATTTAAACCTTTTTGAGGTTTCATGTCCTCTTTTTTGATTCCTGCTACTCTTACTGGTTTTTTCATAGCGTCTCTTCTGAATGGCTCACCTAATTCTTGGTTAAGTATTACTTCAATAAATGTTGTGATACCTTTTTTTTGATCTTCACATGACTGTTTAATAGCTTTTGTGGTCTCTTCCATGGTATTTACTGTAACTCCTTTTAGGCCACACGCTGTAGCGACTTTTGCATAACTTAATTCTGGATCTAACTCTGTTCCTATAAAATTATTGTCAAACCATAATGTAGTATTCCTTTTTTCTGCCCCCCATTGATAATTTCTAAATATAACCATTGAAATAGCAGGCCATTCTTTACGCGCACAAGAACTCATCTCATTCATACTAATACCAAAAGCCCCATCACCTGCAAAACCAATCACTGGTGTGTCCGGACAGCCAATTTTTGCTCCTAAGATTGATGGGAAACCATAGCCACATGGGCCAAATAAACCTGGAGCTAAATATTTTCTACCTTTTTCAAAAGTTGGATATGCATTGCCTATTGCACAATTGTTTCCAATATCACTTGAAATAATTACATCTTCAGGCATTCCTGCTTGAATTGCTCTCCATGCCTGTCTTGGTGACATTCTATCTTTGTCTCTATCTCTTGCCTCCTTATTCCAAACTGTTCCTGGATCATCGTCTTCATGATCTAAGCTAGAGAGTTTTTGTAACCAAGCTGATTTTGTTTGGTGAATTAAATCTTTTCTCTTTTGTCTGTCAGTATCACCTGCTTTTGTTGATAATTTGCCTAATAATTGTTGAGCTACTAACTTTGCATCTCCACAAATACCAACAGTAACTTTTTTTGTTAAACCTATCCGATCTGAATTCATATCTACCTGAATAATTTTTGCATTCTTTGGCCAATAATCAATTCCATAACCTGGTAAAGTAGAAAAAGGATTTAATCTTGTGCCTAGTGCTAAAACAACGTCTGCTTTTGCAATTAATTCCATCGCAGCTTTTGATCCATTATAACCTAAAGGTCCTACTGCTAAAGGATGGCTTCCAGGGAAACTGTCATTATGTTGGTAACCAGAACATACTGGTGAGTCTAATTTTTCTGCAAGCTTCACACAGTCTTTAATTGCTCCACCAATTACCACTCCTGCACCAGATAAAATTACAGGAAACTTTGCGTTAGATAGTAATTTAGCCGCTTCCTCTATAGCTGCTGCGCCGCCTGCTTGCCTCTCTAATCTTACGATAGGAGGTAATTCGATATCAATTACTTGAGTCCAAAAATCTCTTGGAACATTTATTTGTGCTGGAGCTGAGCCTCTTATAGCTTTCTCAATAACTCTATTTAAAACCTCTGCAATTCTAGAAGGGTCTCTTACTTCTTCTTGATAACAAACCATATCTTTGAATAAATTCATTTGTTCTACTTCTTGAAATCCTCCTTGACCCATTGTTTTATTTGCGGCTTGAGGCGTAACTAAAAGAAGTGGAGTATGATTCCAATAAGCAGTTTTAATTGGTGTAACTAAACCAGTTATACCAGGGCCGTTTTGTGCTACAACCATTGACATTTTTCCGGTAGCACGTGTATATCCATCAGCTATTAAACCACCGTTAGTCTCATGGGCAACGTCCCAAAAAGTAATTCCTGCGTCAGGAAAAATATCTGAGATAGGCATGAACGCGGAACCGATAATACCGAACGCATGTTCAATACCATGCATTTGTAAAACTTTTACAAAAGCTTCCTCTGTAGTCATTTTAGCCATAAATCTCCTAAAAGTAATTTGAAAATCTAGCTTTCATTATACTAAATTTTAGTCTATATCCATTAGATATTTTTATGTCACATCCCGATCTCATTATACACGATGAAAAAGATAACGTAGGAGTTGTTGTAATAGAAACCACTAAAAAAGGCCAAGATTGTAGCGCCTGGATAATGGAAAATGATAAAACCGTTAAAGTTCCATCAACAAATGATGTTCCTTTGGGACACAAAATTGCACTTAAAGACCTTAAAGTTGGGGACACAATTTTTAAATACGGGCACGATATTGGAAAAGTGGTCAAAGAAATCAAAAAAGGTGAACATGTCCATGTTCACAATGTAAAAACAAAAAAGTGGTAAAATAGAATGGAAATTCCAAAAAGTTTTTTAGGTTATAAAAGAGAAAATGGAAGAGCTGGTACAAGAAATCATGTAATTATTCTCCCAGTAGATGATATATCAAATGCTTGTGCCGAAGCTGTGGCAAATAATATTAAAGGAACAATAGCCTTACCTCACTCTTATGGAAGATTACAATTCGGTGCTGACTTAGAGCTTCATTTTAGAACGATGATTGGAACAGGTAAAAACCCAAATGTTGCCGCTGTAATTGTTATCGGAATAGAACCTAAATGGACAAAGAAAATTGTAGATGCGATAGCTGAAACAGGAAAACCTGTTGAAGGCTTCCATATTGAGAGAAGCGGTGACATTGAGACTATTATGAAAGCTTCAAAAAAAGCTCAAGAGTTCTCAATGTGGGCATCAGAGAAGCAAAGAGAAGAATGTCCTTTAAGTGATTTATGGATTTCAGTAAAATGTGGTGAGTCAGATACTACTTCAGGATTAGCTGCTAACCCTACTGTAGGAAATTTAATGGATAAACTTGAACCACTTGGTGTTCATTTATGTTTTGGGGAAACTTCAGAATTAACTGGCGCTGAAAAAGTTTGTGCTACTAGAGGAGCAACAAAAGAAGCTTCTGATAAATTCATGAAAACTTGGAGTGCATATAATGATTTCATTTTAAAAGAAGCTACAGATGACTTATCAGAAAGCCAACCAACAGCTGGAAATATTGCTGGAGGTCTTACAACAATTGAAGAAAAAGCGTTTGGAAACTTCCAAAAGATAGGAACGAGAAAATTTGTCGATGTTTTAGAACCTGCTGAAGAGCCGAAAAAAGGTAAAGGTTTATATTTTATGGATACATCTTCTGCTGCTGCAGAATGTGTAACCCTTCAAGCTGCAGCTGGTTTCAATATTCATCTTTTCCCTACTGGACAAGGTAATATTATAGGTAACCCTATCGAACCTGTAATTAAACTCACAGCTAATCCTTTAACGGTTAAAACGATGAAGGAACATATTGATTGTGATGTATCTAAACTTTTGTCAAGACAAATGAATATGTCTCAAGCAGGTGATGAATTAATCAAGTCAATGCTTAGAGTAGCAAACGGTAGATTAACTTGTGCAGAAGCTTTAGGTCATAGAGAGTTCGTAATGACTAAGCTTTATCGAAGTGCATAATGTCTTCGAGCTCAGGAGACTGTATATTCTGTAATAAAACAAATTGTAAAGTAATCTCGTCGACGGAACATTTTTTTATAATTCGAGACACAGCCTACCCTGTCACGAAACACCATACTTTGATAATAACCAATAGACATGTAGATGATTTTTTTGATTTAACCAAAGATGAAATAAATGATTTAGATGAAGTTTTAAAACAGCAAAAAATAGAATTGAAAAAATTAGATAAAAAAATAAGTGCATTTAATGTCGGGGTTAATATAGGTAAAGATGCTGGCCAATCAATAATGCACTGTCATATTCATTTAATTCCTAGAAGAAAAGGAGACGTTGAAGATCCTAGAGGCGGTGTAAGAGGCGTAATACCTGAAAAACAAAAATATAAAAGAAAATAATTATTTAACTGGGAATTTTACTTCTTCTTGTTTTGGTTTCTTATGTCTTAAATCATGAACAATTTTTCTAATCCACGCCATCAATGCTCCAAGCACAACCGCAAGAATTATTGCAAAGGCTCCATATAAGAATGGCACGTCATTAGACATTTTTACAATAAACTCTGCTAAACTATTTAATTCTGGTGTTGCAACTTTACTTCCATTAAATTCTGTTTTTTTTCTGAAGAAAGAGTCGTAGGCGATTGCTATTGCAACTGTTATTAAAAGCATTGCAAATAAAGATTTTAGCTCATTGCTATCTAAAAATTGACCAATCTTTTGACCTACTTGAACTCCCACAATTGAACCTAAGATCAAAGGAACAACAAGAAATAAGTCAATGGTTCCGTAATTAAAAGAATGTAAAATTGTTACCACCGCACTAATAAAAACAGTAACAAACAATGAAGTCCCAGGAATTAATTTTACAGGCATTCCAATAATATAAATCATAGCAGGTACCATTAAGAACGCGCCTCCTATTCCCATCATTGATGCAACAAATCCAACAACAAATCCTAATAAAATAGGAGTAAACGCGCTTTCATATAGTCCAGATTTATTGAACCTCATTCTTAAAGGGAGACCTTGTAACCAATTATGATCGTGTAATTTTTTTTTAATATTAATTTTAGATTTTAAACGATTTCTTTCTCTTATACCCTCAATTAACATTAATGTACCAACTATTGCTAGAAGATACATGTACAATAAAGAAATTATTAAACTTATTTTTCCTATTTCTGAAAAGAAGGTAAATGTCATAATTCCTATGATAGTTCCAACCACACCTCCCGAAACAATCATTAAACCCATTTTGTAATCTAAAGTTTTCTTATACCAGTGAGTAAGAGAACCAGATACTGAGGTAGCAAGAATGTTGTTGACTTCATTTGGAACTGCGTACACCGGAGGTATGCCCATAAAAATTAAAAATGGTGTCATTAAGAACCCTCCGCCAACACCAAAAAGTCCTGATAAAACCCCAACAGCCAAACTTAAAAATAATAAAAGAAAAATATCTATGTTTACTTGGGCGATAGGAAGATAAATTTCGAGCATTGATATTAGAAGTATGCCTGAAACATAAAGTTGTCAATCTTAATAAATTGTAGCTCCAAAAACTTTTACTAGACCATCTTCCTCACCTAAAACAAGCCTACCTAGGAATTCTCCAGGCATTGTTTGGCTTGTTTGTTTATACAGAACGGTAATAAATTGATTTCTTCTTATTGTGCCTAAAAATTCTTGTTTTTCTGATAAACTAGTAAGCAACTTATTATTAGCCCATTGTTTTCCAAGCTCAACTTCATTTGCTCCATAAAGCATTTGTGATGAAAAGTCTTTTGTAAACCCACCGTAATCTTTTATATTTGATGATTTAACTAAATTATCCCAAATTGGCTGAGCAATATCTTTGATTTCTTTATCGGATTTTTCCATCAACTCCATTAAACTTTATGAAGCTTTCTTTTCCTTCTTTTCATCTACAATGTGATAAACAGGAACTTTCTCCATTGTAAACTTTTTAGTTTTAGGGTCTCTTCTAGAAACAGTTAAGCAATGCCAATTATCATCATCAAGTTTTAAATGGTCTCCTCTGTAATAGTAGCCTGGCCATCTAGTTTCTTCTCTGAATTTAGTATGTTCCGTTACACATTGTGATGTAATAGTTCTGTGTTTTAACTCCCATGCTCTCATTAGTTGGTGGTAATCCTCAGCACCAACATTTTCTAGATCTTCTTCTAACCATTTTAATAACTCTAAACCTCTATTTAGCATATTCTCATTGGTCATGTAATTTGTAGCTATTCCTCCAACATACTCATCCATAATTCTTTGAAGTCTTTGTAGGCCTTGAATAGGAGAAATATAGCTTGGTGATACAGTTCCGCCTGTTATTTCGTTTCTGCCTACAGTGTAATTTTCCAAAGGTTTATAGATAACTTCTTTTAAGTCTTTATATTGTTTGTCTCTTACTTTAATTCCATCTGCTTTTTTATCTTCAATATATTTTACAGCAGCTTTTGCAGCTAATCTCCCTTCTGTGAAAGATCCAGAAGAAAATTTATGTGCACTTCCACCCACAGTATCACCCGCGCCAAATAATCCATCAACAGTTAACATTCTGTTGTAACCCCAGAAATATTCTGGAGGGGATAAATCTTCTGGTCCGCTTACCCAAGCTCCAGAACATGTAGCATGTGAACCCATTACGTAAGGTTCGGAGGTTGTAAGTTCTGGATTTGTATATTTTGGATCAATGTTTTGTGAAGCCCATACAACAGCTTGACCTACTGTCATTCCTAAAAAGTTTTCCCAACCTACAGTTTCTAAATGAGGATCTTGAAACGCTTCTTTGGTTACCATGTGAATTGGTCCACCACCAGCTTGTACTTCTTGAATAAAAGCATGATTTCTTAAACAAGTAGGTGTTGGATGGTGATCGATGTACTCTCCTACTAAAGATTTAGTTTGGTCGTACCATTTTTTTTCGTAATTCTCGCCATTAGCATTTTGTGTGTAAGTTTTTAAATGTAGGAAGTAAGCTCCTACAGGGCCATAACCATCTTTAAATCTACATAAGACAATTCTGTTTTCCATTTGTGTCATCTTTGCTCCAACAGCTATTGGAAGTGCGTATGCAGAACCGTTACTCCAAGGAGCGTACCAAGTTCTTCCCATTCCTTCACCAACTGCCCTAGGTTTAAATATGTGTGAAGCTCCACCTGCTGCAACAATTACAGCTTTAGCTTTAAACACATGATAGTCTCCTGTTCTCATATTAAAACCAACTGCACCTCCTATTCTATTTTCTTTTTCATCATCCATTAAAAGATGAGTGATCATTATTCTGTTATAAATTTTATTAGCAGATTTTTTTGCTGCCTCGGCAACGATAGGTTTGTAGCTTTCACCATGAATCATAATTTGCCATTTACCTTCTCTTAGATATCTTCCAGTTTTTTCATTCTTCATCATAGGTAAACCCCATTCATCAAACATATGAACTGTAGAGTCTACATGACGAGCCATGTCATAGCCTAAATCTTCTCTAACCATTCCCATTAAATCATTTCGTGCGTATCTAACGTGATCTTCAGGTTGATTTTCATCCCACTGCATGCCCATGTAGCAATTTATTGCATAAAGACCTTGAGCTACAGCACCGCTTCTATCGATGTTAGCTTTTTCAACACAAACTATTTTTAAATCTCTTCCCCAATGTCGAGCTTCAAATGTTGCCCCAGTACCGGCCATGCCACCACCTATAATAAGGATATCGCTCTCTTCAACATGAGTTTTTACATTAGCCATTAATAGTAAACACCTTTCTTAAATGAATCTTTGCTTACAGTCGGAAGATCACCATCAATATTTAAACCTTTTGGTTCTGTATAAAGTCTTTGAGTAGTTATCTCTCCTTGGTTTGGTTTGTCTTCTTCTGCTAATTTAGGGATAAATTTACCCCAAGGTTTAGTAGTGATTGGCGAAACGAAGTTTTTTTCAGTTCCATTTCTAAATTTAATTCTCCATGAAATCGTTCCCTTTTCTTCTTCTCTTCTAACTCTCACGCTATGACCCATTGGTGCAAAATCAGCATAGCCTCGAACATCTATTGCGTGATTTGGACAAGCTTTCACGCATGAATAACATTCCCAACAAAAGTTAGGTTCAATGTTTTTTGCTCGTCTAATTGTTTCATCAATATGCATAATGTCTGATGGACAAATATCTACACAGTGCCCACATCCATCACATCTCGTCATGTATACAAAAGTTGACATAAATTATTTTTCTCCCTTTAAGTTTAATAACATAAATTTCCTAATAATGCTTTGGTTCTTCTCTTTTAATTCCTAAACCAAATTGCTCTGGAGCGTCAGCCGGTGGTGGCAAATTGTCTCTAGAACCATCAGCTTCTGCTAAATTTTTTTGAATCGCTGCACCAGGTTTGTAAAACATATGAGCAAATTTAGACCAGTAGACACCTCCAAATAAAACTAAATTTGAAACAATAAATAAAATTAAAAATAAATAACTCAGGCCAACCATTCCTGAATATTGTGTGTAAGACCAAGCTAAACCAAATGTTGCACAAGCTAATAGAGCTAAAACAAATAAATCTGCTTTAATAATTCTGTACCATGGATTTGCTTCTGCAGAGACATCGACTCTTAGGAAAAACCAAAACCAATATCCACCTAAACAAGTTAAAATAGCACCTATGTGCCATAAAGCCGTTAAAGTTGATGGAGTTTCAATGCCAACAGATGAATAAGAAAAAATTAAAATAGCTGAGCTAATCCAAAAGATAATCGTTCCATACATTCCCAAAACATGAGCTAATCTTCTTTTACCCCAACCAAGTTCTGAAGTTGTTGCGATATCATGAGCAACTGTTTTTAAAATAACTGCAGTTCTTTTCCCTGTTGTTAATTCAACTTGAGCATTTTTTTTTGCTTTTTTTGCATTTTCAAAAAAGTATTTAACGTTTTTCTTATGAAGAATATCAACTAATACACCAATTAAAGTCAAAGCTGCCATAGCTATAACAAATCCTTGCATCGCGATTGCTGGAACTAATTCTGCTAGGGCTGAAAATGGATTGTTAGTTATCATTGAGCTTTTATATATAGGCGTATTTTAGAGGTCAAGTGAGAATGCTTCTCAATTATTTGAGTTTACCCTCTTTTCTCATCTGTTCTCTAATTTTTGTTGCTGAAATCTGTTGAGTTTTCTCGTCTAAAACAATTTCTTCTATTTTATAACCTACGCCTCTTCCATAACAGATATTAGTTATATTAGGGACTAAAGTTACCTGGATTCTGTTTTTGTATTCTTTAAGAGCTTCAAAAATATTTTGTTTTACGGTTTCAAAATCAAACGGATTGTCATCAACACCTTTAACATCTCTCACCATAATATTTACCTGCCCTGTTTTTTTGAGTGTTTCTTCAAATAATTTTTGGTGACCAGCGTGCCAAGGTTGCCAACGACCGAGCATTTGCGCAGTGGGATGTTTATTATCCCACTGATGATTATCATTTTTCATTAAACTTAAGCTGCAGCTTGAAGATTATGCTTAACGGACATTCCGCTTAGAAAATTCCAAAGGTATTTTGCAGTCGATAATGCGGCTTTTTCTGCTTTTTTTTGTTCTTCTTTGGACAAACCATCTAGTAATTTTTCACATTCTGCTCTGTGGTGCACATCAGCTGATTTATGTGCTTCAAAAAATTCTAGACCTTTTTTTGAGCTACAACCATAATGATTTTTAAGACCTTGTATTTTTGTTTCAGCAATTTCAGGAATTTGTCTTTCATAAGTATATAAAGATGCTAATCCTTCAGCATATGAAGCTCTTCCTTGTTTAAAAAAATTATCAATTAGATCTTTCGTAAAAGACTCTTGTTTTGCATTTTCAATTTTCTCAGAGTCCGCTCCCATCTCTATAGCAAAGTTCTTCCATAATTTCGGGTGGTCTGCATCTTTATTCTCCTCATCTTGAAGATTTTCTAAAAGTATTTTTCTTTTCTCAATATCTTCACACATTGAGTGGGTTGCGCTTATATATCTTGGAAAAGCCTTAACGTGTTGGTAATATTGCTCAGCATAATCTTTGATAATTTCTCTTGTAAGTTTTCCCTCGTTCCATGATCTGTAAAACGGATGATTTAACAAATGGTATTGATCTAGTTTTTCGTTTAATTCTTTTGAAAACATTTTGACTCCTCTGTTAGCTAAAGCGTATTAAAAAAAACCATTATGTTAAACAAAAAAATTATCCACACTTTGAGGTTGTGCTTATTAAATGTTCACGTTTTGATTCACTTTTGATTCACTTTAAGACTCAAAATACAACCTTAGATAGACTTATCAACACGTACTATTCTTGTTTCATCTATAGGGAAATGTATTGCAGCAGCAAAAATAGATAGAGCTATTGCCATATACCATGCGTAATCATATGAGCCATATACATCATAGAAGTATCCTCCAAGAAAAGCTCCAGCGAAAGCACCGAACTGATGGGATAAAAATACTATTCCAAATAAGGAACTCAAATATTTTGTTCCGAAAATTTGTGCAACTATTCCATTAGTTGGGGGAACAGTTGAAAGCCATAAAAGTCCAAATGTTATTCCAAAAATTATTGAATTAAATAAAGAAGGTGGAGAAAAAATAAAAATACAAATGCTTATTGCTCTTAACGTATAAAGAATACTAAGTAGATTTTTCTTTTTGTACTTTGTACCTAAGTAACCCATTCCAAGAGTTCCGAAAATATTAAAAAAACCAATTAAAGCTAAAATTACCGTAGCTGACCATCCTCCCATTCCTCTTTCTTGCATATAGCCAGGTATATGGGTTCCGACTAATGTAATTTGGAAACCGCAAACAAAAAAACCTAAAACTAATAAAATATAGCCTTTATGAGAAAAAGCTTCTTTTATTGCTAAAGTGAAAGTTTGGTCTCTATCAACTTGAGAAGAATTTAAAATAGACTTTGATGGTAATAAAAAAAGAGAAGCTAAAAGTCCAAGAGCTATAAAATACATAAAATATTTTAATGTTTGTTCCCATCCAACTAAACCAAGACTGTATTTTGTAAAAAGTGGAGATAAAAAATAACCAACTGAAGCAGCTGCTGTAACGACTCCAGTTGCAATTGTTCTTGTCTCATTAGGAAAATGCTTTCCAACTTCAGAAACAGGAACACCTATTGCAGTAGCACCAAGAGCAATTCCCACGAGAACTCCTAAACTAATTTGAAAATAAATACCTGTGTTGGGCCCTGCATATAACATGTAAATACCTAATCCAAAAATTATAAATCCTATAAAAACAGCTTTGTTACCTCCAAGTCTATCTGCTATCAAACCAAAAATTGGTGCAAACATTCCCCAAAAAAGCATTTGTATTCCAATTGCTAAACCAAATTCTGTCCTAGTACAGCCAAGACCTTCTTCAAAAGCTGAAAAAAATAAACCAAAAGTTTGTCTCAAGCCCATTGAAATTAAAATAATGCTACATGCTGAGATTAAAACTATTAGGGCTAGTCTATTGGGAATAAAATTAAACATTATTTAATGTATCTTAAAGAATTTTTTAAATCATTAATTAAATCTTTAGGATCTTCAAGGCCAATATGTAATCTGACTATGTGTTCGTCTTTTTTAAATTTATAATACTTTCTCCCTTGAAGATATTCATCTTTTTGACTTGAGCGAAGTTCTTGTAAAATTGCAAGACTTTCAAATCCTCCCCAACTGTAGCCAATTCCAAAAAGTTCAAGAGAATTCACAAACTTTATAACAGATGATTTTTTTTTACTTTTAATTACTATTGATAATAAACCAGTGGCACCAGAGTAATATTTTTTCCATAATTTATAATTTTTACTTGATAGTTTATAAGGATATAAAATTTCCTTTATCTTTTTTTGTTTCTTCAAAAAGTTAATTACTTGTTTGGTATTTTCAAAATGTTGATTTAATCTTGTATCTAATGTTCTCAAACCTCTAATAATTAAATACGCTTCATCAGCAGACATTCTATACCCAGAAAGTTTGTAAAAGAACATTACTTTTTTGAAAACTTTTTTATTCACTGCAAGCGATCCACCCATTGCATCTGAATGGCCGGAAAAGTATTTTGTTGCAGAAGAGAAAGACATATCAAACCCAAGTTTCAATGGTTTTAGATATAAAGGAGTGCCCCATGTATTATCGAGGAAAGTAAATATTTTTTTTCTTTTAGCTAAATTTACAATTTTAGATAAATCCTGAAATTCAAAGGTATTACTTCCTGGATTTTCAACTAATATCATTTTTGTTTTTTTTGTTACTTTATTTTTTAAATCTTCAAACGAGTCTGGATTATAAAACCTTGATGTTACATTAAATTCTTTAAGTAATTTTTCAGAAATTTCTTTAGTTGGACCGTAAACATTATCTGAAACCAAAAGCTCGTCACCTGGTCTGCATAAGCTCATAATTGCCAATGCTACGCCACCGAAACCAGTTCCTGTCAAAAATACATGAAATGCTTGTTCTAATTCTTTTAGTATATTTTCTAACTCGATAGTAGTTGAGCTTCCATAACGACCATAACTGTAGTGACTAATTTTTTGATGTAGCTTTATTTTTTTTTCATGCTGATGTAGTTCCTGCATAGTGTTAAAAAGGATAGTAGAGGCTCTTATTACTGCTGGATTAGCAGATCTATTAGAGTTGTCTTTTGTTGGATGTTTTAGGAATGTCTTTATAGACTTTTTCATATTATAATTATAATTGATATTTATATATTAATTGTCTAATTAAGATAGATAAAGGAGGCAGAAATATGGGTTATCCAAAAAAGCACCGTGGTAGAAGAAAAATTGGCTCTAAAAAAAGAAGAGCAAGAAAAAGAAATAAGAAGAAATAATCAATCAAATAATTATGAATGAGATAACTCAAATAAGAAAATTGAGTTTATGGATTTTTTTTATTCCATTAATTGCCATAAACCTTTGTCTTTTTATCTCTCAAAATCCTGAGTTTTTAGAAAATACTTTTTTAAAAGTTGATCAAATTGGTAGGTCAGGTTTTTCAATTCCTTATTTAGACGGAAGCTTATCAATAAGTAGAGCTTCAAGAACATTTCCTCAGTATCTTATTTTCAAACCTGCAATGATTATTACAGCAATAATTCTTTATCATTATTGGATAAATAATAATAATTTAGTAAATAGTTTTAAATCCACAAATATAAATTATAAATTTAAAACTTTTGGTATTCTGTCAGCAATTTGTTTAGTAATTCATTCTATTTTTTTAGGAATTAAATTTGATATACAGATTTATAAATTGATGAGAAGATTAGTGCTTCTTTTATTCATTATATTTGAGATTGTAGCTCAAGGAATTCTTGTTTATCATTTTTTTAAACTTAAAAATGAACTTTTAAACTTTTTAAATAAAAGAATTTTAATTTTTAAATTAATTTTAGTTTCAATTCTCGCAACTGTAGCTATTTTAAGTTTACCTATCCTTATTAATAAGGGAAATACACACTTCAAACATGCCTTGGAGTGGAATTATTTTGTTGGAGTTTTATTATTTTATTTCTTTTCAAGGTTGCTTTGGAAAAGAACCACATAAATTTCCAGGCTTTCGCCCAGAAATTTAGTAGTTTTGGCTCGTCGTTTTAGGCGCTACCGCCAAGCCATCCCGATGAACTATTCTAGCGCTACTAGGTTCATCTTTCTGCCCTTTAAGCTTGAACCTCTCGGTTTTTCCTTAAATGGCCAGTTAAGAGTTGCCTCTTAATTAGGAGCATTAAAACACAATTACATAATTTTGTTATCACTTTAAACGAGCAAAAATTTATGCTGTTAACTTCGTGGATAAATATTTATTAATAGTCTTATGTATCCAACCACCACCGAGAACTTTATCCCCAATATTGTCTTTTGAATAAAATACACATGCTTGCCCTGGAGAAATTCCCGTTTCTTTATCTAAAATTTCAACATCAGCAGAATTTTCATTAATATTAATTTTAGCTTTTAATAGTCTGCCTGTAGATCTAACTTTTATATTTATTATTTCATTAAATTCTTTTTTAAATCCAAGAATATTTAAGTCTCTTAGTTTAATCTTTTTAACTTCTAGACATTCTTTACTTCCAACAATTACAGTATTTTTATCAGCATCTATATTAATTACATACAATGGATCTTTGTTCGCAATCTTAATTCCTTTCCTTTGACCAATAGTATAGTTTATGATTCCATCATGTTCACCTAATTGATTGCCTTTAAGATCAAGAATTTTTCCAGGTTTAAAAGATTCTGGTCTAAATTTTTTTATTACTGAAGCATAATCTCCATTAGGAACAAAACAGATATCTTGACTGTCAGGTTTTGTTGCAACGTTGAGCTTTAATTTTTCAGCAATAGCTCTTGTCTCTGACTTATTAATTTCTCCCAAAGGAAATCTGAGGTAATTTAATTGTTCTTGCGTAGTACTAAATAAAAAATAACTTTGATCTCTATTCTGATCTTTAGCTCTATACATATTAGCATGTCCATTAACTTGAAGTCTTGAAACGTAATGACCAGTTATAAGTGCATCAGCTTTTAATTCTTTTGCGTATTTAAATAGATCTCTAAATTTAACTGTTTGATTACATTGAACACATGGAATCGGAGTTTCTCCCGCAGCATAGCTATCTATAAACGAGTCTATGACTTCTGATTTGAACTTTTTTTGATAAAATAAAATTTTATGATCAATATTTATATTTTCAGAAACTCTTTTGGCATCAAGTATATCTTGTCCCGCGCAACATTGCCTTCCCACCTGAGATTTTTTCGCGTCATTATACAATTTTAATGTAACGCCAGTAACATCATAACCTTCTTGTTTCATAAGAGCGGCTACAACTGAAGAATCTACTCCACCTGACATAGCAACAACGACTTTTGTCTCTTTTTTTGGTTTATTAATTCCTAGTGAATTCATTATTTAAGTGTATAATCGAAAAAATAGATATTTTCCATAATGCTTATTGATTTTGAACCAGGAGATTATGTTATAAATCCTGCTAATAAAGACTGGGGTGTGGGACAGGTCCAATCTATAATTAACAATAAAGTTACAGTAAATTTTGAAAATTGCGGTAAAAAAGTGATTAATGTGGAAAATTTAAACCTAGAAAAAATAAACAATAATGAAAATTGAAGAACTTAAATCCATTTGTGAAAAATTGTTAGTCACTTTCGAGATTGCAGGAAAGGAAGCGATAGATCTTTATGATAAAGGACTAAAAATTAAGATAAAAGAAGACAATTCCCCAGTTAGTAACGGAGATCTTAGAGTTAACGAGTTAATTACTAATAAAATTAAAGAACTTACTCCCAACATTCCTATTGTCTCTGAAGAAACAGTAAATTTAAATATTAAAAATAAAGCTAAAATATTTTGGTTAATAGATCCTATCGATGGGACTAAAGAATATATAGCTGGCAAAGATGAGTATACTTTGAACGCCGCGTTAGTAATAAACAAAGTCCCAATACTTGGTTTGGTTGGAGTACCAAAAAAGAAGCGGCTTTTTTACACCTATAGTCCCGGAGAAAGTTATTTAATTGAAAAGGGAGAAACAAAGAAAATAAATTGTGCTAAGCAACAACCTAAAGGCAAAATAGTTGCATTAACTAGCGTTATTAAGCCTCCAGATATTATTTTAAATAAATTGAAAGAATTCAAAGTAAGTTCAATAGTTAAAATGGCTAGCTCTTATAAATTTTGTGTTATTGCATCAGGAGAGTATGATATTTATGCTGCTCGGGAAAGAGCTAATGAGTGGGATTATGCAGCGGGTCATGCAGTTGCTCAAAATGCAGGAGCGATAATAAAAACATTAGATGAAAAGCCTTTTTTATACGGTAAAGAAGATTATAAAAATCCTAGTCTTTTAATAAAACGATCAGAAAATTTAAATGATTAAAACAATATTAATAATAGTTCTATCTGTAACATTTTTTGGAGTCCTTTTTTTTATTTTGGTTCGAAACGCCCTTAAAAGAAAAATTGATATTTTAGTAGAAGAGGAAAAGAAAAGAAAATCAAATAATCTTGATTAATTTATTAAATTCCTCTTTCTCTAAATCTAGAACTTTTTTTGATAATTCAAAACTAAAACCACCTCTTGCCAAAATACCCATATCTTTTTTATAAAATAAATCTCGATTACTTTCTGGCCTTATTGGACCAATTCTTCTTCTTTTACAAAGCTTTAAAGCCGATACAAAATCTGGTTCAATTTCGTCTTCCTTAATTTTTTCAATACTTTGTTTAATATATTTACTATCTATACCTTTATTTCTTAACGATTGATTAATTTTATTTAAAGAATATCCTCTTCTTAAAAACATTCTAGCTTTTGAGTCTGAGTACATTTCATCGTTTAAAATTTTATTTTTTTCTAAATGTAAAATTATTTTATCTATTATGTCGGATACCTCTTTTTTATTTTTTGTTCCTTTTATTTTCGTTAAATATTTTTTAAGTAAATAAACTTTAAGCTGTTGTTTTGACGGACTATATTTTTCTAAATAAGAATAAGCTAAATCTTTAAGATTAGTTGCAAGATCATCAAAATCGCTTTTATTAGCTGTGGGATTCATTAATTTAATATACTATATTATTTTCAATGATAAATAATTTAATGTCTTTATTAACTAACGAAAATATTTATTTAATTGCTAACTGGGGAGTGATCCCTTTTTGGCTTTTACTAATTTTCTTTCCCTACCACCAAATTACAAATTTTTTTGCTCAATCAGTAATCGCACCACTACTTTTAGGAGTATGTTATGCATATTTAACTTATATTATTTTTTTAGAAGGTAATATCTTTGAGGCATTTGAATTATATAGTGGCTTGGATGGTCTATATTCTATGTTTGCTAATGAACTATTATTATTAATTTTTTGGTTACAT
This sequence comes from uncultured Pelagibacteraceae bacterium, assembly GCA_902591415.1. Taxonomy (GTDB): domain Bacteria; phylum Pseudomonadota; class Alphaproteobacteria; order Pelagibacterales; family Pelagibacteraceae; genus Pelagilacustribacter. The sequence continues at coordinate 142,717 of CACJAU010000001.1, forward strand.
TTTTTAGCGATTAGTTTATTTGCTGGTTCTTGGATTGTTAGAGATAGTAGAAAATATTTAATACCTAAAGTTATTACTATTCCATCTTTAATTTTAACTTATTTTACTGGTCCAATTGGAATAATAATTTATTGGTTTATTAGAATTTTCTTTACAAAAAAAATTAGTTTTAATGATTAAATCCTTTGATTTTTACTTCGATTTTGTAAGTCCATACTCATTTCTTGCACATAAAGAATTGAGAAAAATTGAAAACAAAGAAAGTATCAAAATAAAATATATGCCAGTTCTTCTTGGAGGTTTACACAACTTACATGGAATAAAAGCTCCTGCGTTTATTCCTGCAAAAGCTAAGCATATGATCAGGGATTGCAAACTTATTGCAGAAAAGAATAATGTAAAATTTAAGTTCAATTCATACTTTCCTATTCGTAGTCTTAATTTAATGCGAGGTGTTTTAGTAGCTGAAGAGGACAATATAAAAAGTTATTACATTGATAATATTTTTAATAAGATTTGGCAGGATGGACTAAATATGAATGATGAAATAATTATTCAAAAAGTATTAAAAAATTTAAATGTAAATCCGAAAACATTTACTTTAAGATTAACATCATCACAAATAAAAGACTCCTTAAGAAAAAAAACAAGTGATGCTTACCAAAAGGGCATTTTTGGTGCACCAACTTTTGTCGCAAACAATAAAATTTTTTGGGGCCAAGATAGATTAGAATTTGCTTTAAAAGAGGCAAACAAATAAGTCATTTTTTTTCTTTTTTAACAACTTTTAATCCACTTTGTTTAAGTGCATCAAATCCACCATCTACATGAGCCACATTTTTAAAACCCATGTCAACAAGTGTTTTTGTTGCTAAGGCTGAACGCCATCCAAGAGCACAGTATAATACTAATTTTTTCATTTCTTTAATTTTGTTTGCTTGATAGTAAGTGCTTTGAGGATCAAGCCAAAACTCTAACATGCCTCTTGGTATATGCTTAGAATTTTCTATTGTGCCCTCCTTCCAAATTTCTCTTATATCCCTTACATCAATCAATGTTATTTCATTATTATCTACTAATTTTTTTACTTCCTTAGAATTTAAGGTTTCAATACTTTTTTGAGCCTCTTCTACAAGTGTCTGAGATGATTTGATGTTCATAGAACTACAATATAAACTAATATATAAATTAAGCCAAAATGAAAAAAATTAAAAATACACATAAAACTAATTTTTTCAAAAAAATTTTTATTAAAATATGTAGATTATTCGGTTTTGAAATTATTGATCAATCAAATTTTAAATCGCCTACTCTTAATAAAAGTTTAAATGAAACTTTGAGTATTCAAGGAAAAAAATCTATAACCATTCCCTTAGGTCAAATTGATATAAAATATAAGATAAAATCGATAAAAATTATCCTAAGAACTTGTACTTCAGAATTAATAATGGATCAAAATAAAAAAAGAATTTTTGATAGAGAAAAAAGAGAATATACTTTTAGAACACTAAGATCATTAATAAAATCCATTAAAATCGCTGAAACAAATTTGCAAAATATAAATTTTGATTTGGTTGTCACTGACACAAACTCTTTGAAAGAAGATGTCGATAAAATTAAAGAGATACTTAATCAATCTGAAATTAAAAATAATTTTATTTCTATAAATATTGATAAGTTTAAGGATAAAATTAAGCCTGGATATTCAAAAGCTAAGTTTTCAAATATGGCAAATTTTTACACTTCTCTACAAATTGTTAAAGATTGTGATGTTGATATTATTTATTTCGTTGAAGATGATTATTTACATTCAGAAAACTGTATTACTGAGATGATATATGCCTATGAAAAGTTTAATACTATTTTTTCTAAAGACTTGATTTTGCTTCCATCAGATTATCCATATTTGTACTCCAAAGATGAGAATACTAAGCTTTACTTAGGAGAAAAAAATCATTGGCGTCTAGTTACAGAAAGTTTAGTTACCTTTATGACTAGCAAAAAATTAATCGAAAATAATTATAATAATTTAGAAAAAATGGGAATTGAATGGGTTGATCCATGGGAGGAGCCTTTGCACAAAATTTATAAATCCAACCCTTGCTTATCTCCAGTTCCTTCTCTTGCTGTTCATTGTGCAAATATAAATTCAATTTTTGGGGTTCCACCTTTTATCAATGCTAAGTCTCTTTGGGAGAATAATGAAAGTTAGAGAAAATAAAACAGCGCCAACATTTAAACTTTCTGGAACAAAAAAAACTAATTTTGATCTAAAGAAAATTAAAGGAAAATTACTAATATATTTTTATCCTAAAGATGATACTCCGGGTTGTACTTTGGAAACAAAAGATTTTTCAAAATTATATAGAAAGTTTAAAAAAATTAAATGTGAGATAATTGGAATTTCAAAAGATTCTATCGAAAGTCACGAAAAATTTAAGAAAAAATATAAAGTTCCTTTTGAACTTCTCTCAGATCCTGAGGTAAAAACACAAAAAAAATATGGTGTTTGGGGAATGAAGACTTTTATGGGAAAAAAGTTTCTTGGCACGATTAGATCAACCGTATTTATAAATAAAGGAAAAATTAAAAAGGTTTGGTCGAATGTAAGAGTTAAAGATCACGCTAAAGAGGTGTTTGATTTTATAAATTCACAAAAATAAAGGCCCGAATAACCGGGCCTTTATTTTAAGTAAATACAAATTAGTCTCTGATTGAGTAAGCTGATACTCCTACTTCGGCTTTGTCTGTTCCTAACTTTTCAGCTGCTTTACTAATTCTTAATCCAATTGTTGATTTAAGGACTGTAAATGTTACCCAAGACAAAACAAAACTAAAGATACATACTGAGGCAGTTCCAATAAATTGAGTGCCAAAAGATGTATCTGGATTTGTTAATGGGACTACTAATGTTCCAAAAATTCCAGCAAACATATGTACTGGGATTGCACCAACAACATCATCTAAGCCATAGCTTTCTAAAATTTTGGTTCCAAAATACATTATGACTGCTCCAATAGATCCAATGATCATTGCTGTGATTGGTCCAGGTGTTAAAGGTTCTGCAGTAATAGCTACAAGACCTGCTAAAGCTCCGTTTAACATCATAACAATATCAGTTTTACCACCAATTAATCTTGTCAATACTGCGCCTGTAAAAGTACCTGCTGCGCCAGCTAAATGAGTGTTTACTGCAATTTTAGAAATTGCGTTAACATCATCAAAAGTACCCATTGCTAGTTGACTAAATCCATTAAAACCAAACCAACCAAACCAAAGTAAAAATGTTCCAAGAGTCACTAATGGAATACTCGAAGCTGCAAATGGTTGCATAGACTTCTTTTCTCCTCTTCTTCCAAATCTTCCTTCTCGAGCACCTAAAACTATTACTCCAGCAAGTGCTGCTGCTCCGCCACATCCATGAACTAATGTTGATCCAGCAAAATCTGAGAATCCGCCGCTAGCTAACCAGCCGCCTCCCCATTGCCAACCCATAGATATTGGATAAATAATTCCAGCCATAATCGCAGCAAAAATAAAGAACGGCCAGATTTTAATTCTTTCAGCTACTGCTCCTGACACAATAGAAGCTGTTGCACAAACGAACATGGTTTGAAAGAACCAGTCAGAATATCCTGAGTAACCTGTTCCAGCATCAGAACTGTCAGTCCAAATTGAAAAAGATCCAAGGTAACCTCCTTCTGGGACTCCATAAGCCAAATTATAACCTATTAAGAAAAATACGAGTGAGCATATAGCAAATTTACCTATATTTTTCGCGGCAATTGTCGACACACTCTTAGTTGTCACTAATCCACTTTCAAGCATACAAAAACCTGCAGCCATGAAAGCAACTAGAACTCCACCAAGGTAAAACCCTAATGAGTTAAAAATATATTGTCCTTCTTGAGACATTGTAGTTTCTGCGAAGCTTTGTGAGCTTATTAGTAAAGCAGAAATACAACCTATAAAAATGAATGTTAATTTTTTCATGTTTCCCCCTTTTTTTTTTGATCTTGATATCAAATTTCAAAGTTTAGAAGCATGATTTAAATGCATAAGAGACTTGTAAATAAAATAAGGCCTGGACGGGGGATCCGAACCAGGCCTTATAATTTTTCCCAACTAACGAGGGAGGGAATTTTTTTAGTCTCTTATACCGTAAGCTATTACACCGACTTCTGCTTTGTCAGTTCCTAGTCTTTCAGCTTCTTTGCTTATTCTTAATCCAATTGTATTTTTAATAATTTGGAAGACAATAAACGAGACTATGAATACGAATACCACAACTGAGATAGTTCCTAGGAATTGTGCTCCGAAAGAAACATCACCGTTTGTTAATGGCACTGCCAATGTACCCCATACTCCAGCTACTAAGTGTGCTGGAATGGCACCAACTACGTCATCAATTTTCATTTTAAACAATAGTTTTGTTGAGAAGTACATTAATACTCCAGCTATCGCTCCAATAAAGATTGCAGCTAACGGACTTGGTGTTAATGGTTCTGCCGTAATACCTACTAATCCGGCTATTGCGCCGTTAAGCATCATTACTACATCAGTTTTACCACCAATTACTCTTGATACAGTCGCAGCAGCTAATACTCCACCACCTGCAGCTAAGTTCGTATTGATATAAATTGTTGCTACTGAAGACACGTCTTCTAGTGTACCAGCGGCTAATTGCGATCCACCGTTAAATCCAAACCAACCTAACCAAAGGATAAATACTCCTAAAGTTGCTAATGGAATTGATGATGCCGCGAAAGGCGCCATAGGCTTAGCTTCTCCTCTACCTGAAAATCTGCCTGATCTAGCGCCAAGAACAATGGCACCAGCTA
>CACJAU010000002.1 GCA_902591415.1 uncultured Pelagibacteraceae bacterium
ATAGACCTTCTCTTTTATTTTCTAAAAATTGCTGAAATCTTTTTTTCTCTTTATGTTTAGTAAGAATGGGGGGTTTTTTTGGGTCAGCTGATTTATTATTTACTACACTATTTAAAATCAAAGGTATGTTAGCTACAAATAATGCAATTTTAACTATAGAGGGGTATTTTTTTCCACCATCATAATAGTATTTGATTATACTTCCAAAAAGTAAAGAACAGATAATTAAAACTAATAAGACACTAAAGATTAAATAAAACATTAAATTTATTAAATAAAGAACCGATATAACTACTTAACTTGAATGACACTTTTTCTACTATTAATTTGGAATGCTTTGTATTCGAATTCATTTTTGTTAAAAACTTCTATTAAAGATTTATATTCACCATGTTCCCATCCGATATAATTATAAAGTTGGTCAAAAATTATAATTGAATTTTTTATTAAATAAGGTTTGATCTTTTCCAAAACAAATTTTGTTGACTTATAAAGGTTTATATCTAAATGCACAAAATTTATTTTAGGGTTGTGCTTCTTTAAAAAATCTTCTAGCGTATCTTCTACCCACCCAATAACTGGTTCAACATTTGAATTCAGTTTAGGCAATTTACCTTGAAGATTAAAATCATCTCTAGAGCCAAGAACTGCTGCCGTATTAGCTCTATCCTCTCTGTACCCTTGAAAATTATCAAAAGCGTAATATTTTTTCACGTATTTTGAAAAAAAATTTGCACTGCCACCCTTAAAAACACCAAATTCTAAATAATAAAACTCATTGTTTTTGTCATTTAATAAAGATGTTTTTATAGCGTATTTTCTAATTTCGTCTCTTGAATAAATTAGTGAACTCTTTTTAAAATCTTCTTTAAAATTTTGAAATGTTTCATCTGCTAAATTGTCTTTCAATTTAGACTCCAAATCATTTTTCTTAATATATTCGTGAGGGGTTAGCCAAAAGACTATTCTTGATATTTTAAACAAAATTTTTTGAATTATTTTTCTTGCAACTTTTAACATTTGAATAAATACTTTTAATTTAATTTGGTTTCATTAACAACTATTGATTTAAATTTATTTATAAAAGTTCTATCCTCTATTATACTTATTGAGCTAGTACTGCCAATGTTGCCATTTTTATCTTTATTTATAAACTCCCACTCTTTTTCACCTTCGTTATTAAACAGCATTATTCTTCCATGGCTTTGTTCTTCAACAACTAAAGATCCGTCATCTAGTAGTTGAGAAACACCCCCATGTGATGTTTTAAAGTTTTCTTTTTTTAGCTGTTCATTAAAAAGTGTTCTAAATTGTTTTGTTTGAAAATTATAAATTAAAACTTCTGAAAATTTATTATCTATAAAAAAGTTATTATTATTTAAAATTGATATTTCTTTATTTGATAGAATATTTATGTCATGTTGATTTGAATAAGGACCTGTAATATAATTAATTATCTTATTTTCACTTGGCCTATAATGTATAATTGAAGAAAAATGTTTTAAACTTAAGAACAAATCACCTTTTTTCCAAAAATCAGTGTCTGAAAGAGCTGGCTCAATACAATTTAAATGGCTTAAGTCATTATTATTCTGAAGTTGATAAATATGACTTCTCGTTAAAATTTTATTTTCAATCAAAATTTCTAATATACTTTTTTTAAATAAAATTTCATTTTTAGAATTGACTTTTACAATCGCGTAGTTTCTAAATTTTGCATTTATAATTTTTTTTAAAAGTTCAGTATTTGAAGTCAATTGGCCAGGGACCCAAACATTATTTTCATGATCAACTACTTTGTTATGGTGAAAAACTATTTCATCATTTACCCATTGTAAATTCGATTGAAAATCTATTTTAAATAACGGCGAATAAATGCCGCTACATATTAAAGATCCATCATCAAAAATAAGTGGGTGCTTATATAAAAAATTTGTTTCATTGTCTTGAAAATAAAGATTATCAAATCTTTTTGTATATTTTACTTTTTTGTTCATTTTAGAAATATCATGTTTGTATGTATGAATAGTTCTAAATTTATTTAAACAGATTATGTCTACAACAGCTCTACTTAAACTATGATCATATCTAGGTAAAACTAATAGACCTTCTCTTTTATTTTCTAAAAATTGCTGAAATCTTTTTTTCTCTTTATGTTTAGTAAGAATGGGGGGTTTTTTTGGGTCAACAAAATTAGTTTTAAAAAATCGTACTAATTTAAGAGGTATACCAGCTAAATATAATGTAAACTTAACAAGATTTTTGTATTTATTACCACCTTCATAGCTATACTTGATTAAACTTCCGAAAAGTAAAGTACCGATAATGAAAACTAACAAAATGATAAATAGTATAGATGGTGCAAAAAACTCAAGATTCATCATTATCATTTAACTAAATAAACCAATCGTTTGAAGATATTATTAATTTTTAAATAAATTCAAAAATTTAAAAGCCAAAACTCCTTTACTGTTCAATTATTGAACGATATAAGTATAGAATAAAGATACAAATGGCAATCAAAAAAAACTTAAATTTGATAAAGTTTGGCAATTTTTAGATGAAAAATAATTTTAAGAATTTAATCAATTTGCTAAGTCTAACTGAAACAAAAAAGAGTTATCTAATTCTTTTAGTTTTTTTGATGATCATATCGAGCTTAGCCGATATTCTTAGTTTAGGATTAGTAATCCCATATGTAGCTCAAATTCTTGATTTACAAAATGAAAAATCTATTTTTCCTTTTGAATTAAATATCTTAAATAATTTTTCTGAAGAAAATTTTATTCTAATTTTGACAATTATTTTAATAATAATATTTTTTTTAAAAACAGTAATTTCAATTTTAATTAGATGGATGATTTCTAGTTTTTCATTTCATCAATATGCACTGTTACAAGTAAAACTTTTAAGTGTATATCAAAATATGAAATATGAAGATCATGCATCTCGGTCAACAACGGATTATATTAAAAGTGTAAGAGAACTTTGCAGAGAATGTAACACTAATATTGAACTTAACTTAAAGATAATTTGTGAGACCATAATTTTTTTTGTAATAGTTTTATTTTTAGGTTTTTTAAATTACAAAATTTTATTTTCATTTTTTCTTATTATTATTCCAATTCTTCTTTTTTACGAAATTTTTTTAAGACCCATAAATCTTAAATTAGGAATTGATCAATCAAATGCATGGAGAGGCACTTACAATATTATTGATAATAGTATGAGAGGTTTTAAAGAAACTAGGATACTAGGAAAGGAGTCGTTTTTTTTATATAAATTGGAAAAATTTGCCAATATAGTCTTTAAGACACAGAGAACTTCAGTTTTAATCACAGATAGCCCTAGATTTGTATTTGAATTTTTTTTTATTTTTGTTTCGTTGATATTAATTTATATTTTAAGCACTAATTTTAATTTGAATAATTATATTCCTTTGGTTAGCGCTTACATAGTTGCAGCTATTCGATTGCTTCCAAGTATTTCACTTATAGCAGGCAGTTTGAGTAGGTTAAGCCTAAGTCAATATGCCGTAAGTCAAATTATTTACGACATTACAAATTTGAAAACAAAAAAAATTAACTTTTCAAATCAAAAAACAATATCAGCTGATAAATTTGAAAACTTGAAGTTTAATAATGTAAGCTTCTTTTATAAAAACACAGGGATTCAAGTGTTTGAAAATGCTAACTTTGAATTAAAAAAAAATAATTGTGTTGGAGTTATAGGTAAATCTGGTGAAGGTAAAACAACATTTATAGATATTATGCTCGGCCTTTTGAAACCACAAAAAGGTGAAATACAAATTAATGGGGCATCAAGTAAAAACATAGGCTCAAATTTTTCAGAAAATATTGCTTACTTGCCTCAAGAACCAATAATTTTGGATGATAAAATAATTACCAACATAACTCTTGAAAGTGATCAAAAAAAAATTGATTATAAAAATCTTAATAACGCAATTCAGCAAGCGAATCTTAAAGAAGTGATAGACAGTTTGCCTAATAAGATTGATACATTTGTGGGAGACAATGGTGTAAGATTATCTGGCGGTCAAAACAAAAGGCTAGCACTTTGTAGAGCTTTTTACCATGGAAAAAAGATTTTTGTTATGGATGAAGCTACAAGCTCTTTAGATGAAATTACAGAAAATAAAATTGCCGAAGAAATAAAAAATATAAAAGGAAAAACAACAATGGTCATAGTTAGTCATAGTAAAAACATACTAAAATATTGTGACTATATTTACATTATAAAAGATAAATCTATAAAATTGCTATAAACAATGAACATTTTAAAGCAGCTACTAAAAAAAAATAAAGTTTATTTTTTTAATTACGACAAGAATTCATTTTTTGAGGGGTTATATAGATTTTTTGGGATATTAATAGCGCCTATGCTTATTAAAATTAATCCAAATTTCATATCACTTTTAAGCTTGTTAAGTGGCTTTATTGGTTTTGTTCTTTATATTTTTTTTTCAATTAAAATTATTTATATTGTGATTTTTTTTTTATTTTCGTTTATTCTCGATTTTACAGATGGATTAATCGCTAGATTTAATAATAAAACATCATTTTATGGAAGATTTATTGACGGTTTGTTTGACATTTTAGTAATAAGCTTTCTACATATTGTTTTTTTAATTTATTTAATTGAAAATGAAATAGTTCAAACAAAAAGTATATATTTCATAATTATCTTAGTTGTAATATTTTTGGTACCAATACAACATTTATTGCTTGATAGATATGCAGCAATTGCGAGGTGGTGTAATGATCTAGGTGCAAAAAAAAAAATAAAACCTTACCTTAGAGATGATTTTCTTGGAGGTGTAACTAAATTTTTATTTGATATCCAGCATTTATGTATATGGTTAATATTATTTAATTATTACATAGATAATAATTTTTTAATTACTTTATTTTTTTCTGCTTCAGGAATAGCATCTATTTTAAATCTAACAATCTATATATACTTAAGTAAAAAAAATTTTTCAGGAGAGGAAAATCCATTAGATAATAATTGATTAAAATAATTTTAATATGATTTTTTGGTTTACAGGTTTGTCAGGAAGTGGAAAAACAACATTTTCTAAATATTTAATAAAAAAAATGAACAAAAAGATTAAAAAAAAGATTATTCACATAGATGGAGATAGTTTTAGATTAATATTTAACGATCTAGGTTACAGTACAAAAGATCGAATTAAAAATTCAGAGAGAGTGTGTAAATTAGTAAATTTTTTAAATAAAAATGGCAAGTTTTTAATTATAGTCTCTATGGTTTCAATTTCTTCAAAATGGTTAAAATGGATCAGAAAAAAAAATAGTGACTATTATCAATTTTTCATTGACGTTCCTATAGGTATTTTAAAAAAAAGAAATATTAGAAACATTTATAAAAAAAAAAATATTGTTGGAGTACATATAAAATATGAAAAACCCAAAAAAAATTATTTTGTTTTTTATAATAATTTTAAAAAACCTTTCTTAAAAAAATCAATATTAGAAATATTGAATGATAAAAAAATCAAGATTGAATTTAAAAGATTATGACATTACCAAAACTTTATAAAAAGAATTTTTTTGATAACGTGGTTGTAGTGACTGGTAGTCTTAATTCAGGAAAAAGTATGGTTGCACCAATTGTTTCCTCATTAAAGAAAGTTGAGCATCTGAGAAAATTGATAGAGGTTGATCAGATACTTCATTTAACAAATTTAAAAAAAATCAAAAGAGAATCAGCAGTTTTTTTAATTAGACATTATCTTGATAAAAGTTTTTACGAGCAGCTTATTGGTAGAAATATTAATTTCAGAATTGGTGATGAAACAAGCGTATTTACTTCTAAAAATCCTAGTGAATTAATTGATCGAATTTTTATTAAAAGAGGAGAGCATTTAATTAAAAAACATAAAAAAAACAAAACAATTTTTTGTATGGATACTCATGATGGAATGATGCTCTATCCTATTTGGCGTGATGTAAATAGAAAATATAAATTTATAAACATCTTTAGAAATCCAATCGAAAATGTAAATGGCTGTTATAATATTGGGCAAGGGAAAATTGAAAAAATTATTTTTAATGAGATCATTATGTTTAAAAAAAATAAAAATATTTTTCCGTTGTATTACTTAAATAAATATAAAGATTATCCAAAAACAAATCCAATGGATAGGGTAATCGAAGAAGTTTTGTTTTGCTTAAAACAGGAGTATGCAAATTATAAAAAATATAAAAACGATAAAAATTGTCTTTTTTTTGAAAATGAAGATTTTGCCGTCAACTCGCATAAAAATGTTAAGAAAATTTGTAAATTTTTAAAAACTGATAAAAGTAAATTTACAAAAACAATTATGAAGAGAGAAAGATGCCCAAGAATTATCGATCCAGAAGTTTACAAAGAAAAATATAAAAAAATAAAATTTCTATCTACAAGAAAATCATTTCAAAAATTATTAGGTTTTGAAAAACTTTTTTATATTCGAAAAAAAGAGACAATAGATAAATAATATGTTTAATTCAAAGGCAGAAACTTTATTTTATTTAAAAAAAAAAATAAAATTAAGCAAAATTCCAAAATCTTTTTTCTTTTCAGTTTATGATTGGCAAATAAATAAAAATAATATTTTGAGAAAAATTAAAAACAATTTTAATGGCAAAATTGTTATAAGATCTTCAGCAGCAGATGAAGATGGAATTAAAAGCTCAAATGCTGGAAAATATATTTCCTTTTTGAATGTAAGCACTAGAAATACCGTAGAGATAAAAAAAAAAATTGATCAAATAATTAAGAGTTATAAAAAAATTTCAAAAAAAAAATCAAAAATTTTAGTACAAAAAATGATAAGTGAAATTAACTGTTCTGGAGTAGTTTTTAATAAAGATTTAAATACAGCAGTTAATTATTATGTGATTAATTATGACGATATAAGTGGAAAGTCAGACACAGTAACCTCTGGAAACTCATTAAATTCAAACAGAGTTTTATTTGTTTTAAAAAAAAAACTTTCAGATGTTAAGTCAAAAAGATTCCATAAACTTTTAAAAGCTATTCAAGAAATTGAAAAAATTTATAATGAATTACCTTTAGATATAGAATTTATCATCACGAAAAGATTAGAGATCTATATTTTGCAGGTTAGACCATTAATTTTAAATAAAAATATTTCAAAGAAACTTGATAATCAAATTTATTTAAAATTAGATAACTTAAAAAATAAAATTAAAAATAATCTTAAATCCTGGAACACAGTTTATGGGCAAATGCCGGACTGGAATCCAGCTGAAATAATTGGCAAACATCCGTATCCATTATTATCCTCTTTATACAAAACTCTTGTTCTAGATTCTTCTTGGATAAAAGCAAGATCTCTTATGGGCTATAACGATAACTTTAAAAAAAAAGATTTGATGAAGATTTTCTTAGGACAATCATTCATTGATGTAAGAAAAAGCTTTATTTCATTTACACCAAAAAAAATAAATAGATTATTAGAAAAAAAATTAATTGATTATTATGTCTCAAAGTTAAAATTAAATCCTTCATTACATGATAAAATTGAGTTTGATATTGCAATTAATTGTTTTATTTTTGATTTTGAAAAAAGAGTCGAAGAGCTTTGTCCAAAACTTTTAAAAAAGGGGGAAATCAGAAGTTTAAAAAAAGAATACCTTCAAATCTTTAATATTAATTTAAATAATAAATCAAAAGGATCCATCAATTATAACTTAAAAAAAATTGAGAAATTAAATTCCAAGCAGGAAGATTATAAAAAAGAAAAAAATATATTTAAAATAATCGAAGAAACAATTGAAAATGGCATAATACCTTTTTCAATACTTGCAAGACATGCTTTTATTGCTGAAAATTTGTTGAGATCTCTGGCTAGGCTTAAAATTATAAATATTAAAGATATTGAAAACTTTAAACAAAGTCTTGAAACAGTAACCTCTAAATTTATTTACGATTGTGAACTTTTATCAAAAAACTTGATTACATTCTCTAATTTTAAAAAAAATTACGGTCATTTAAGACCTGGAACTTATGACATAAATTCAAAAAATTACTCTTTATTTAAAAAAGACTTTTTTATAAAAAAAAATGTTAATTTAAAAAAGAAAAAAAAGTTTTTATTAAGTAAATCTAAGATAAAAAAGATTAAAAATATTTTAAAAAAATGTAAATTAGATCTGAAATATGAACAATTTATAAATTATTTAAAAGAAGGCTTTAAATCAAGAGAGTATAGCAAATTTGTTTTCACCAAAAATGTAGATATTATTTTAAAAAAAATTTCAATTATAGCCAAATCGAAAAATTTGACAAAAAAACAGATTTCTTTTGCCACAATAAATGATTTAAAAAATATAAAAGAAATTTCACTTTCAAAAGCTAAACTTTTTAATTTAATTAAAAAGAGAGAAGATGATTACAGAGTAAATCTCAATATTAAACTCCCTTTATTATTAACTGATCCAAAAGGCGTTGATGTAATTCCTTTCCAAGTTTCATCTCCTAATTTTATTGGAAATAAAAAAATTATATCTAAAATTATTTATATAGATAATGAACTAAACATTAAAAAAATGAATTTTAGTAATAAAATAGTTTTAATTGAAAATGCTGATCCAGGGTTTGATTGGTTATTTAATTTTAATATTAAAGGACTTATAACAAAATTTGGAGGAGCAAATTCTCACATGTCCATTAGATGTAATGAATTAAAAATTCCTGCTGCTATTGGTGTTGGTGAAAAAATTTTTGAAGACCTTAAAAATAATAATCATATCATTTTAAATTGCGCTTTGAAAAAAATTGAGGTTAATTAAATTAATTGTTAAAGTATGAAAAATTATAAAAAAAATTTAAAATCATTTATTAAAAATAAATACCAGGAAGCAAACTATCATAACAAAAATTTTTTAAACGATTTTTTTAATTATAGATCTAACTTTGAAAATCAAATTAAAAAACAATCTTTTGTTTCGAAAGAAAATATTAAAAAGGATTTAACTCTTTTTCGGTTAAAAAATTGTTTTGAAAAAAAAAAAATTAATCAAAAAGAAATAGAAACCTTTTACAAAAAATTTGAATTTAATTTTCAACTTAAAGAAAGATATAATAAAAAATTTGTCCTACAATCCTCTAAAGAAACTTCATTTAAGACATATATCTATCTTGGGCATTTAATATTAAAATTAAAAAGAATTGATATTTTTCAAAAGTTAAACATTATTTTAAAAATTTTAGATAAGCTGAGTATAAATAAAGGGAAGTACAAGTATTATAATTATGTTTTGATTAAAAATTTGATCAAAGAAGAGAAAAATATTATTAAAAGAATTCTTAGACAATGATTAGTAATTTATCAGTAATAATTAGCAACAACCTAAGATCTCTTAAATATTTGAAAGTATTCATTAAACTTAAAATAAAACCAAAAGAGGTGATACATGTTAATGATAACAAAAATCATTACATAAAAAAAAGAATTTTAAAGATTTTAAAACAAAAACTTATTAAAAAAAAAAGTTTTTCTTCGAACAGGCTCAGTAGCAATGTAGCAAGATATATATTAAATCGTAAAGAAAAAAACTTTATACTATCACTGCCACATGGTGAAATAATAAAAAATAAAAGACTTTTAAAAACTAAAAATTTAATTCATTTTCACCCCGGAAGATTGCCTCTTTTTAGGGGCGCTACTTCTATATATTACAGTTTACTAAGAAAAAAGGAGATTTGTTGTAGTGCAATTATAATGTCTTCAAATATTGATGGAGGTGACATTTTGTTTTGTAAAAAATTTCCATTTCCAAAAATAATAAAAGATATTGATAGAAATTATGACATTAAAATAAGAGAAATTTGTTTAGAATATTTAATTAAAAATTTGAAAAAATTAAAAGCTAGACCACAAAAAAAGATCAAAAAATTACACTACTACCTCGCTCACCCAATCATAAGAAAGTTAGCAATTAATAAAATGAAAGCTTAGTTTAATTATTGAAAAAATTGATCTAGAGGCTTTTCTGATTTTGCGAACTCAAGTTTCATTTTTTCGTAACCTTTAGAAGTTCTGAATGTTCTCTCAACCATATGCTTAATTCTAGCAGGATCGATTTTGGAAAAGTTTTTTTCTAGTATAGAGTATTGTGCTTCTGAGTGTTCAACATCTGCTCCCTGATGAGCGATAAATATTTCTAACTCTTCTTCTGTAAAACCTCTTTTCTTGTATTCTTTTTCAAACATTTCTGAAATGGCTGGATACCATCCTTCTATCGCGCAATGGCAAGCCATTATTTCCCAAATATTAGCCTCTTTACAAATATTTACCCACTCGTCATTAATTTTTTGTAATTCTTCATTTTTTTTTGGGAATTTACCTCTTTTGATATTTGTTCCAACAAAAAGCTTAAAACGCATATCTAAATGATCGATGTGGTCCGCTGTTTCTCCCTCGTCATCTATTACCTCTTGCATTACTTCTAGGTCTTCCTTTGATATCAAACCTTGTTCAATTCCTTCTTTAAGTTTTGCTTTGTATATGTCTTGAATTTTTTGTCTAGTATCTAAAGCTCTGTATAGTTCGACTACTTCACTTCTTAAAACCTCGTCTCTTTTAAATTTGCCTGAAACAAGTTCACTCATAAAAGCCATATCTTTTATTTTTGGATGAAGAGATGTCAACAATTCTTTAATTTGCATAGAAAAAAGTTTATATATACTGTTTCACTGCCTGTCAACAATATGTTAACTAGCAAATAATACTGTGACAAAATTAGACCATTTTCAGAAACTATGCTGCTTTAAAAATGAAAAATATATTAATCAATCCCAAAATCTCAATAAATATTAAAAGGAAAGAGATTAATGATCAAATTGATCATGCTTTAATTAGCTGGTTAATAAAAAACTCTTTTAATCCAATAGTAATTCCTAACAAATTATTAAGTCTCCCAAAGAAAAAATTGTACAAATTTTTAAAATCGCTGAAGCCGCGAGGCATTATATTATCGGGTGGTAACGAAGTTAAAAAAAAAAGCCTTAGGTATCAATTTCAAAGTTATTTACTAGACTACTCCTTTAAATATAAATTACCAATACTAGGAATTTGTCAAGGGATGCAATTCATGGGTGTTAGATTTGGTAGTAGATTGATTAAAGTAAAAAATCATGTAAAAAAAAATCACAAGTTAATAAATTTTACGAAAGAAAAATTTCCAAAAAAATCAAATAGTTATCATGATTTTTCGTTAGAAAACTGTCCAAAAAATTTTTTTATTACGACCAAATCTATTGATGGAAATATTGAGTCTATAAAACATAAATTTTTTCCGTGGGAAGGCTGGATGTGGCATCCTGAAAGAGATAAAGTTATTGATGAAATTAATAACAAAAGACTTAAAAAAATTTTTAATTAAATGAAAAAAAAAACTCTTTACAAAATTAATACCTCAAAGTTATGGAACACATATAATTATGTAAAAAAATACGATAAATTTAAATACTCTAAAGAGGATGGAATTACATATTACATGAACTCGAGAAGAGATGCTGTTCTTAAATATCTCAAAAGTTTGGAATTAGGAAAAAAAATTACAATTCTTGAATTAGGATTTGGAGCAGGACAAAATGCAAAATATTTTATTAAACAATGCAAAAAATTTTATGGAATTGATGTTTCTGCCCCATTAGCTAAATTCGCTAGAAAAAAAAATAAATCATCAGTTAAATCCGGCAAGGCAAAATTTTTAGTGGGATCAATGGACAAAAAACTTAAATTAACAAATCAGTCAATTGATGTAATTATCATTGTTGGAGCTCTACAGTATGTGATAGACCCAAACTTTTGCATGAGAGAATGCAGAAGAGTATTAAAAAAAAATGGTTATTTAATTATCGCCCAATCTAATACGTTTCAAATTAATGAAATGATACACCCAAGAAAATTTTTGATAAACTTTTCAAAATTTTTAATTAACGAGCATCATCAATATTCTCATTCTGATACTCTCAGATCTTTATTGCTTGAAACAAAGCTAAGAAAGTATTTTAAAAAATTTAAAAATTCTTGGTGGATGAATAGTTGGCTATTAAAAACAGGATGGAACGATGTCTGGAAGTTTGAAACCAATAGACGGTTACTCTCATATGGAAGACTTAAAATGATACTCACCAAAAATAAGTTATCTATCTACCGTTCGTGCAGTTTACCTTTTTTTTATAATAATAAAAATATTTTTACTAAATTAACTTTTCCAATTTTAGATAAAATATTAATTTTTTTAAATAAAATTTTCATTTTCTCCTTTTTTTTAAAATTTATAGGTGGAGCAAATATTTTCCTATGTAAAAAAATTGGAAACAAAAAATAGACTATATATAAAAAATCTTTACTAGATTTTAATTAGACCCATTAAAACTTAAAAATCAGGTAATTATAGCATTTTTAGATTATTTAAACTTAACTTTTTTCTTTACTGTTCAAAAAATGAACGTATAATGTTCAATTAATGAACAAAATAAAAAATAACCAAGATCAGTTTGAATTACTTAGGAAAATTCAAAAAAAACCAAACTCTTCTCAAAGAGAATTAGCTCAAGAATTAGGTTTTAGTTTAGGAAAATTAAATTATTGCCTTAAAGCTCTTCAAAAGAAAGGTTTTGTTAAACTTAAAAATTTTCAGAAAAATAAAAATAAAATTCAACATTTAAGTTACATAGTCACACCTAAAGGAATAGCAGAAAGAACAAAACTTACAATCAATTTCATGAAAAGAAAAATGAAAGAATATGACGAGTTAAAAAAAGAGTTAGATATTTAATTAGATTATGTGGGCAATTATTAAATTTGATAAAAAAAATGTAAATCTTTTGAAAAATGATTTGCATAAAAAAATAGGAAAAAGCTTAAAATTTTATATACCTAAAATTGGTATTAAAAACATTTATAAACAAAAACCTATGATAAAAGAAATTAACTTACTCGGTGATTATATGTTTTGTTTTCATGAGAACTTATCTAATGAGAGATTTTTAAATAGCATAAAGTTTTGTAGAGGAATGAAATCCATTTTAAATGGACATAAATTATTCCAAAGTGAAATTATAAGATTTATCAGCAAGTGCAAAAAAGCTGAAAATGAAGATGGTTATTTAAGATTTAATTTTTACCAACTAGATTTGAAAAAATCTTATAAATTTATATCAGGTCCATTTATAGATAAAATTTTTAGAATTATTGAAGTTCAACAAAGTAAAATAGATATACTTATAGGAAATATTAAAACTTCTATCAAAAAAGATAACTATTTAATTAAACCTATTTAGTAAAAAAAAATGAACAATTATATATTTGTAAAATTGACTTTTTACAAAGTGCGGAGCATTGTTTAATTAAATGATTAAAGGAATAATTTTAGCAGCAGGAAGAGGATCTAGATTAGGACATTTAACCAAAAAAAAACCCAAGTCATTTAATAAGACTAATAATAAAAGATATATCGATATTGTTATAGATAATTTTAAAGAAAATAATATCAATGATATTAATATAGTCGTGGGGTATAAAAAAAATTTATTTAAAAAATTTCCTCAAAAAAAAATTTTAAATAATAAATGGAAATCTACTAATATTTTTTATTCTTTATCTAAAGCAACAAAAATATTGCACGATAATATGTGTATTATTTCATACTCTGACATTATTTACGATAAAGAAGCATTAAAACTCCTAATTCAAGAAAAAGGAGATATAATAATTTTAAATAACGTAAATTGGAAAAAGATTTGGAAATTGAGATTTAAAAATCCTTTGAAGGATTTAGAAAATTTTGATTATAAAGGAAAATATTTGACAAGGATTGGAGGTAAAGTAGAAACCATGTCATCCGTCAAAGGTCAGTTTGCTGGTCTTTTTAAGATCTCACCAAAAGGCTGGAAAATAATTTCAAAATTTATACAAATTGAAAAGATAGATATTAATAAGATTGATATAACATCTTTTTTTTCAAAATTTGTTAAAAAAAATCAAAAAATAGTTAAAGTGGTTAATTATAATAAAATGTGGTTTGAAGTAGATACCATAAAGGATCACAGGTTGTTAAATTCAAAAAATTATTAATATGAAAATACTTGTAACAGGTGCTGAAGGATTTATAGGGTCTCATTTAATTGAAGGATTAATAAAAAAAGGACATAAGGTAAAAGCTTTAGTTTTATATAATTCTTTTAATTCATTAGGCTGGATTGATACATTTCAAGAAAGCACTAAGAAAAAAATTGAAGTAATTTTAGGAGATGTAAGAGATAAAGAATTTATTGATAAATCTTTAAAAGGAGTTGATGTAGTTATTAATTTAGCCGCCTTAATAAGCATACCTTACTCCTATAAAGCTAGCAGATCATATATTGAAACAAATGTTAATGGACTATTAAATATATTAAGTGCATCCATTAATAGAAAAATTAAACAAGTTATTCAAATTTCTACAAGCGAAGTATACGGAACACCTAAAAGGGTGCCAATAAAAGAAGATTCTATCATCAATGCCCAATCACCTTATGCCGCTTCAAAAGTTGCCGCTGATCAATTAGCACTTTCATACTATAAATCTTATGGATTACCTGTATCTATAATTAGACCTTTTAATACTTATGGTCCAAGACAATCCACTAGAGCGATAATACCTACGATAATAACCCAAGCATTAAATAGCGATAAAATTGAAATTGGATCTTTATTTCCCAAAAGAGATCTATTATTTGTCGAAGATACAGTTGAAGGTATAATCTCAGCAATAGGTAATAAAAAAAGTATTGGAAATATAATAAACATTGGTTCTGGATACGAAATATCAATAAAAGAACTTGTAAAAAAAATTTGTAAAATATTAAAAATAAATAAAGTTCTTAAGACAAAAAAAATTAGAAAAAGACCAAATAAAAGTGAAGTTCTTAGGCTTTTAGCCTCAACACAAAAAGCAAAAAAAATTTTGAAATGGTCTCCAAAAAATAAGGGAGCTAAAGGTCTTGAGCTTGGATTAATTAAAACGATAAATTGGTACAAAAAAAAAGAGAATTTGAAATATTTTAAAAAATCAAATTTTTATTACTAAAAATCTAACTATTAAATGAATAATAAAATTATAATAATCGCCGAAGCCGGTGTTAATCATAACGGCAAATTATCTCAAGCTCTTAAGATGATTGATGTAGCGTCTAAAGCAAAAGCAGACTTTATAAAGTTTCAGACATTTGATCCAAAATCAGTAACTACAAAAAATCTAGGATTAGCTAATTATCAAAAAAAAGGGTCCTCTGATAAAACACATTTTAAACTTCTAGATAAACTCAAGTTATCAAAAGATGATTTTATAAAAATAATAAAAAGATGTAAAAAAAAAAAAATTAAATTTTTATCAAGTCCATTTGATATTAATAGCATAAAACTTTTGAAAAAATTAAGAGTTAAAACATTTAAAATACCATCAGGGGAAATAAATAATGTACCTTATTTAGAATATATTGGTTCTTTAAAAAGAAATATAATTTTATCTACTGGTATGAGCGATCTGGCAGAAGTTAAAAATGCGATTAATATTTTGGTAAGAAATGGAATGGAAAAAAAAAATATTTCTATTTTACACTGTAGCACCGAGTATCCTGCAAATATTGAAAAATTAAATTTGATGTCGATAAGGTACTTAAAAGATAAATTAAAATTAAATGTGGGTTATTCCGATCACAGCATTGGTAGCGAGGCATCTTTAATTTCTCTAGCCTTAGGGGCAAAGATTTTTGAAAAACATTTCACATTAAATAAATTTGCAAAAGGTCCAGATCACAAGGCAAGTTTATCTCCCAATGAATTGATAAACTATGTAAAAAAATTAAATGACTTTAAAAAAAGCATAGGTAGATATCAAAAGAAACCTTACAAAGAAGAATTGAAAATAGCTAAAATCGCCAGAAAACAAATTGTTGCGTTATCAAAAATTAAACCAGGTGATAAATTTTCAGTCAAAAACATAACCACTAAAAGAGCTAGACAAGGTATACCCGCATCACAATGGAATAAAATCTTAGGAAAATATTCTAAGTTTTATTTTGCTGAAGATCAAAATATTAAGGTTTAAATAATGAAAATTTGTATTGTTACAGGTTCTAGAGCTGAGTTTTTTATCTTAAAAAATTTAATAAAAAAATTTAATATATCAAAATTTTTTAAGGATCACGTGGTTATCACAGGCTCCCACTTATCTAAAGATTTCGGAAACAATTTTAATCAAATTTCTAGCTCAAAAATAAATGTCGTGAGAAAATTAAATCTCAAAATAAATAATGATAATGAAAGTGATATCTCTCAATATTTTTCATTGGGTGTAAAATTGTTTTCAAATACTTTAAATAAAATTAAACCAGATTTATTAATGATTTTAGGTGATCGATATGAAATTTATGCAGCAGCAGTTGCGGCTTGTTTTAATCGCGTTCCCATAGCGCATATACATGGCGGCGAAAGAACCGAGGGAGTAATTGACGAAGCATTAAGACATTCTATAACAAAGTTATCACATATACATTTTGTTTCTACAAAGGAGCACTATAATAGGGTCAGGCAACTTGGTGAAAATAAAAATTATATATGTAATATAGGTTCCTTAGGCGTAGAGTCACTTAACAAGTCTAAGTTTCTAAGTAGAAATCAAATTGAAAAAAAATTAAAACTGAAATTTCGTAAAAAAAATATACTTATTACTTATCATTCAGAAACACTTAAATCCCGAAGTCAAAATAAGAAAAATATAATCACAATTTTAAATAGTTTAAAAAAAATGAAAAATACGACTTTAATTTTTACAATGCCTGGTGCTGATAGTAATTTCAAAACTATAATTAGTGAAATAAAAAAATTTTTAAAAAAAAATAACAATAGTTTTTTATTTAAATCACTAGGGGATGAGCTTTATTATTCAATTTGTAATCAGGTAGATTTTATGATGGGAAACTCGTCGAGTGGAATTATTGAAATGCCATCTTATAAAAAAGGAACAATAAATATCGGTAATAGACAAAATGGAAGAGTTAAAGCAAAAAGTGTAATAGATGTTGATTGTAATGAGAAAAAAATTAAGTCAAAAATTAACTTTTTATATTCAAAAAAATTTAATCAAAATTTAAAAAAAATCAAAAATCCATATGACGGTGGAAAAAGTTCTGATAAAATTATAAAATTCCTGAAAAAAGTAAATCTGAAGGGTATCTTAAATAAAAAATTTATTGACTATTAAAATGCAAAATAAAAACAAACTTTTGATAAGCGAAAACGAAACTATTAAAAAAGCTATAATCAAAATTAAAAAGAATGCAACTCGTACTGTGGTGGTAGTTAATGATAAAAATCTATTACTCGGGACTTTGACTGAGGGAGATATTCAAAAAGCTCTTTTAAAAAATGTTAAAATAGGCTCAAGTATAAAACCTCTGTATAATAATTCACCTAAAAAAATTAATATCAATAATATAGATTTAGATAAAATTTCAAAAATTTTTGTTAAAGGTCAGTACGGCGCTCTACCAGTTGTTGACTCGAAGAATATAGTACAAAAAGTTATAACCTGGCCTCAGATCTTCAATACGAAAAAAGTAAAATTAAAACTTAAAAATATTGATGTTGTTATCATGGCAGGCGGAAAAGGTGAAAGGCTCAAACCTTACACAGAAATTTTGCCTAAACCTTTAATTCCAATTAATTCAAAACCTATGCTAGAACATATAATTGATAATTTTACCTATTTTAATTTTAAAAAGTTTCATTTAGTTTTAAATCATCAAGCAGAATTGATTAAATCTTATTTTCGATCGAAGAAAAATAATTTTAAATTAAATTATGTAAAAGAGCCAAAAACTCTCGGAACAGCCGGGGGAATATATTTTATTAAAAAAATTCACTCGGATGATTTTATCATTACGAATTGTGATACTTTATTTAAAATTGATTACAATAAATTTTATGATAATCACAAAAAAAATAATAATTTTATAACTTTGGCAGTTTCTAAAACGCAACATGTTTTTCCTTACGGTTTTTGCAAACTCAAGGCAAATAATTTAATTTCAATTGATGAAAAACCAAAATTTAATTTTATAGCTAACACAGGCTTATACTTTGTAAAAAAAGAAATAATAAAATTGATTCCAAAAAATAAAAAATTTGAAATGACTGACTTAATTGAAAAATGTATAAAAAATAAATATAAAACAGGAGTTTATTTAATACCTTCAAATTCTTGGACCGATCTTGGCCAGTTGTCAGATTTGCAGAAATCATTCAAAGGTATTTAATTATGAGTATATTATGCACCATTTGTGCTCGCGGAGGATCAAAAGGTCTTTCTAATAAAGCATTAAGAAAAATTAATAATAAGCCTCTGATTTCTTACACAGTTAGACAAGCAGTAAAATCAAAAATTTTCGACGAAATAATTGTTTCGACTGACTCTAAAAAAATTCAACGTGTAGCTAAAAATTATGGAGCCAAATCTTGGTTTCTACGACCAAAAAAATTTGCATCAGACAGTAGTTCAAAGTTATTAGCTATCAGACACGCTTTATCTGAGTCAGAAAAATATTTTAATAAATCTTTTAAAATTTGTGTTGATCTCGATATAACTGCCCCATTAAGAACAATTAATGATATAAAAAAAGCAATAACAAAATTTAAAAAAAATAAATTTAGCAATCTTATTTCAGTATGTGATGCAAAAAAAAATCCATACTTCAATATGGTCGAAAAAAAAAAAAATCAATTTAAATTAATTAAATACACAAAAAATTCAAGTAAATTTTCTAGAAGTTATACTTCGGATTTTGATATTGTTAGACGACAAGATGCACCAAAAGTTTATGAAATGAATGCATCTATTTATATCTTTTCAAGAGAAGCCCTTTTTAAAAAAATGAAGTTACTTAACAAAAAAACTTCAATATTTCTAATGCCAAGAAACAGATCAATTGATATTGATGATATTTATGATTTAAATTTAGTAAAATTACTTATTAAAGATGATAAAAAATTATTTAGATAAATTTAATTTAAAAAACAAAAAAGCATTTATCATTGGTGGCTGTGGTTTATTGGGCTCTGAAATTTCCGAGGCTCTACTTTCTGCTAATGCAGAAGTTTTTGTTTTTGATATTGATAGAACAAAAGGGAAGATACTTGAAAAAAGCTTTTCTAAAACAAAATTTAAATATATTTATTTTGATTTAAAAAATACAGATAGCATTGATAATAAATTTAAAATTTTCATCAAAAAGTATGGATGTCCAAATATATTTATCAATTGTTCATATCCGGCTACAAAAGATTGGAGTAAAAGTTCCTTCTCAAATAATAGCCTAAAATTGCTTAAAAAAAATATTGATTTGCACTTAAATTCTTATACATGGCTCTCACATAAAGTTTGCGAGTCAATGAAACAAAAAAAAATTAAAGGATCGGTGATTAATTTTGGATCTATCTACGGTTTGGTTGGACAAAATATGACAATTTATAAAAAAACGAAGATTAAAGAAAATATGAATTATTCAATTATAAAAGGAGGAATAATTAATTTTTCAAAACAGCTAGCTTCTTATTACGGTAAAAATAGTATAAGAGTAAATGCCATTTGCCCTGGAGGTGTACAAGGGCATGTTAAAGGAAAAAATAAAAAACAAGATAAAATATTTGTCAAAAATTATTCAGAATTATGTCCTCTAGGAAGATTAGGTACACCTCAAGAAATTGCAGCCTCGGTCTTATTTTTAGCATCTGATGCATCTTCTTACATAACTGGATCCACCTTTACTGTTGATGGGGGCTGGACCTCTATTTGATAACAAAAATGAGCAATAAAGTTTTAGAAAATCTTTTTTGGTGTAAAAATTGCGTGATGCCTTCAACTAGACCACGTTTAACTTTTGATAAAAGAGTTTTTTGTTCTGCTTGTCAATGGGCCGAGGAAAAAAAAACATTAGACTGGTCTAAAAGAGAGAAATTACTTAAAAATTTGTTGAATAAACATAAATCATTAGGAAAAAAATATGACTGCATTACTACTGTAAGCGGCGGAAAAGATGGGTCTTACGTAAGCCACAATATTAAAAATAAATATAAATTAAATCCTTTAACAGTAACTTTCAGGCCAAGTATGGAAACAAAACTAGGAAAAGAAAATTTAGATAGTTTTATAGCAAAGGGATATAATCATATTCATATCACTGGCGACAAAGAAGCAATGCGAGTGCTCAATAGAATTGGTCTTCTTGAAATGGGATTTCCATATTATGGCTGGTTAATTGGTATACACACATCTGTTCTAAGATTAGCTACACTAATGAAAATTCCATTAATTTTTTATTCGGAAGATGGCGAAGTCGAGTATGGCGGTGACAGAAAACATAAAGACAATGGAATCTACGGAATAGATTATCAAATTTCAGCTTATATGGAGTCAGGATATGACAAGGTAATATCCAAAGCAAAAAAAGAGGGTGTAACAGACCAACAATTATACTGGTTTACTTTTCCAAGTAAAAAAGAGGTGGAAAACTTAAAAATTGAAATAACACATTGGAGTTTTTATGAGAATTGGGATCCTTATAGGAATTATTTGGTTGCCAAAGAGCATTGTGGGTTAAAGGAAAATAAAACTTTAAATGAGGGAACATATACTAACTATTCTATGACAGACCAAAGTCTATTTGAACTACACATGTATTTTATGTATTTAAAGTTTGGCTTTGGAAGAGCCACTAGTGACGCCGCTATAGATGTGAGAAGAGGAGCAATGTCTAGGGATCAAGCTGTACAATTAGTTCAATTGTATGATGATATTTATCCTGAAAAGCATTTTGAGGAATATTGTAATTACTATAAAATTTCTATGAAGCAGTTCCTTGAAAACATAGATAAGTGGGCAAACAAAGATTTATTTGAAAAAAAAAATAAGTGGATACCTAGATTTAAAATTTCATAAATTTTTTAATGTCAAAACAAAAAATAGTTATTGTTGATGCAGATTTTGGAAATATTGATTCTGTCGAAAATGCAATTAAACACTTAGGTTATAATTTTCAATCTTTAAAAAAAGTTTCAAATTTGGATAAATACT
This sequence comes from uncultured Pelagibacteraceae bacterium, assembly GCA_902591415.1. Lineage (GTDB taxonomy): Bacteria > Pseudomonadota > Alphaproteobacteria > Pelagibacterales > Pelagibacteraceae > Pelagilacustribacter. The sequence continues at coordinate 21,174 of CACJAU010000002.1, forward strand.
CACATTTAATTTTACCTGGCGTGGGATCATTTAATACCGCAAGTAAAAAGCTACAACTATCTGGTTGGTTTGATGCTATAAAAAAATTTGCCTCACAGTCTAAGCCTATTTTAGGGATTTGTCTGGGAATGCAATTATTATTTGAAACTAGTGACGAAAATGGTTTATCTCTAGGGCTAAGTTTTTTTAAAGGCCATTGTAAAAAATTCAATTCTCAAAATAAATTGCCTTTACCGCATATGGGGTTTAATTTTGTGAATCATGGCAACTCAATAATATGGAAAGGTATTCCAAATCCATCTCCCTTTTATTTTATTCACAATTATAGAGTAAAAGAAACAGACGAATTAGCAATTGCATCCACAACTATTTATGGAGATCAATTTATATCTTTTGTTGAAAAAGAAAAAATTTTTGGTGCCCAATTCCACCCAGAAAAAAGTCATAGGATAGGATTAAAACTTTTAAAAAATTTTATAGAGCTTAGATAAATGGTTTATAAAAGAGTAATTTATTCATTATTATACAGCAAAGGTTTTTTTCATTTAAGTAGAAACTTTAGACTTCAACAAGTTGGAGATGTGGATTGGTTAAAAAACAATTTCGGTTTTGGTGAAACTTGTGACTATATTGATGAGCTCATGATAACTTTAGTTACTAAAAATCCTGATAAAAAAGAAATAAATAATTATTTTAAAGATGTAAAAAAATTAAAAGAAAATATCTTTGTACCAATAATCTTAGGTGGCGGCATAAGGACTTTCGATCAAGCAAAGTATTGTTTTTTAAATGGAGCTGATAAAATTTTAATTAATCAGCTTGCTCATGAAAAAAATGAAACGATTAATAAAGTTGCCAAAGTTTATGGCGAACAAGCTGTAACTTTAATGGTCGATTATAAAAAAGTCGATGATACTAACTATTCTTTTACCAACTCAGCTGAAAAAAAATCTATGACTTTGAATAATTATTTTAAGAATATTGAAAATTTGAATTTTGGTGAGATTATTATTAATTCCATAGAAAAAGATGGCACTGCACAAGGTTTAAACTTAGACTGTTTAGAAGATTTAACAAATAATTTTAATAAACCTGTTTTGCTTATGGGTGGCGCTGGTAAGCCAGATCATTTTGTTACTCCATTGAAAAAAAATGAAGTTTCAGGAATAGTTACAGCTAACCTATTCAACTTCCTTGGAGATGGTTTGAAAAAAGCAAGATCATTCTCAATAGATAATGGAGTAAGGTTAATTGAATTTCAAAGAATACACTAGAATTTAATTATGCTGGGAAACGTATTATTTTTTGGAAGAAAAGACTGTATTTATTCAAATAAATTAAAGTCATTTCTTAAACAGAAAAGTAAAAATTTTTACTATATTCAATCAAGTTTTTCAGGAGAAAAAATAAGAATTTCTAAATTTAAAAAAATCAAACTTGATTATATTTTTTCATTTAGAAGTTTTTACATATTAAAAAAAGAGTTTTTAAAAAAATGTAAAAAAGCTGCAATAAATTTTCACCCTGGGACACCAGATTATAGAGGTATTGGATGTATAAATTTTGCTTTATTAAATAATGAGAAATATTATGGGTGTACTGCTCATATTATTAATCAGAAAATTGATAATGGTAAAATTTTAAGTGTTAAAAGATTTAAAATAAGAAATAATGATAATGTACAAAGTTGTTTAGAAAAGACCTACAAATTAATGTTTAAGCAAGCCAAAGACATAATAAAAATACTTAATAAAAATGAACATAATTTAATGAAACTCATTGAAAAAAATAAAAAAATTAAGTGGTCAAAAATTCTCAAAACAAAAAAAGATTTAGAAAAAATTTATTTAATAAATAAAAATATTTCAAAAAAAAATCTTTTAAGACGAATCAAATCAACGAAAACTAAATTTTTTAAACCTTATGTTTCACTTCATGGAAAAAAATTTTTCTTATATGATTAAAAATATTTTAATAATAGGTTCGGGATCAATCGCAAAAAATCATTATAAAAATTTGAAGAATATAAACAAAAATTTTAATTATTTTTTAATTTCTTCAAGAAAATTTAATTCTCTAATTAAAAAAGATTTTACAAAAATAATTAATTTTAACCCAAATTATATTTTAATTTGTTCTCCATCTTCTTACCATTATCAACATTTAGATTTTATAGAGAAAAATTTTATTAAAAGGATAATACTTATAGAAAAACCAATTTTTTCGAAATTTCACAAGTTTTCGAAAAAATTAAAAAATAAATACTTCATTGGATATAATTTAAGATTTCATCCAGTATTAAAATTTCTTAAGAAATATTTACAAAACAAAAAATGTTATTTTGTAAGAGTAAATTGTAGTTCATATTTACCTCACTGGAGAAAAAAAAATTATACCAAATCAGTTAGTGCACAAAAAAAATTAGGTGGTGGAGTTTTATTAGAACTTAGTCATGAATTAGATTATCTGTTATGGCTATTCAGAAAAATCAAAATTACTAACGTTTTAAATAAAAAAATTTCTAATCTAAAAATTGATACAGATGATGTTTTAATTCTTAATTGTATTACCTCTAAAAAAACAATTATAAATTTAACAATTAATTTTTTTTCAAGAATACCTAGTAGAGAAATATTTATTGATGGACAAAATTTTAGCATTCATGCAAATTTTTTGAATAATACAATTAAAATAAATGAACAAAAAAAAAAGAAAATTGTAAAATTTAAAAAGTTTTCAATTAGCGAAACTTATAAATTAGAAAATTTAAGTATTATAAATAATAAAAAATCAAATATTTGTACTTTCAAAGAAGGTTTAAAATTAATGAATTTTATTAAGGAAATAAGAAATCATGATTAAATTATCAGAACCGTACTTTTTTGGATCAGAATTAAAACATTTAAAAAAATGTTTGGAAACAAAATGGATTTCTTCTGGAGGAGATGAAGTTAAAAAATTTGAAAAAAAAATGAAAAAATTTACATCTGGAAAATATAATTTAGCGACTATAAATTGTACAGCAGCATTGCAATTGGCAGTAAGATTATTAAAACCAAAAAATAATGATGAAATTATAGTTCCTACTATTACTTTCGTAGCAACAATAAATTCTGTTATTTATAATAATTGTAACCCTATTTTTATGGATTGTGATGACAATCTTATGTTGGATAAAAATAAATTTTATAATTACGTCAAAAAAAATACTTTTTATAAAAAAGGTTTCACATTTAATAAAAAAACAAAAAAAAGAATTTTATCTTTAATTATTGTTAACACATTTGGTAATTTATTTGATTTTGATGACCAATTTAAAACTTTCTGTAAAAAGAGAAATATTAAAATAATTGAGGACTCAGCCGAAAGTCTGGGATCTTTTTTTTACGATAAGAAAAAAAACAAAGGTATAGATTTCAGTTGTTATTCTTTCAATGGCAATAAATTGATAACATCAGGTGGCGGTGGTTTGATATCTATGAACAATATTAAAGATTACAATTTAGCAAAGCATCTATCATCACAGGCAAAAAAAGACGCAACCCAATTTATTCATGACGATGTTGGCTTCAATTTTCGTATGTCAAATTTACATGCTGCAATTGGAATGTCACAAATTTCAAACTTGAAAAAAGTTAAAAAGAAAAAACAAAAAATTCACAATCTATACAGGGATAGTATAAATAATATTAAAGGTTTGTTTATTTTACCCAACCCTAAATACTGCAGCTCAAATAATTGGTTGAATATTTTAATAATTGATAAGAAAAAATACGGATTATCGAAAAATAAAATTATTGAAAAGTTCAGAGAATTTAATATCGAAACAAGATCGTTATGGAGTCCAAATCATTTACAAAAACCTTTCTTAAAGTTTGAGAAATATGAACTTGATAAGGCAAAAAAAATGTTTGAGAGATGTATTTGCATACCTAGCAGTTTTGGATTGAAATTAAGTGATCAAAAAAAAATTATAAAACTTTTACAGAATAAGTTTAGAAAATAAGCTCTATGTTGATAATTTTATTCCCGTATAAGTTTTCAAATTTTTTTTATAAAAAATATCAAGTTAATGAACTGAAAAAAAAATTCAAAAAAAAATTAGAAGTACATGATGTTTCAAACATTGTTTTTAAAAAAAAATTAAAATTAGTAAAATCAAAAAGACATAAATCTGTTCTTGCATTTAGCAAAATCAAAGAATGGGAAAATCATCTCAAAAAAATTATAAAAAAAGAAAAAAAAATTTTTGTAATAAATTTATTATTTTTAAGCTCATTTAGAAGTTTTTATCTTCATTATCTTTTATTTAAATATAAACTCAGTATAATAAAGATTAATTCTCCAGAAGTGTCTGCCCCACAATTTAAAAGATCAATTTTAATAAAATTATTTATATTTTTAAAATTGCTTTTTTTAAATCCATTGAGATTAATATTTATTGTGAAAGACACAATATTGAAAAAATTAATAAAAATTTTCAAATTCCATGAGCTTTATGTAACCATCTGTGGTTTTAAATCCAAAAAATTTTTATATCCACTAGAAATAAATGCAAAAAAAATAAAATTAATAAATTTTCACTCTTCAGATTATGCAAATTATTTAACTAATAAATCTAAGAAAGACTTAAATAAAAAAAATTACATTGTTTTTTTAGATATCAAAGCTCCGGCATTTTCTGGTGATGATATTTTATTAAACAATGAAATAAAATATAATATAGAAAATTGGTATGAAGATTTAAATAAATTTTTAAAAAGAATTGAAAAAATCTTCAAAAATAAAGTAATAATAATTCCTCATCCTAGTGTAAGAAAATTAAAAAATATTTATTATGATAAACAATTTTTAGTAGCTAAGGATCCTGATGCTACCAATAAATTAATACCAAATAGTCAATTTGTAATTGCGAATGGAGCAACAACAGCCATTAGTTATTGCGTAATTTATAATAAACCAGTTGTTTTTATTTATTGTGATCAAGTCGTAAAAAAAAATCCTACTATGTTATTTGAAACAAAAAATTTGAGCAAAATACTTTCTTCTTCAATAGTTAATATAAACAAAAATATTCTTGAAAAAGATTTTATTTTAAATATAAATAAAAAAAAATATTCAAATTATAAATTTAATTTTTTAACATCAAAAAAAATAAAAAATATCTCTAATATAGAAATTTTAAAAAATTTAATTAAAAACAATCATTAAAAACTTAAATGAAAAAAAAAATTGGAATTTTTTGGGAAAATTTTGAATATGGTGGTGTTGGAACCTATTTAATCACATTATTGAATAATAAAAGATTTAAAAATTTTCAAATAACTATTTTTACAAATACGACTAACAAGGCAATTAATAAGAGTTTTAGAAAAGAAATCGGAAACAAAAAAGATTTAAAAATTGTTCCCTATAAATCAATAAATGTAATTTTTTTTAAAAACATTATTTTAAAGATAATCTTCCACGCCCTCAGGCCGTTGTTATTTTTTTTGTCGATAATTCAAATTTATTTTCTATTAAAAAGTAGAAGGTTCGACTATTTTATTTCTCAATGTGGTGGTTTTGGAGATTTCAGATCAGATTTTGTAAGCATTATTCCAGCTAAAATTTTAAAATACCCTGTAAGAACAGTAGTTTTGCATCATTGTTATACCAGACCAAAACTATGGGGCGGTCTTATAAACTTAATTAATTATTTTATAGCTAAATTTTGCTCTAGCTTTATCTTTGTTTCAAAGGCAACGCTAAAAGATATTAAAAAGAATACGCCTATTTTGAAAAATAAAAAAATTTACCATGAAATTATTCACAATGGAATAAGCACAAAAAAAATAACTAAGAGAAAAAATTATAGTAAAAATATAAATACAATAGTTTTATCCAGATTAGAATATAGCAAAGGGCATCTTGATCTAATTGAAGCTTTCAAATATTTACCAGAAAAAACAAGAGAAAAATTTAAAGTGCATTTTGTAGGAAAAGGTGACAAAAAATTTGTAGAATTTTTAAAAAAAAAAGTAGTGGATTCTAATTTAAATAATATTTTTAAATTTAAAGGTTATGTAAATGAGGAAAGTAGGAAAATTTTATCTAAATATGATCTTTTAATATCTCCATCAAGAGATTTTGAAGGATTCGGGCTTTCGGTAGCAGAGTCCCTCTCAGTAGGCGTCCCGGTAATCTCAACAAAAGTTGGTGGTGTTTTAGATTATCTAGATAATAAAAATTCAATTTTAGTAAAAGCTAAAAGTCCTAGATCTCTCGCATCTAGTATACAACTTTTTTTTACTAATAGGATAAAATATGAAAAAAAAGCTATTGTAGGTAAAAAATTAATTCAAAATTCTTTTTCTGAGGACAAGATGGCTCACAATTATGTTAAACATCTTAAAAGGGTAAAAAATTTAAATGTACAGAATTCCTAAATTTTTAAAGCCAAAAGTGACAAGCGATCTTATTAGAATCGGAAGTTCTAATGATGGTGGATATGTAATCCCAAAGAACGCAGCTGTTGATACAGATATATTAATTAGTTTTGGATTGTTTGATGATTGGAAATTTGAGGAGGATTTTAAAAAATTTAAGAACTGCAAAATTATTTGTTATGATCATAGTGTTACAACAAAATTTTGGATTATAAGGTTTATTAAAAATTGCTATTCTATTTTATTAATGAACAATATAGCAGATAATATCAAAAAATTTTTTACTTATTTTGAATATTTAATTTTCTTTAATAAAAAGGACGTGCTTCACTTAAAAAAATTTATTGCTCCTAAAAATGAATTTACTTTTGGCATAAATAATAAAAACAAGACTGACTTAAATGAAATATTATCAAAAAACTTATATGAAAATATTTTTTTAAAAATAGATATTGAAGGAAGTGAGTATAGAATACTAGATCAGATAATTTTACACCAAAATAAAATCAAAGGAGCTGTTATAGAATTTCATTCTTGTGATTTACTTTTTGACAGAATTGAAAAGTTCATTAGTAATTTTGACTTAGATTTAATACACATTCACGTTAATAATTATTCAAATATAAATCAGTCATCAAATCCAGATGTAATCGAGCTTACTTTCTGTCAGAAAAAGTATTCCAAAAAGTCAAAAGTTGAAAATCTTAATTATCCTATAAAAGATTTAGACTCTCCAAATAATAAAAATGAGGAAGATCCTCAGGTGTCATTTTATTAAATATGATTATAAAATTTTTAAAATTTATAACCCCTAGTTTTATCTTATTATTTATTAAAAAAAAGTATGAGGATTTTTTATTAAGTAAATATAAAAATCTTGATAATCGGGAAATATTTAAAAAAATTTATAAAAATAAAGTTTGGACACCAGAAGCTGATCAAAAAAAATTTAATTTTTATTCAGGAATAGGTTCGCATTTAGATGATTTTACAACTACCTATATTGAAAAAGTGTTGAATTTCTTAAATTCTTTTGAAGAAAAAAAAGAGGTGTTAGAGGTAGGATGTGGAGATTTTGTTATCTCTTCTAAATTTGTTCCATACACCAAAAAATTTATAGCCGGAGATATTTTTGATGAAATAATTGAAGTTAACAAAAAAAAATATGCAGATTTAAAGGTTGTCTTTTGTACACTTGATTTGACTAAAGATGTTCTACCTAAAGCAGATGTTTGTATAGTAAGATGTGTTTTACAACATTTATCAAATGAATTAATCATTAAATTTTTGAAAAACTTATCAAATAAATTTGAATATTTAATTATTACTGAACACTATCCAGATGATAACGAGGAATTTGTACCAAACAAAGATATTATAACTGGTCCAGACATCAGATTGTCACAAAATAGTGGAGTAGATCTGTCAAAGAGTCCCTTTAATCTTAAATATATAAAAAAATCAATTCTATGCAAAACAAGATCATCTTCTGTTGCAGGATATTTAAATACTGAGATTTATAAGTTAAGGTAAATGAAGAATTATAAAGAATTTCGCAATAATACAACAATAATTCAAAAACTAAAAAAAGTACTAATTTTTTTAGGATTTAGAAAATTAATGAGTAAGTTAATTTCAATAATTTTATTCGTTATTCTAAAATCAAAAAATTCATTTTTAAGAAGTGTTGTATTTGATTTTTCTAAAAATATTTCAGATATAATTTTTTACAAAAATAAATATGGAGAAAGGTTTTGTTTGTTCACAAACGATAATATAATTTCAAAACAAATTTTTATAAGTGAAGAGTTTGATTTGGGAAAATTTTATAAAGTAATTAATTTTTTAAATGTCTCAAAAAAAATTGAAAATCTTTATGATATAGGAGCAAATATTGGAACAATTTGTATACCAGCTGTGAAAAGAAATTTAGTCAAAAAGGCATATGCTGTTGAACCTGTTCGTAAGAATTTTGATTTATTAAAGATAAATATAATGTTTAACGATCTTAAAGACAGAATCGACACATTTAATTATGCTTTGAGTTCTGAAGACGATAAGAATTTAGTAATCGAGCTAGCACATAGTAATTCAGGCGATCATAGAGTAAGATTGGAAAATTTAGAGTCAAATTTGTATAACGAAAAAAATCGAGAATTAGAAAAAGTAAAATCAAAAAAATTTGATTCATTATTTAAAAATTTAAGCAAAGATAAAGATTTAGTATGGATGGATACCCAAGGTTTTGAACCATTGATTCTAGATGGAGCTAAAAATTTAATAGATAAAGAGGTCCCAATAGTAATAGAGTTTTGGCCATATGGTTTAAAAAGAAATAATTTGTGGGATCACATGAGAAAAATTATCGAAAAATATAAATATTATGCCGATCTATCTTACAATGAAATAATTTTAAAAAAAATAAATCAGGAAAGTCTAGATGATTTATTTTCAAATTGGGATGAAGAAAAAAAAGATCAGCCAGCTTTATTTACAGATCTTTTACTCTTACATAATAATTAGAAATTTATATTAGTGAATAAGAAGATAGAAAATTTTTTAGCTACTGAAAAAGTATCTGTATTGATGACAGTCTATAATACAGCTGCCTACCTAGATAGGTCAATTACCTCAATTATTAATCAAACCTATAAAAATTTTGAGCTTATCATTATTGACGATGGGTCAAAGGATGGTTCAAAAGAAATTATAAATAAATATAAAAATAAAAAAATTAAAAAATTTTTTTTTAAAAAAAATATAGGAAGGATAAACGCACTAAAGTATGCAATTAAAAAAAGTTCTGGAAATTATATTGCAATTTTAGATTCAGATGATATTTCAAATACTAATCGTTTGAGCACGCAAATGAAACTTTTTAAAAAGAGAAAAGAATTAATGCTTCTAGCATCCAGGGTAAATTTTATAGACCATAAAAATAAAAAATTATTTTCATACCCTGAAAGAAATGATGTAATAAATTTTGATGAGGTAATTCATTTTAGAAATATTTTTCCATTTTCAACAGTAATTTTTAGGAAGAAGTTACTTAAAAAAGTGTCATTATTTTCTAAAAAAATCAAATATGCTTTTGACTATGATTTTACAATAAGAGTGAAAAAGAAATATAAGATATATTTGATACCAAAAATTTTAGGTAATTTAACATTAAGAGAGAACAGCCTTACGTATTGTAAAAGCCTTTCTAACCAAAGAAGTTATGACTTAATTAATATTTTAAAATTTTCAAAAAATAATTTTAATTTACCTTTTAAAATTAAATTATTTATTTATTTAAAAATTTTTCGTGAAAGTGTATCTTTACAAGTTAGAAAATTTATAAAAATGGGCGCATAGTTCAGTGGTAGAACGCTACGTTGACATCGTAGAGGTCATAAGTTCAATTCTTATTGCGCCCACCATTTTTCTTATTTGGCGCTAATTTTAAGCTGTTTACAATTTTTATTATAAATATTATAAGACTTTGCCTGGTGATTATTGCGAAGGGGCCACACCCGATCCCATCCCGAACTCGGAAGTTAAGTCCTTCAGCGCCGATGGTACTTTGTCTTAAGATATGGAAGAGTAGGACGTTGCCAGGCTTTTAAAAATTATGAAAATAGCAAGCTCACTTAAATCACTAAAAAAAAGAGACCTTAATTCGAAACTAGTTAAGCGAAGAGGAAAGCTATACGTCATAAATAAAAAAAATCCCAAATTTAAAGCTCGTCAAGGTTAAGGATGAGTGATTACGATTTCAAAAAAACTTACAATGGTTTTACCAAGTTTGTACTATGGGGAACGATTGTAGTCATTGCAATATTGGTAATATTAGCAATTACGTTACTTTAAAATCAAAAATAATTAATAATGATAATCGGTTCAATTAAAGAAAATACAACAATAGAAAAAAGAGTTTCTATAACACCTGAGTCAGCGAGAAATATCATTGGACTTGGATTAAAAGTTTGTGTTGAAAAAGGATATGCACTTCACCTTGGAATTAGTGATAGTGAATATAAAGATACTGGAGTTGATATTAAAGCATCGTCCAAAGAAGTATTAAATTCATGTGATCTGATTACGAAAGTTAACTGTCCTACAGAGGAGGAAATTCAAATTCTGAGAGATAATACAATTTTAATTGGTATGCTTAATCCATCAAAAAATAAAAACCTAATTAATAAATTTTTTGATAAAAAGATTAAGTCTTTTTCTTTAGAATTATTACCAAGAATTACAAGAGCTCAATCAATGGATGTTTTATCTTCTCAATCTAATTTAGCTGGATATAGAGCAGTAGTTGATTGTGTTGCAGAATTTGAAAAAGCTGTACCCATGATGATGACAGCTGCAGGTACGGTGCCAGCTGCAAAAGTTTTAGTTATTGGAGCGGGTGTAGCAGGTTTACAAGCTATCGCAACAGCTAAAAGGCTAGGTGCAATTGTTTCAGCAACAGATGTAAGGGCTGCATCAAAAGAGCAAGTAGAAAGCTTAGGCGGAAAATTTTTAACAGTTGAACAAAATGAAGATATGGAAACTGCTGGCGGGTATGCAAAAGAAGCATCAGATGAATATAAAAACAAGCAAGCTGAAATGATGAAAGAGGCATTAAAAAAAAATGACATAGTAATATGTACGGCATTAATTCCTGGAAAACCTGCTCCGCGAATATTAACAGAGGATTTGGTTAAACTTATGAAACCTGGTTCAATTGTTTATGATTTAGCAGCAGAGCAAGGAGGAAATTCTGCATTTTCAGAAGCGGGCAAGGTTAATTTAGTAAATGGAATTAAGATAATAGGAGTTAAAAGTTTAATGAACAGCTTACCACTTACTGCCTCAAGCTTATATGCTAAAAACTTATTTAGTTTCATACGTAACTTGTATAGTAAAGAGAAAAAAGATTTTAATATTAATTTAGAGGACGAAATAATAGAAAAATCATTAATTAAAAAAGATTAATTATGGAAATAGATCCGTTTATATTTAGATCAAGTATTTTTATTTTATCAATTTTTATTGGTTATTATGTAGTATGGAGCGTTACTCCATCTCTCCATACCCCGCTGATGTCAGTTACTAATGCCATTTCATCAGTTATTATTGTAGGTGCCATTATTGCAGCTTTAGCAGGTAATTCTGAAAGTATCTTTAATACGTCAAGTTTTTTTGGATTTATAGCTATCATTTTAGCAGCGATTAATATTTTTGGAGGATTCTTGGTTACTCAAAGAATGCTTCAAATGTATAAAAAAAAGAAAGATAAAAAGAAATGATCTCAGCTAATCTAGCAGCAATTTTTTATTTAGTATCTGGAATATTATTTATTCTTGCGCTTAGAGGATTATCATCACCAGATACATCTAGACAAGGAAACTACTTTGGAATTGCTGGAATGATAATCGCAATCGTAGTAACATTCCTATCTATTGGAAATTTTTCAACATCTCTTGTTTATGTAATAATATTTTTAATTATCGGTGGAGCAATCGGCGCTTTTATAGCTTTTAAAATTCCGATGACTGCTATGCCAGAATTAGTAGCTGGTTTTCACAGTTTGGTAGGTTTAGCGGCAGTCTTTGTCGCGATTGCAGCCTTTTTAAATCCCGCTGCTTTTAATCTAGGAAATGTCGGTGATATAAAATTAGCGAGCCTTATTGAAATGTCTATTGGAGCGGCAGTAGGAGCGATAACTTTTTCAGGTTCTATAATAGCTTTTTTAAAGTTAAGAGGAATAATGTCTGGTGCTCCTATTACATTTAGTGGTCAGCATATTTTAAATTTAATACTTGGAATAGGTATTTTTGTTTTAATTTTTTATCTCTGTAAAACTCAGTCTACAAATATTTTTTGGACTGTAATTATAATTTCATTTCTTGTCGGAGTTTTATTAATTATCCCTATTGGAGGAGCAGACATGCCTGTGGTAATTTCTATGCTTAATTCATATTCTGGGTGGGCTGCAGCTGGAATAGGTTTTACATTAGAAAATACTGCTTTGATTATAACAGGTGCGCTTGTCGGATCTTCAGGAGCAATACTTTCATATATAATGTGTAAAGCCATGAATAGATCTTTTGTAAGTGTAATTCTAGGTGGTTTTGGAGCAGACAATTCTGCTGATGATAAAAAAGAAAAGAAAGATCAAAAGCCAGTCAAAAGTGGTAATGCGGAAGATGCAGCTTTTTTAATGAAAAATGCCTCATCTGTGATTATAGTTCCGGGGTACGGTATGGCTGTAGCCCAAGCTCAACATGCTCTCCGAGAGATGGTAGACAAATTAAAAAAAAATGACATTAAAGTTACTTACGCTATACACCCTGTAGCTGGAAGAATGCCCGGCCATATGAATGTTTTATTAGCTGAAGCAAATGTTCCTTATGATGAAGTTTTTGAATTAGAAGATATAAATAACGATTTTGCTAATTCTGATGTTGCATTTGTAATTGGAGCAAATGACGTAACAAATCCTGTAGCAAAAACTGATCCAAAAAGCCCAATATTTGGAATGCCTGTGCTTGATGTTGAAAAATGTAAATCTGTTTTATTTGTTAAAAGAAGTTTATCACCAGGGTATGCTGGTATAGATAATGAACTATTTTATAAAGATAATACTTTAATGTTGTTTGCAGATGCAAAAAAGATGACAGAAGATATAGTAAAAAATTTAGACTAATGAAAACAAAAATTTTTTGTGATATTGCAGACTTTAAGACTATTAAATTTTTTAATAATAAATCTTTAGTTGATGGCTTTACAACTAATCCAAGTTTAATGCGATTAGCTGGAGCCAAAAATTATAAACAGTATTCTCTTAAAATTTTGAAGATTTGCAAAAAAAAACCTATTTCCTTTGAAGTATTTGCAGATAATTTTAAAGACATGCTCAAACAAGCTTACGAAATTAATTCTTGGGGTAAAAATGTTTATGTAAAAATTCCAGTTGTAAATTCTAAAGGAGTATTTACAGGTCCAGTAATCAAAGAATTGAGTAATAAAGGAATTAAACTAAATATAACTGCAGTTTACACATTCGAACAAACTGAAAAGATTTTCAAAAAATTAAATAAAAAAACAAAATCAATAATTTCAATATTTGCAGGTAGAATGGCTGATAAAGGCAAAGACCCTCTTCCAATTTTTAAAAAAAGCATCTCTTTAACTAAGAAAAATAAAAATATTGAAATTCTTTGGGCTAGTACGAGAGAAGCTTACAATTTTCTTCAAGCAAAACAGTTAAATTGTAATATAATAACAATGCCACCAAAAGTGATAAATCAAATTACAGGATTTGGTAAAAGTTTCAAATCTATGACACTAGATACTGTAAAAGGTTTTTTAACTGACAGTAAAAAATCAAGATTCAGTCTTTAAGAAGCCTTGGCTCTTGATTGCCTTTTTCTTTCATGAGGATCTAATATTAACTTTCTAAGTCTACAAGATTTTGGTGTTATTTCTAAAGCTTCATCTGTATTAAGCATACTTAGCTGTTCAGCTATTGCCATTTTTCTCACTGGTGTTAAAACTACATTTTCATCAGTTCCTTGAGTCCTCATATTTGTAAGTTTTTTTCCTTTTAAAACATTAATTTCTAAGTCACCACTTTTTGAAGAAAGGCCCACTATCATCCCCTCGTAGACTGGATCATTATGTGTTACAAACATTTCACCTCGAGCTTGTAAATTGAAAATTGCAAAGGCAACTGCTTTACCATTTTCCATGGAGATTAAAGCACCGTTTCTTCTGCCCTCCATATCTCCGGTGTATTCTCCATAAGAGTGAAAAATTCTATTTATTACACCAGTGCCTTTTGTTAATGTTAAAAATCTACTTGTGTAACCCATTAATCCCCTAGTTGGTGCATGAAAAATTAATCTTTTTTTATTTTTTCCAGTATCCTTTAGATCAATTAATTTGCCTTTTCTTCTATTCATGGAGTCTATAATTCTCGATGAAAACTCCTCATCTAAATCCATTGTTATTTCTTCGATCGGCTCTATTTTATTACCTTGATCATCTTTTCTAATTAAAACTTTTGGTGGGCTTACAGTCATTTCGAAACCCTCTCTTCGCATCTGAGTTAAAAGAATCTCCAACATTAACTCACCTCTACCACTAATAACAAAAGCATCTTTATTTTTATTTTCTTCAAAGTTGATCCCAACATTGTTTTGAGACTCCAAAATTAATCGATCCCTTATTTGAGTACTTGTTAATTTTTTCCCTTCTGTTCCTGCTAAAGGAGAACTATTTACGGTAATTGTTATTGACATGGTAGGAGGGTCAATAGGGGTTGCATTAATTGGATCGTTTATTTCTAAATCACAAATTGTATCAGCAACGTTAGCTTTTTCTAACCCTGCAATAATTACTATATCTCCAGCCTCACCTTGTTCGATAGGAACTTTTTTTGTTCCTTCATATCTAAATATTTTTGTTAGTCTTCCTTCATCAACTTTTTTCCCACTTAGATCTATTGCTTTAATTTGCTGATTTGCTTTTGCAGTTCCTTGAGCAATTCTTCCTACTAAGCTTCTTCCTAAAAAACTATCAGCATATAAGAGCGTGGATAGCATCGCAAAAGGTTTTGTTTTATCAAAAGTCGATGATTTTACATGTTCAATTATTAAATTTAACAAGGGTTGCAAATTTTCTCTTGGACCATCTATCTCTTTAGACGCCCAACCAGATCTTCCACTTGCATATAAAACTGGGAAATCTAATTGTTCTTCATCTGCATCAAGACTTACAAATAAATCAAATGTTTCATCTAACACCTCATTTGCTCTTTGGTCTGGTTTATCAAGTTTATTAATTACAACAATTGGTTTTAAACCTTGTTTTAAAGCTTTAGATAAAACAAACTTTGTTTGGGGCATAACACCTTCTGCAGAGTCAATTAATAATAAAGCTCCATCTGCCATGTGTAGAACTCTTTCCACCTCAGCAGCAAAATCCCTATGACCAGGTGTATCAATTATATTTATTCTTGAATTTTTCCAATTAATAGAGGTGGGTTTAGCTAGAATAGTTATCCCTCTTTCTTTTTCTAACTCGCCAGAGTCCATAACTCTATCTTCTATTTTTTCATTTTCTCTAAAGGTTCCACTTTGTTTCATTAAGTTGTCGATCAATGTTGTTTTTCCATGATCAACATGTGCAATAATAGTTATATTTCTAATTGTATCTGTCATTTTGGTTGCGGGGGTAGGATTTGAACCTACGACCTTCAGGTTATGAGCCTGACGAGCTACCAGACTGCTCCACCCCGCGATAAACTATTTTTTTTTTATATTTATAGCCTGAAGTTTATTTTTTTCTTCTTTTATGTCGTAAACAATTTTTTGATCTTCTTTTAATACCCTTAATTTAGACTCCTCTAATGCTGAAACATGAAGAAAAATATCTTTTTGTGTTTCATCATCAGTAATAAATCCATAGCCTTTTTTGGCGTTAAACCACTTCACTTTACCAGATGGCATTGCTAATCCTCTCATTTAATTAATTTAGTACCTGTTTTTTAGTTTTTGAAGTTTTTTTATTCTCTTAAGATTTTCTGTTTGAACTCTCTTTTTTTTTTCAGATGGTTTTTCATAAGTGCTTTTCATTTTCATGACTTTAAAAAAACCTTCCTTTTGTAGTTTCCTTTTTAGAACCCTTATAGCTTGTTCTACATTATTATCTTTTACGTCTATTTTAATAAAAACCTCCAGTTAATTTTCAAGCTAGTTAACATCAGAAAATCTATTTGTCTATAGAGAAGCGGCTTGAGCTTTTTTTTCTTCTCTAATTTTAGCCTTTTTTTCCCTTTCTATTCTTCTTTTGGCTTTGTCCAAGCTCTTTTGAAATGCTTCTTGGGTGCATAATGCTAAAATAACAGGATCCCTCGGCTTTAAATTTGAAAAATTCCAATAACTTCTTTTTCTGATTAATGAGACTGTGTTTTTGGTACTACCAACTAATTTTGAAATTTGCCCATCTGTAAGCTCTGATGCATTTTTACATAACCAAAGAATAGCATCAGGTCTATCTTGTCTTTTTGACAAAGGAGTATATTTCGGTCTTTTTCTCTCTTTAACTTCAACCTCTTCAAGTTTTTTAAACAACTTTAATTTTTTTTGAGGATCTTTTGAGCATGTCTCAATTTCTTCTCTTGATAATTGTCCTGCTAAAATTGGGTTATAGGCTTTAATACCTTTAGCGACATCTCCATCTGCAATTCCCTTAACTTCTAGTTCATGTAAATTACAAAATTGTGCGATTTGTTTAAAAGTTAAAGTTGTATTTTCAACTAACCAAACAGCTGTTGCTTTTGGCATGAATGGTGTTTCAGTCATAAACTATTTTTTTGCTCTAAGGTTACTAAATTTTTTATTATATTTACTAACTCTACCTTTATCCAAAATTTTTTGGGTCCCGCCTGTCCAAGCGTAGTGAGATTTTGGATCAATATCTAATTTTAAAACATCATTTTCTTTACCCCAAGTAGAACGAGTTTCAAATTCGCTACCATCAGTCATAACAACTTTTATTTTGTGGTAATTAGGATGTATATTTTTTTTCATGAACGGAGTTTTATATGAATAACAGTTTTTACTCAATATCTTTTTTATTAATAAGACTCATTAATTCCTCGTGTATATTGGAATTAGTTGCTAAAATATTCTTTTTTAAAGGTAAGTTTTCATTTTCATCAAAAAAATTAACAAAACCTCCAGCCTCTTTTAAAATTATTATTCCTGCAGCAATATCCCAATAATTTATTTCTCTCTGCCAATAACCATCAAATCTTCCACACGCAACATATGCAATATCGAGAGCCGCACTTCCAAATTTTCTGACATTTGAGACATTATTTGATACTTTAATATATTCAGAAAAAATTTTTTCTCTTATTTTACTGTCCCCTTTAGGTCCACCAGTTACAATTATTGAGTCTTTTAGTTTTTTTTTATTAGAGGCTCTTATTCTTGAATTATTCAAGTAAGCACCGTTCCCTTTTTCTGCACAGAACATTTCATTCAATATTGGGTTAAAAATTACTCCACACTTAATCTCACCATCTTCTTCATATCCAATTGAAATAGCAAATTGAGGAATACCATTTAAAAAATTCATCGTGCCATCTATTGGATCTATAATCCATTTATTATTTAAATTTGATTTATTAATTATTCCCGTTTCTTCAGTTATTATCCCATAATCAGGATGTGCTTTTTGCAATTCTTCAATTAATATTCTTTCTGTTCTTTTGTCAGCTGACGAAACAAAGTCTCCTGGACCTTTTGATGAAACTTGTAAATTTTCAAGTTCCCCAAAATCTCTGATTAAAGATCTCGAAGCTTTCATACAAGCTTTTGTAATTAAATTGATTTGAGGAGAATTTAATCTCATTAATTTACTCTTTTTACATATTCCAATGTTCGAGTATCAATTATAATTTTCTCTCCACTTTCAATAAATGGAGGAACATTAATCTTAATACCACAATCAAGCAAAGCTGGTTTATAAGATGATGAGGCAGTTTGGTTTTTGATAGCAGCATCAGTTGTTTCAATTTTACACTCTATGTTATTTGGTAATTCCATTGAAATTGGTTTTTCATCCATGAATGATATTGTTACTTCTAAATTTTCTTTTAAAAGTTTAAATTTTTCTCCAGTGATTGATTTTGGAATTTCAACTTGTTCGAAGGTTTTGTTATCCATAAAATGACAGCTATCACCATCTAAATATAAAAAATTAAATTTTTTTTCATCTACTTCAGCTTTTTCTACTGTTTCACTTGATCTAAATCTCTCGTTTAATTTTGTACCCTTAAGAACACTTTTTAATTCAACTTGATTAAATGCACCTCCTTTTCCAGGTTTTACATGTTGAGTCTTTAAAACATTCCAAAAATCATTTTTATGTTCTATTATCATTCCTGGTTTAATTTCATTAGCCGTAATTTTCATTTAAATTTCCTAATAGCAAATTCTGGTTTTAATTTTGGGTTATCCCAAATATAACTTGATAATGCAATATATTTAGCTCCCGCAAATATCAATTTTTTATAATTAAAATTGTTAATTCCACCGATTGCTATAATAGGTTTCTTAATATTTTTTTTGGCCCATCTTAATGTAGTAAGTTTTGCATTCTTTGCACCAGGTTTAAGTTTTGATCTAAAAAATGATCCAAACGCAATATAATCTGCTTTTTCTTCAACCGCATTTTTTGCAAGGATTTTAGAATTGTGACATGTAATTCCTAAAATTCTTGATTTGAGTTTTTTTCTAGCAATTTTAAATGTTCCATCATTTTGGCCCATATGACACCCGTCAGCTTTAATTTTGTAAGCTAAAATAAAATTATCATTAATTATAAATTTTACATTATGCTTTGAAGTAATTTTTTTAATTTTTTTCGCAATCTTCAAATAATCATTAAATTTTATATTTTTTAATCTTAATTGGAAAAATTTAACATTTTTATGAGACAAAACCTTATCTAAATCAGAGTAAAAATTCTTTTTTATTTTACTTGGTGAAATTAAATAAACTAATTTCTTCAATTGATTTAAGCTGCAGATTCTTTCTCTGAATCTTCAGTCCATTCCCCTTTTGAGGAAAGACCATTCATTTTAGCTCTATGATTAAAAGCTTTTTGAATATTTTCTAAATTCTCTTGATTTTTTCCAAATTCTTTTAAAGCACTTGCCTGCAATCCTCTTCCATATGAAAAAGTTATTAAAAAATTACTATCATTAATTTTATTAATCTCGTTCAAATTTTTACTTGACTCAACTTCAGACTGTCCACCAGAAAGAAAGGCAATTCCAGGAACATCTTCTGGAACATTTTTTTTCAAACAATCTAATGTTTTTTTAGCAATTTCTTCAGCGCTAGCTTTATCTTTGCATTCAGAGCCAGGTATTATCATATTAGGTTTTAACACAGTTCCTTTTAAATCAACTTTATGAATTTTAAGTTCATTATAACACTCATTAAGTACAGCAGTTGTTACTTGGTAGCATTTATCAATGTTATGTGAACCTTCCATTAAAACCTCTGGCTCAACTATTGGAACCATTTTAGCTTCTTGAACTAAAGCTGCATATCTTGCTAAAGCGTGTGCATTTGATTTGATTGATTGAGCTGAGGGAAATTCGTTTGAAATTTTATAAACAGCTCTCCATTTTGTAAATCTTGCACCTAAATCGTAATACTCTTTTAATCTTTCACGTAAACCATCTAAACCCTCAGTAATAGTTTCTGTATTAGACCCAGCTAGTGGTTTAGCGCCTTTATCAACTTTTATTCCTGGAACAGCCCCATGCTTTGAGATTAGTTCTGGAATTGAAGGACCTAAAGTCGTTTTTTGTCTTATAGTTTCATCAAATAAGATTACACCTCCAATATAATCTTTCATTGCACTTGAATTAAAAAGAGTTTGCCTAAAATTTAGTCTATTTTTTTCTATGTTTTCTACATTTATACTTTTAAATCTTTTTGCTATTGTGCCTGTGCTTTCGTCTGCGGCTAGTATTCCTTTTCCTTTAGCACACATTTTTTTTGCAATTTCATTTAATGTCATAGCAATTATTTATTTTAAAACACTTATGCCAGGCAAGTCTTTTCCCTCCAAGTACTCTAAAAATGCACCTCCTGCTGTTGATAAGTGTGAGAAAGAAAGTTCGCTTTTACTTTTATTAATTGAAGCAAGTGTATCTCCACCACCAATAACAGAAATTAAAGAGTTCCCGATAGTATTTTTTGAGATATTTTCTGCAATTGAAAGAGTGCCTTTAGAAAAATTTTCATTTTCAAAGTAACCTGCCGGCCCATTCCAAAGAACTGTATTAGATTGGTCTATTTTTTTATTTATATTTTTAATTGTTTTCTCACCAATATCCAAAATGATTTCATTATCTTTTATTTCACCAAGATTTTTATTTTTTCCCAATCCTTCAAAATTTTTCCCCACCATACAATCTTCGGGTATTAATATTTCACAATTATTTTCTTTAGCTTTTTTATAGATTCCATCAATTATTTCTTTCGTATTTTTCTCTATTAATGATTTTCCAACTTTAAAATTTTTATAAACAAAAAAATTATTAGCCATAGCCCCTACAATAATTAGACTATTAACTTTTTCTACAAGACTTGTAATAACATTAATTTTTGTCGAAATTTTAGATCCACCTATTATACAGGTAACTGGTTCTTTTTTGTTTTCTATTACAAGTTTTATCGCAGAAATTTCTTTTTTAAGTAATGGGCCAGCATAACTTTTTTTTATAAATTTTGTAATATTATGTACAGATGCTTGTTTTCTGTGAGAACATGAAAATGCATCATTTATAAAAATATCTCCAAGCTCTCCCAATTTTCTTGAAAAACCTTCATCATCTTCGATTTCTCCTTTAAAATATCTAATATTTTCAATCAGCATAACTTCGCCTTCTTTCAAGTATGAAAATTTTTCTTTTGTTTCCTCGTTTAAAACTCCTTTAAAAAAATAGACATTAGTTTTTAGCGAATTTTTAAGATGTTTAAAAATAGGCAATAAAGATAATTCAGGCACCTCAATTCCTTTTGGTCGACCTAGATGACTTATAATTATGATTTTTGCTTTTTTTTCAATTAGTCTATTAATAAACGGCAAGCATAATGTTATCCTAGTGTCGTCTAAAATTTTTTTATTTTTTATTGGAACATTTAAGTCTAGTCTAAGAATTATTTTTTTATTTTTAATTTCTAAATTATCAGGAAAAAAATTTATTTTACCCATCAACTTTTATTATTCTCTTAATTTTTTTTGGATAAAATTTGTTATATCTTCCTCTGATAACTTAAAATGTTTGTAAACGTCTTTATAAGGAGCACTTTCACCAAATTTATCTATACCCAAATTTAGACCATTATTTTTGATGTATTTATGCCAGGGCATTATACTTCCGGCTTCAATTGTTACAATTAGTGAATTTTCTTCTAAAATATTTTTACGATAGTCTTCAGGTTGTTTGTCAAAAAGTTCTATGCAAGGCATTGAGACGACTTTTGAATGAATATTATTTTCTTTGAGCCTTTCTTGAACATTTAATGCAAGCTCTAATTCTGTTCCAGAAGCAATTAAAGTTACATTGCTTTCATGTGAAGTTAAATTTATTGTATAACCTCCTTTTTCACACATATTCTCCTTAGAATTTTTTGGATTGATGTATGGAACTTTTTGTCTTGATAAAACAATTGCGCTTGGAGTATTTTTACTTTTTAAAGCAATTTCCCAACACTCGTAAGTTTCATTAATATCTGCCGGTCTAAAAACATTTAAATTTGGTATAGCTCGTAATCCAGCTAGTTGTTCAATGGGCTGGTGGGTAGGACCATCTTCTCCAAGACCTATAGAGTCGTGTGAAAATACATAAATTACTTTGAGACCCATTAAAGCGGAAAGTCTTATTGAAGGTTTACAGTAATCTGAAAAAATCAAAAAAGTTCCCCCGTATGGTATTATACCTCCATAAAGAGCTAAACCATTCATAATTGCTGCCATTCCGTGTTCTCTAACTCCGTAATGAATATAATTACCATTAAAATTTTTAGAATTGATGATTTTTGAATTATTTGTTTTTGTATTATTAGAGCCACTTAAATCTGCAGATCCACCTATTAATTGAGGTAGAAGAGCTGAAATTTTTTCAATAGCTGCCATCGAGCATTGTCTTGTTGCTAAAGATGGTTTTGTCTCAAAATGTTTCTCCTTTTCTTGTTGAATTAAATTTTCTAGTCCAGTTAGGTCTAATTCGTTATAAATTTTTTCAAGTTCATTTTTAATTTTAGGATTCTTTTTATTAATTATTTCTATCCATTTGTTTTCTAAGATCTTACCCTTGTTACCTATTTCCCTCCATTCATTAAGAATTTCACTTGGTATTTCAAATGGTTGACTGTTCCATTTTAGTTTTTTTCTTACTAGAGATATTTCATCATCTCCCAATGGAGAGCCGTGAGAAGAAGCCTTTCCAGATTTATTTGGCGAGCCATAACCTATTATAGTTTTACAAGAAATTAAAGTAGGCCTATTAGATTTTGAAGCTTTAAAAATAGCCTTTGATATTTGTTTCTCATCATGACCATTAATATTTAAAAAGTTCCAACCATAAGATTCAAATCTTTTTTTATAATTGTCCGAAACACTTAATGCTGTAGATCCGTCGATTGAAATTTGATTATTATCAAAAAAAATCACTAGATTTTTTAATCTTAGATGGCCGGCTAAGCTCATTGCTTCATGGCTGATTCCTTCCATTAGATCGCCGTCACTGGCAATCACATAAGTTTTGTTGTTAATTATTGAAGATCCAAGTTTTTTTCTAAAAATTTCTTCTGCAATCGCCATTCCAACTGCATTTCCTAAACCTTGTCCTAGTGGACCAGTAGTAGTTTCAATCCCAGATCCTTTTTTATACTCGGGGTGACCTGCACAAATAGAGTTTAATTGTCTAAAATTTTTTATATCTTCAATTTGAACACTTTTGTAACCGGTAAGGTAAAGCAAAGAGTAAAGTAACATTGAACCGTGTCCTGCGGATAAAATAAATCTATCTCGATTGACCCAGTTAGGATTTTCAGGATTAAACCTCAGGTGGTATTTAAATAAGACAGTCGCAACATCTGCCATACCCATGGGCATTCCTGGATGCCCCGAGTTAGCTTTTTGAACAGCATCAATCGATAAAAATCTAATTGCGTTTGATAATTGATTAAATTTAACACTCACTTTTAATTACCTATATAGACTTAAACTAACTATATCAATAATATGCTATAAAAACTTTATGAACAATTTTGAAAAGAAAGAACAAAATTTAAACCAACTAATTGATAAACTAAATTCAATTTCTTTAAGTTATTCACAGCCAAATTATGAGCTTGAAAAAATCAAAACTGAGAAAAATGAATTAGCCAATAAAAAAATAGAAATTGAAAAAAAAAATGAGGAATTGATGAGGGAGCATAAGTATTTAAAAGAAAAAATTAAAACATTACAATTGGAGATAAGTAAAAAAACTGAACTTGAAGAAAAATTTAACCAAGACATTGAAGAATTAAGCCAAGAAACAGAAAATTTAGTTAGTGAGATTGATAAATGGCAAATGTAAACATTAAGTTTAATAACAAAGATTATCTCCTGTCATGTGATGACGGCCAAGAGGAGTCATTAAAAAAATTAACTAAATTTTTAGATAAAAAATATTCTGAACTAAAGGATAAATTAGGAAATATTGGTGAAAATAAATTATTGTTGATTACAACAATCCAGTTGATAGATGAGTACTTTGATCTAAAACAAAAAGTAACTGATCAGAAAAAAAAACTTGATGAAATATCAAATAAATTTAAGGAAATTAAATCACTAGCAATCAAGTACAAAGAAGATAAAGATGATGAAATAAAAAAGTTAAATATTAAATTAGATAACTTTAAAAAAACCATTGAAGAAAACAATAATTTATATGAGACAATGCTTGATAAAACAACTCAATCATTGGAGAAAATAATTTCTAATACAGAATCGCTGTCCAAAATACAGTAGATGCAACAAAAAAATAAATTAAGAAAAAAATATTTTAATTTGAGAAAAAAAAAATATTTTAAGATTAATAAGAATTTTTTTTTACCATTAGTTAAAATGTTAAAAAAGAAAAATAAAAAATTTTTAAAATTTGGTATTTATTATCCCTCAAATTTTGAGGTTGATGTACTTCAAATGTTAGAAAACAGTTTTTTTAACAAAAAAATTATTTTACTTCCAGTAGTTGAACATGATAATCAAATGAATTTTTTTTCATGGAAAAAAAATCAAGTTCTATTTGTAAATAAATTTGGTATGGTAGAACCTGAAAAAACAATAACAAAAATTCCCGATATATTGATAGTTCCAATTTTGGCTTTTGATAATAATAAATTTCGATTGGGTTACGGAAAAGGTTTTTACGATCGTTATCTAAATAAATATTTAAAAAAATTTAAAAATATTTTAACCGTGGGTGTTGCTTTTTCGTTTCAAAAATATAATAAGCTTCCAACAGATAAAAATGATGTGAAACTAAATTATATTATAACGGAAAAAGGAATCTTTTAATGAAAATATTAATTTTGGGTGATGTGATGGGCGCTTCAGGTAGAAAAGTAATCAAAAATAAACTTCCTCAATTAATTAAAGACAAAGATATAAATTTTGTTATTGCCAATGGTGAAAATGCTTCAGATGATGGCAGAGGTTTAACTGAGGAAATAGTAAAGGAATTTTTCAACTTCGGTGTTGATGTAGTAACTTCAGGAAATCATATTTGGGATAAGCAAGAAATAATTAATTACATAGAGAAAGAAAAAAGACTTTTGAGACCAGCTAATCTTGCTGAAGGTTCTCCAGGAAGAGGATTTGAAATCTATTTTTCAAAAAACAAAAAATATAAAATAGGAGTAATAAATCTTATGGGAAATGTATTTATGAGAAAAACTAGTGATGTATTCCAAGAAGCTGAAAAATTAAAAAAAAAAATTATTTTGAAAAAAGATGTAGATTTTTTAGTAGTTGATTTTCATGGTGAGATAACAAGTGAAAAAATGGCAACTGGACATTTTTTTGATGGTATTGCTACTTGCGTTGTTGGAACGCATACTCACGTCCCGACAGCAGATACTCGAATTTTAGATAAAGGCACTGCATATCAGACTGATATTGGAATGTGTGGTGATTATAATTCTGTCATTGGTATGAATAAAGAAAATTCAATCAAAAGATTTTTAAAAAATAAAGACGCTTTAAAACACTTTCCAGCAGAGGGTGAAGGTACTTTATCTGGTTTAATTGTTGAAACTAATACAGAAACAGGTCTAGCCAAAAATGTTAATAGATTAATTGATGGAGGAAGTTTAGTAAACTAAATATGGCAGGACATTCACATTGGGCAGGTATAAAACATAAAAAGGGAAGAGCTGACAAAGAAAGGGCAAAAATATTTTCTAAGCTTTCTAGAGAAATTACAGTTGCTGCGAAATTGGGTGACAAAGACCCAGATATGAATCCAAGATTAAGAACAGCTATACAAGCAGCTAAGCAAGCAAATATGCCAAAAGATAATATTTCAAGAGCAATAAGCAAATCAGAAATGAGTGGAGATAAAAATTATGAAAGTTTAAGATATGAAGGCTTTGGACCCTCTAACGTAGCATTAATTATTGAGACTTTAACAGATAATAAAAATAGATCAGCTTCTAGTATTAGAACTGTGTTACAAAAAAAAGGTGGAAGATTAGGGGAGTCTGGTTGTACAGCACATATGTTTACTAATTGTGGTATCCTTCACATTGATAAAATGAATATTAAAGAGGAAGAAATCTTTGAGATGGCGATTAATGCTGGCGCAAAAGATTGTTTAAGCCTTGATCAAATTTTTGAAATAGTTACTGAAAAAGAGGATTTTTACAAGATTAAAACAGAATTGGAAAAAAAAATAAATTCGTTTAGTTATTCAGCAATAGAATGGAGACCCATGAATTATATTGATGTAACCAAAGATCAAAAAGAACAATTAATAGAAGTTTTATCAGCTCTAGAGGAATTAGATGATGTTCAAACTATATTTACTAATGCAAACTTAAAAACTTTACAATAATGAAAATAATTGGGATTGACCCGGGATTAAGTGGAGCCATAGCAATTTTAGAAAATAACAAAGTTTTGAATATATTTGATATGCCGGTAATGTCTGAAGGAAAAAAAAATAAGAGACAATTAAATAGTGCGCTTCTTGTAAACTTAATTAAAGAGAGTATTGGCAACTCCTCTGAAATATCAGTTGTGGTAGAACAAGTTAATGCTATGCCTGGTCAAGGCGTCACTAGTATGTTTAACTTTGGCCAAACTTTTGGCGCTATTAAAGGCATTTGTGCTGCATTAGAGTTACCAATTTTCTTTGTAAGGCCCTCTAAATGGAAAAAACATTTTGAACTTATTAATTCTTCAAAAGATTCGAGCAGAACAAAAGTTATTGAAATGTACCCGAATTTGTCTAATCAGCTTGCAAAAAAAAAAGACGTCAATAAATCGGATGCTATTTTGATAGCTAGATTCTTTAGTGAAACAAGATTAACCAAAGAAAATTAAACCCAAATTAATTAATAACGCCAAATTCATGACACAATCTGAAAGTAATCAATTATCATGGAACAGGATATAGCAACGCAAGTTGTAGGTTTAGGTGGTGCGACCGATTTTTCTTTATGGAAACTCTTTCTAAGAGCTGACTTTGTAGTAAAATTTGTAATAGTTCTTTTAATAGCTTGCTCAATTTTCTCATGGGCGTTGATATTTGATAAATTCAAATTATTTAAAAATATAAATAAATCAATTGAGGATTTTGAAAAAAAATTTTGGAAAGCAAAATCTGCAGAAAGCTTTAGTAATAGTTTACCAGCGAACTCAAATGATCCAGCAGTATTAATTTTTAAACTTGCAATGGCTGAATTATTAAAAACGAAAAGACAATCTTCTTCTGTTCAAGCGGCAAGAGTTGGAAGAGTTTTAGAAATTGCTACTGACAATGAAATTAAAAAAGTTGAGAAAAACTTTACTTTTCTTGCAACAGTGGGATCAACAGCACCTTTTATAGGACTATTCGGAACAGTATGGGGAATTATGAATTCTTTCCAATCTATCGCTATTTCTAGAAATACAAGTTTAGCAATTGTAGCTCCAGGTATAGCGGAAGCTCTCTTTGCTACTGCCTTAGGTTTGTTAGCGGCTATTCCAGCAGTAGTGGCATACAATAAATTTAATAACGACTCTCAAAAATACTTTTCTAGAATAGATAATTTTTCAAAAAGATTCTTATCAATAATATAACAAATGGGATTTAAATTTAATCGCTCGAGAAAGGAACCAATGAGTGAGATAAATGTTACCCCATTCGTAGATGTTATGTTAGTTCTTTTAATTATTTTTATGGTCACCGCCCCTTTGTTAACAGTTGGTGTTCAAGTTGATTTGCCTGAATCCGCTGCAGATTCACTGCCTGATGATCAAGAACCTTTAACTCTAAGCATTAATTCAAAAGGTGAAATATATATTCAAGAACATCAGGTCACATATCAAAAAATGATACCGAAGTTATTGGCTATTGCAAAAAATAGAACTGATACAAGGATTTATGTGAGAGGTGATAAAAATATTAATTACGGTAGAGTTCTAGAAGTAATGGGAACTTTATCAGGAGCTGGTTTTTCTAAGGTAGCTTTAATATCGGAACCTTATAAAAATTAGGATGATTTATGGTAAGAAGTTTAATTTACTCAATAACTTTTCATTCTGTTCTAATTCTATTAACTATTTTAAGTTTACCATTTATGCTAAGAGAGCCAGTTGATCTTCCCCCGATAGTATCAGTTGAGCTAATTCAAATTACAGATAAAACAAGTATACCATATGCTCCAAAAGCAAGAAAAATAATTGAAGAAACTAAAAAAAAAGAAAAAGAAAGACTTGTCTCTGAGCAAGCTCCTCCTTCAGCAAAAGCAAAAGAAAAACCAGATCGAATTCCTCTTCCAAATGAAAAAAAAGAGGAAAAACAAATAGTAAAAAAAAAACAAAATCCCGAGGAAATTAAACCTGAAATAAGACAATCTTCAGAGTTTGAAAAAAAAGAAATAATAAATACAAATGAAATTGCTGCACTAATCGATAAGGCTAAAGAGGAAGAAGCCGTTAAACAAAAAAAAGCGGATAAAATAACTCAGAGCAGTCAAAAAAATTCTTTTGCCACAGGTCTCACTTTATCTCAAGAGGATGCTCTAAAAGCTCAAATTTTTGGTTGTTGGAGTGTTCCATTAGGTTTGCCATATGATGAAGATCTGTTAGTAAGAATTAAACTAAAATTAAAAAAAGATGGGACAATAATGAAATCAGAAATTTTAGACCATCAACGTATGAATAAGCCTGGACAAAAATTTTATAAAGTGTTAGCTGAGAGCGCTTTAAGGGCTGTAAGGTTGTGTCAACCACTTAAAGTACCACCAACAGATTATGATAAGTGGAAAGATTTACAATTAAACTTTAATCCAACTGAAATGCTTAAAGGTTAGAAATGAAAAAGCTTTTTATTATATTTTTTCTAAATGTTCTTCTAATAAATAAGTCAATTGCTCTTATAGAGGTAGATATAACTAGAGGTAACCTTGATCCTTTACCTATTGCAATATCACCTTTACATGTCGATATTAAGTCTGAAAATTTTGGAGAAATTAAAATAAAAGAATTAGGTGAAGAAATTTCAAAGATAATAGAAGATAATTTTAGATCTACAGGATTATTTAATCCATTGAAAAAAGAGGCTTTCGTTCAAAAACCTGACATAGCTCACCTTAAGCCAAGATTTGAAGATTGGAGATTAATTAAAGCTCAAGCATTAGTAACTGGTAAACTTCTTGTAAAAGATGGAAAATTAAAAGTTGAGTTTAGACTTTGGGATTTAGCTGCTGCTAAAGAGATGACTGCTTTAGCTTTTACCACAACTCCATCTAATTGGAGAAGAGTAGCCCATATAATTTCAGATAAAATTTATGAGAGATTAACTGGTGAAGAAGGTTACTTTGATACAAGAATAATTTATGTAGCTGAGAGCGGTCCAAAAAATCAAAGGGTAAAAAAATTAGCAATTATGGATCAGGATGGAGCCAATACAAAATACTTAACTTTAGGTAATGAGCTAGTTTTAACTCCAAGATTTAATCCCACAAATCAAATGGTGACATACATGTCGTATTTTAGAAATATGCCTAGAGTTTACTTATTAGATATTGAAACTGGAACCCAAGAAGTTGTTGGGAATTTTCCAGGAATGACATTTGCACCAAGATTTTCTCCAGATGGAAAAAAAATTGTAATGAGTTTCGCTAAAGATGGAAATTCAGATATTTATACAATGGATTTAGACTCCAGAGTCGTTGAGAAGATAACTGATCATTCTTCTATAGATACCTCCCCATCATTTTCACCTGATGGAAAATTTATTGCATTTAATTCAGATAGAAGTGGATTACAACAAATTTATGTCATGCGAAGCGATGGTAGCGGAGTTAAAAGGATTACATTCGGTAATGGGATTTATGGAACACCTGTTTGGTCTCCTAGGGGAGATTTAATAGCATTCACAAAAATGCGTAAAGGAAAATTTTATATTGGGGTTATGAGAATTGATGGGACAGGTGAAAGATTGTTAACTGAAAACTACTACCAAGAAGCACCTTCGTGGTCACCAAATGGTAGAGTTTTAGTTTTTTATAGAGAAACAAAGGCAGGAACAAAGGGAGAAGGTTTTTCAGCAAAATTATGGTCTATAGATATTACCGGATATAACGAAAGGAGGCTCAAAACAGAAACTGACGCCTCAGACCCATCTTGGTCCTCTCTTTTATCAAAATAAGGTTGAATTTTATGCAAATTCCACTTGAATAACATTCAATAATTTGAAATAAACCACAATAACGAACCCAGGGGATAAAATGATATTTAACAAGAATTTAAAAAATATATTATTAGTAATATTTGCTACATTAATATTAAGTGCATGTTCAACAGCTAAGAAATCAGGAAATGTTGATGGCGATGTTTATACTGGAAAAGAGACAGTAGAATACTTAGCTTCAGGAGTACCTGATAGAATATTTTTTGCTACGAACAAATCATCTTTAACAACTGCTGCAAGAGAAACTTTAAGAAAACAAGCTACATATTTAAGAAAGAATAAAAATCTTAGCGTGACAATTGAAGGTCATGCAGATGAGAGAGGAACAAGAGAATACAATTTAGCTTTAGGTGAAAGAAGAGCTAATGCAGCTAGAGATTATTTAATGACATATGGAATTTCTGGAAAAAGAATTTCTGTAATAAGTTATGGTAAAGAGAAACCTGTTAATCCTGCCTCAACACCTTTGGCTTGGTCACAAAACAGAAGATCTGTAACTGTAAAAGTAAATTAATAAAAATTAATTAATATTAAGACCCCTTAATAATATCGATTATTAAGGGGTCTTTTTTTTGCCATTTTATCTATTTAAAAAGAATCATGTCTAGATATTTAAAAATTAAAGATATTTTTTTATCACTATTATTAATTTTATTTACATTTTGTATCTCAGCAGAGGAGGAGGAAATTTACTTAAAGGCAATATCTGATCAAATTCAAGTTATTACAAAAGATCTTAAAACATTAGAGAAAGCTGTTTACCAAAAATCAGACGTTGCGAATTTACAAAACTCTAGCACTATTGGATCAGATGGATTGAATGAAGATATAATGACAAAACATCTTTTAAAATTAAATGAGATAGAAAATCAATTTAGAATACTTACAAATAAATTTGAAGAAGTGAATTTTAAATTAGATAAATTGTCTTCACGTGTAACAAAAATTCAATCTGACACTCAATTAAGATTTTCAGATTTAGAAAACGGAAAAATTAGTACACAGAATGAAAAACAAACTTCTCTTCCAGGTTCTAATAAGCCCCAAGATTTTGGAGCAGCTCCAGGTTATCAAACTACAAACTTACCAAAAGAACAATCAATAAATTCAGTTGAAAGCGCCCAAACAGTTATTACTGCGGAACCTGAAAAGAGAGAGTCTTTGCTTCCAAATAAATCTGCAGAAGAACAATATGAGTTTGCAGTAAGTTTTATGAAAATAGGAGATTATGAAACTGCCGAATTTGCTTTAAGAGAATTTATTGATAAAAACAAGGATCATGATTTAGCTGGAAGCGCACAATATTGGTATGGAGAAACTTTTAGAATAAGACAATTATATTCTGATGCAGCTACAGCTTACCTAGATGGTTATCAAAATTATCCAAAAAGTAAAAAAGCGCCTGATAATCTCTTGAAACTTGGAATTACAATGGTTCAACTTGGTGAAAAAGATCAAGGATGTAAGATGATTTCGGGTCTAAAAAAAGAATACCCAAAAGCTAGTAAGTCTGTGTTACAAAAAGCTCAGTATGAGCAAAAAAAATTCAAGTGTAAATCTTAAAAACGGATTTAAAGATTTTAAAGATCTATCTAAAATTTTTTTAAATTTTAAAGACAAATTAGATTATCTTAATTATGAAAGTTATTTAGTTGCTGTTTCAGGCGGGCCAGATAGTTTGGCTTTAGCAGCTCTAACAAAATCTTATAATTTCTGTAAAAAAACAAAATTTTATTATGTGCTAATTGATCATAATTTAAGAAAAAATTCCAATCTAGAAGCAAAAAAAGTAAAAAATTTACTTAAAAAAAAACAAATAAATTTAACTATTTTTATAAATAAAAAAAAAATAATCAAAAATATTCAGGCCGAAGCTAGAAAAACAAGATATGATATTTTAACTAATTATTGTAAAAAAAAAAAGATTAAAACTATTTTAACTGCTCATAATTTAGAAGATCAAGTAGAAACCTTTTTTATAAGGCTTTCGAGAGGTAGTGGTTTAAGAGGTCTTTCGTCAATGAAACCACTTACTAAGCTTAAAGGCCAAATTAATTTGTACAGACCTTTATTGAGTGTAAAAAAAAAGTTTTTAATGAAAATTTCAAAAAATATTTTTGGAAAGTATTTTAAAGATCCATCTAATAAAAATATCAAATATTTAAGAACTAAAATTAGAAATTTAAAGAAACCCCTGGAAACTAGTGGTATAAAATATGATCAAATTTTTAAATCGATACAAAATCTATCTTTAAGCAAAACAACACTAGACGGGTATTTAAATAAAGTTTTTAAAGATTTAATTAAAAAAAATAATAATGAAGTTATTATAAATTTTTCAAAATTTAAAAACCTTAATCACGATATAAAGATGTCCATCTTAAATGAGTCTATCAAAAAGCTAAAAAAAAATTATTACGATATAAGATCTAAAAAAGTAGGAAATTTAATAAAACTCCTGCACAAAAGAAATTTCAAAAAATCAACTCTAGGAGGTTGTATTTTTTTTAAAAAAGGTGAAAATTTGTGTCTAAAAAGTGAAAAATTATAAAATTTGCGTAAAATAAGTAACTTTTTGTCTTATTTAAACCTATAAAAATTTACAATATACTTGTTTAATAGCAATTAATGATTATTTAAAAATTATGAATTTAAAGAATTTAATAATGTGGGTCATAATAGTCTTACTTTCAGTAGGTCTATTTAACATGTTTCAAGACCCAAATAGAGTAAATTCGGAGAGAAACTCGCTACCTTTTTCTAACTTTTTAAATGAAGTCGAAGCAGGAAGAGTGGTTGAAGTTCAAATACAAGGAAATAATATTTCTGGTATTTTAGCTGATGGAAAAACATTTAAAACTTATTCTCCTAATTATCCTGAGTTAGTTGATAAACTTTCTTCAAAAGGGGTGAGCATTGTAGCATCTCCTCAAGAAGACAAAATGCCATCATTATTAGGAATTCTATTATCATGGTTTCCTATGCTTTTACTTATTGGTGTATGGATATTTTTCATGCGTCAAATGCAAGGTGGTAAAGGAGGAGCTATGGGTTTTGGAAGATCTAAAGCAAAATTATTAAATGAAGCACAAGGAAAAGTAACTTTTAATGATGTCGCCGGGGTAGAGGAAGCCAAGGAAGAAGTTGAAGAAATAGTAGAATTTTTAAAAGATCCAAAAAAATTTAGTCGTTTAGGTGGTAAAATACCTAAAGGTGCTTTATTAATTGGTCCCCCAGGAACTGGAAAGACTTTGCTTGCCAAAGCAATAGCAGGTGAAGCTAATGTTCCTTTTTTTTCTATCTCAGGATCAGACTTTGTAGAAATGTTTGTAGGAGTTGGAGCATCAAGAGTTAGAGATATGTTTGAACAAGGAAAAAAACATTCTCCTTGTATAATCTTTATAGATGAAATTGATGCAGTAGGAAGAAGCAGAGGCGCAGGATTAGGTGGAGGAAATGATGAAAGAGAGCAAACCCTAAATCAGTTACTTGTAGAGATGGATGGTTTTGATACCAATGAAGGAATTATTTTAATTGCAGCAACTAATAGACCTGACGTATTAGACCCTGCTTTGCTTAGACCAGGAAGATTTGACAGACAAGTTGTAGTTGGCAATCCAGACATAATTGGAAGAGAGGCAATTTTAAAAGTTCACGTCAAAAAAATTAGCACTGGGCCAGATGTTAAACTAAGAACAATTGCTAGAGGCACTCCAGGGTTTTCTGGGGCTGACTTGGCGAATTTAATTAATGAGTCTGCTTTGCTTGCAGCAAGAAAAAATAAAAGAGTCGTTACAATGTCAGATATTGAAGAAGCAAAAGATAAAGTTATGATGGGAGCAGAGAGAAGATCAATGGTAATGTCGGAAGACGAGAAAAAACTTACAGCATATCACGAAGGGGGCCATGCAATTGTTGCCCTAAATGAAAAAGCCTCTGATCCTATCCATAAAGCAACAATTATTCCAAGGGGTCGAGCTTTAGGAATGGTAATGAGATTGCCTGAAAGAGACCAATTATCGGTAACAAGAGAAAAAATGTACTCTGATATTGCGGTAGCAATGGGAGGAAGAATTGCTGAAGAAATAATTTTCGGTCACGACAAAGTAACTTCAGGAGCATCTTCAGATATAGACATGGCTACGAAAATGGCAAAAAATATGGTTACGAAATATGGGATGAGTGATGAATTAGGTCCTTTAGCTTATGGCGAAAATGAAGAAGAGGTATTTTTAGGGAGATCAGTAACCAGACAACAAAATATGTCAGAGGAAACAGCAAAAAAAATAGATATAGAAGTAAAAAAAATTGTGGATACTGGGTACCAAAGAGCAAAAAAAGTTCTTACAGATAAGATCGATGATTTACATAAATTAGCGAAAGCTCTTTTAATTTATGAAACACTATCAGGTGATGAAATTAGAGATTTAATTTTAAAAAATATAAAACCAACAAGATCTTTTAAAGATGAGGATGAAGACGACGGCAAAACTTCATCTGCTCTTGGTTCTCTAGGATTAAAACCAAAACCAGCAATTTAAGTTAATGACCAAATATTACACTCGCGCGTGTAATTTTTTTTATGGTCAAGTTTCAAGACAATTAGTTAAAAAGAAACTTTCAATTCCTCTTTGCAATGATAGCTCAATATCTTTCAATCAAATAGAACTTTTTTCTAGAAATAAAAAAATAGTTAAAAATAAAATTATAGATTTAAAAAATATAAAGAAATTACCAAAAAAAATTAAACAAAAAGTAACTCAAGATCTAAAAAAAATAACAAGCAAAAGAGAGTTTCCTGGAAAAAAACCCCATGGAATTATGGGTGTAATAAACATGACACCAGATAGCTTTTCCGATGGCGGAAAGTATAATACCCTCAAAAAGGCTAACCAAAGAATTAAAAATCTTATCAAGTCTGGTGCAGATATAATTGATATAGGAGGTGAGTCTACTAGACCTGGTTCTAAAGTTATTAATCCAAAAAATGAACTCGAAAGAGTAAAAAACGTAATTAAAAAATTTAAAAATAGTTTTTCTAAAACATTGCTCTCTATAGATACGAGGAAAAGCCAGGTAATTGATTATGCCATAAAAGCAAAAGCAGACATTGTAAACGATGTTTCATGTTTTAAATTTGATCAATATTCTCATAAATCTGTAAGAAATAAAAATATATGGAAAATAATTCACCATATGCAAGGAACACCACAAACAATGCAAATAAATCCTAAATATCATCATGTTTTATTAGATATTTATGATTTCTTTGAAAAAGAAATTTCAAATTTTAAAAATGATAAATATAAAAGGAAATTAATTTTAGATCCAGGTATTGGTTTTGGAAAAAAGTTGAAACATAATTTGATGATATTAAATAAGATTTCAATATTTCATTCTTTAGGATTTCCTATATTAATTGGCACGTCTAGAAAAAGATTTATTAATCAAATTTCTGGAAAATATGATACTAAAGAGAGAATTGGTGGAACCTTATCTTCAATAATGTATTCGCTTTCACAAGGAGTAAAAATTTTTAGAGTTCATAATGTTGAAGAGGTTAAGCAAGGTCTCTTAGTATTTGAAAAATTATTAAATAAATGAAAAAAAAATATTTTGGAACTGATGGTATAAGAGGCACAGTAAATTTAGGTAATATTAATGGTGAAAAGTTTTTTAAATTTGGCTTAGCAGCCGGGACTTATTTTAAAAACTTTAAGAAAAAAAAGCAGATAGCAATTATTGCCAAAGATACAAGATTATCAGGATATACTTTAGAACCAGCTCTCGTATCAGGATTGGCTTCAGCAGGAATGCATATCTTTACATTAGGGCCTTTACCAACAAATGGCTTAGCAATGTTGACAAAAAAAATGAAAGCAAATCTAGGAATAATGATAACAGCATCTCACAATCCTTTCCATGATAATGGGCTAAAATTATTTGGACCCGATGGAATGAAACTATCAGATAAAATTGAAAAAAAAATTGAGAGTCTAATTGACAAAAAAACAATTAATCAATTATCAAAACCAGATTTTTTAGGAAGAGTTAAGCGATTAGAAGATGGAAATGATAGATATATTGAAATTTTAAAGAGTAATTTCCCCAATAATTTTAGCCTCAAAGGAATGAGAATAGTTTTAGATTGCGCTAATGGTGCAGGATATAAATCTGCTCCTAAAATTTTATCAAGCTTAGGTGCGAAAGTATTTTCAACTGGGATTAAACCAAATGGTTTAAATATTAATCTAAAATGTGGCTCCACGTATCCCGATCTCTTAAAAAAATATGTGAAAAAATTTAAAGCTGATATTGGAATATCTTTAGATGGTGATGCCGATAGAGTAATAATGTGTGATGAAAAATCTCAAATAATCGATGGAGATCAAATTATCGCTATGATTGCCAAGAGGTGGAAAAGAAAAAAAATCTTGAAAGGTGGAGTGATTGGAACTTTAATGTCTAATTATGGATTAGAAAATTTTTTTTTAAAAGAAAAAATAAATTTTAAAAGATCAAAAGTTGGCGATCGTTACGTTAAAGAACTAATGAGGAAAAATAACTATAATTTAGGTGGAGAGCAATCAGGACATATAATTTTAGGAAAATTTGCTACAACAGGTGATGGTCTATTAGTAGCGTTAGAATGTTTATTTGCTTTGAGGAAAAGAAAAGCAGCAAGTGAATTATTTAAAGTCTATCAGCCAGTGCCACAAAAACTAATTAATATAAAAGTAAAAAATAAAGAAATTATTAATACACCAAAGTGTAAAAAAGCAATTAAACTTGCAAATCATATTATAAAAGATCAAGGTAGGCTGCTTGTAAGGCCTTCGGGCACAGAACCAAAAATTAGAATTATGTGTGAATCTTTCAATTCTATTTTACTTAAAAAATGCATTAAAATTGTCAGAAGATCTATAAATTAAAAATGCGTTTAAAATCTAAAGTTCTTATAATAGCTGGATCTGACTCCTCTGGAGGCGCAGGTATTCAAGCTGATATAAAAACTGTAACTTCTTTAGGTAGTTATGCAATGACCGCTATTACCGCTGTTACTGCTCAGAATACTACTGGAGTAAAATCTATTATCCCTATAGATCCAAATGAGATTTCAAATCAAATTGAATTTTCTGCTAAAGATATTCGTCCTCAAGCAATAAAGATTGGTATGTTACATTCCAAACAAGTAATACTGGCAGTCAACAAATCATTAAATAAAATAAAAATAAAAAAAATCATATTAGACCCGGTTATGGTTGCTAAAGGTGGAGCAAAACTTATAAATACTGCTGCTATTTCATTTATTAAAAATATATTAATGAAAAAAGTTTTATTAATCACTCCAAATATACCAGAGGCAGAAGTATTATCAGGAATAAAAATTAGATCTACCAAAGATATGATAAATGCTGGAAAAAAAATAATTGAATTAGGTGCTAAAAATGTTCTTATTAAAGGTGGTCATTTAAAATCTAAGATAATGGTTGATATCTTAATTAATAAAAAATCAGTTACAGAATTTAGAAGCAAAAAACATAATTCAAAAAATACTCATGGAACAGGTTGTACTTTATCTTCAGCAATAACAACGTATCTATCATGTGGAAAAGATTTGATTAAATCTTGTGAGCTTGGAATTAAATATGTTAATGATGCAATCAAAACTAACACAAATTTAGGAAAAGGAAACGGTCCAATCAATCATTTAAACTCTATTATTCTAAATAAAAAATTCAAATAATGAAAAATGTTGCAGTTGTAGGTTCGCAGTGGGGAGATGAGGGAAAAGGAAAAATAGTTGATTGGCTTTCAAGTGAAGCTGACGTAGTGGTTCGCTTCCAAGGTGGTCATAACGCTGGCCATACACTAGTTATTGATAAAAAAGTTTTTAAGTTAAGATTATTACCCTCTGGAATTGTTAGAAAGGGTAAAATGTCGATACTTGGAAATGGTGTTGTTATAGATCCATGGGCTCTTTTAAGCGAAATTGATGAAATAAAGAAACAAGGTGTTGAAGTAACTCCCGATAATTTTATGATTTCTGAGGCAGCATCTTTAATTTTACCTTTCCATCAAGAAATGGACGAGATTCGTGAAGATGCTGCTGGAAAAGAAAAGATTGGTACAACAAGAAGAGGAATTGGTCCTTGTTATGAAGATAAAGTTGGCAGAAGATCAATTAGAGTAATGGATTTAAGATCAGAAACTAATTTAGATAGCAGGTTAGAAAATGTATTAGAACATCATAACGCTATTAGAAAAGGTTTAAATAAAAAGGTCTTTGAAAAAAATGCTCTAAAAAAAGAATTATTAAAAATTGCTCCAGAATTATTAAAATTTGCTCAACCTGTCTGGTTAAAATTGAGTGAATATAATAATGCGGGAAAAAAAATATTGTTTGAGGGTGCTCAGGGAATTCTTTTAGACGTTGATCATGGGACTTATCCATATGTAACATCATCAAATACTGTACCTTCAATGGCTGCAACCGGATCAGGTTGTGGTCCTGACAAAATTAATTACGTTTTAGGTATAACAAAAGCTTATACTACTAGAGTAGGTAGCGGACCATTCCCTACCGAATTGAATGATGAGGTGGGTGAAAGTTTAGGTAGAAGAGGAAAAGAATTTGGAACTGTTACAGCTAGAAAAAGAAGATGTGGTTGGTTTGACGGAGTTTTAGTTAGACAGACAATTAAAATTTCAGGAATTCACGGTATAGCTTTAACTAAACTAGATGTTTTAGACGAACTCGAAGAAATTAAAATGTGCATTTGTTATGAATTAAATGGAAAAAAAATAGACTATTTACCAGCAGCTTCCGAGGATCAGTTTAATATTAAACCAATTTATAAATCATTTCCTGGATGGAAGAGCAAAACACAAGGAATAAGAAATTTTAAAGATTTACCAGATAATGCTAAAAAATATATACATGCTTTAGAGGATTTTATTGAAGCTAGAATATCTAGTATATCAACTAGTCCTGAGCGAGATGATACAATTTTAGTTGAAGATCCTTTTGATAATTAATTTGCAGGTAGTAAATTTTTAGATTTACTAGCGTTAATCATAGATTTTTGTAATTTTTCAAACGCTTTAGTTTCAATTTGCCGTATTCTCTCTCTACTAATCTTATATTTTTTACTTAAATCTTCTAAAGTTTCAGGTTCTTCAGAAAGCCTTCTTGCTGTGATTATCTCTTTTTCTCTCTCATTTAAAATTTTCATTGCACTTTTTAATAATTCCTTCTTGTCCTCATACTCTTGCTTTTGCGATACAATAAGTTCTTGATCTAAGCTATCGTCAACTAACCAATCTTGCCATTCATCGGTCTCCCCACTTTTGATAGGATCATTAAGAGATTTTTCTTGACCCATCATTCTTCTGTTCATATTTACAACTTCGTGTGACTCAACATCTAGTCTTTTAGAAATTTCTTTAACTTGATCATCTTTTAAATCCCCATCTTGATTAGGAGCTATTTGGTTTTTAAGTTTCTTTAGATTAAAAAAAAGTTTTTTTTGAGCAGTTGTTGTACCCATTTTTACTAAACTCCATGATCTAAGTACATATTCTTGTATCGCAGCTTTAATCCACCACATAGCATATGTCGCTAGTCTAAAACCTTTATCAGGATCAAACTTTTTTACTGCCTGCATCAATCCTATATTTCCTTCTGATATTAATTCGTTAACAGGCAATCCGTAACCTCTATAACCCATGGCTATTTTGGCAACTAATCTTAAATGACTAGTTACTAATTTATGTGCAGCTTTTAAATTTCCATTATCTCTCCAATTTTTAGCAAGCATATATTCTTCCTCTGCATCAAGCATAGGAAATTTTTTAATTTGAGCTAAATAAACAGATAACCCTCCAACCGAGGGAACTGGTAAATTACTTATTTGATTTTCTTGGTCCATAACTTTTATTTATATATTAGATTACTTATTTCAACTGCTTAAATTCTCTAGTAATTTCAATATTTTTTTAAAACCATCAG
Source organism: uncultured Pelagibacteraceae bacterium (assembly GCA_902591415.1). GTDB lineage: Bacteria > Pseudomonadota > Alphaproteobacteria > Pelagibacterales > Pelagibacteraceae > Pelagilacustribacter. The sequence goes on from CACJAU010000002.1 coordinate 61,135, forward strand.
GCAATTCTGAATTAAAATTCATCCATTTTTTTGTTTTGGGGTGAGCAAACCCAAGAGTTTTAGCATGCAATGCTTGCCCTGATAATTTGTTTAACCTAATAAAAAACTCATTATTAATCTTTTTAAATCTTATATTTTTTTTTCCATACTGTTTATCTCCAAGCAGGGATGTTCCTTTATATTTTAAATGAACTCTAATTTGATGCGTTCTTCCTGTTTCTAATTCACATTCGAGTAAACTTATTTTAGGAATATCTTTAATATTAAAAACTTTAATGGTCTTATAGTTTGTAATAGCTTTCTTTCCATTAACTTCACTTACAGTCATTAATTGACGATTTTTTTTATCTCTTGAAATTAATGTACTTATTTTTCCATTTAAAGGTCTAACAACCCCCCAGGCTAAACATAGATATTTTCTCTCTATACTATGATTGCTAAACTGATCTCCTAAATTAGAGTGTGTTATGTTATTTTTTGCAATTACAAGTAATCCACTTGTATCTTTATCAATTCTATGGACAATACCTGGTCTTAAAGGTCCATTAACATTAGATAATTTTTTTTTATACTTAAATAGTAAAGCATTAACTAATGTATTTTCATAGTTTCCAGCGCCAGGATGAACTACCATACCTTTTGGTTTATTGATTACCAAAATATCACTGTCCTCATATACGATATCAAGTTTTATTTTTTTTGGTTTTATACTTTGCTCATCGTTTTCAATAATATTTATTGAAATTAGATCTTTGATTTTAACTTTAGTTGAAGGGGATGTAAGTATCTTTTTATTGATTTTTACTTGTTCATTTTCAATTAATTTTTTTAAAAATGATCTTGTTAAATGATTTATATTTTCAGCTAAAAAAACATCTAATCTTTTCCCGCTGTTACTCTTATCAACTGAAAATTTAATTGTATTATTCATAAATTGATTTAAATTAACCTTATTGCGCCGGTAGCTTCAACTGGATAGAGCGCCGGATTTCGGCTCCGGAGGTTATGGGTTCGACTCCTATCCGGCGCACCAATATCAAACAACCCAGTTTAAAAACTTCTTTTTATTTTTAATTATATAATCAGGAAAACTTTCATCTATATCAATTTTTTTTAATTTTATTTTACGATCAAAAATATCCTGGCTTTTATGTATTTTTTCTTCAATTTTTTCTTCATTTAAATTTTCTTTATTAAATTCACCATGCGAGAATGACTTAATTTTATTCAGTATTTGCGAAGGTGTTTGTAAGTAAGAAAAATGCCATCCACCTTTTATAATTTGTTGATTTAATTTATCAATTCTCCAAAAAGGATAATCTTTAAATTTTAAATTTCTTAATTTTTGCATTGTTTTTATATTTTTCTTTTTTGAAATTCTTGAGCCAATCCAACCGCTCTCATCTAAATTTTGTAAATTTAATTTGTACATAAACATTTTTTGAGAAAAGGCTATAAATTTTTTTTTATTATTTATTTCACTTAATTTTGTAAGATCTGGTATTTCATCTGAGTCAGATAAAATTATAAGGTCCTCTGGCGAAGCATTTTTAATGCCTTCAATTAGCGAGTTTCTTTGATGTTGTTCGATTGGCGACTCCCCACCAACGTGATTTTCAAAATTTATTTCTTTTTTGTAGTCAGCAACAACATATATAATTTTTTCTTTAAATTTTGAAAATTTTTCCAAATCAAAATTCAATTTTTTTATTTTACCCTGATGAGTTTTTGTAGACTCGGATATAACAAAATAATCTACATATTGATTTAAAATATTCAGTCGTAAGTCAACAATATGATCTTCATCAAAGTATTGAAAGCAATCGTAAATAGCCATTAATTAAAATAATTATCCTCTAATTCATTTATTTCTTCATTTTTGATCTCTAATCTTTTTAATAAAATTTGTAATAATTTTAATTGACCAAATATTAACATGAGACTTATAAATTTTTCTTTATTCTCTTTAATTAACTCTTTACCAATTTTGTCATGAAAATTTGGAATAAAGATCATCTCAGCTTCAGCAGGTATCCTTGTGCTATGACTGCCAATACCTTTCCAATCAATTAAAACATAATTAAATTCAAAAAGTTTATTAAGCAGTTGATTCCAACTAGGAACGTCTTTGTACATAGAAAAAAAATGTGCTTCTATTTTAATCAGAAGTGGACGATAATTTCCTAAGCCTTTCAAAATTTCAAGTTCAGCACCTTGAGTATCAATTTTTAAATAATCTAATGTTTTAATTTCTAATTTTGAAAGTTGATTGGCTAAGGTATCACACTCAACTTCAGTTATACGTGTTACTTTATAATTTTCAAAGTCTTTAGTTTTAATATTGTGCAATTCAAAGGTTTGTGGATCAGGTTCATACATTGAAGAACTTCCAAGTCTGTTGCCTAAAATGTATAATTTCTTCTTCTCTTTTTTGCTCCATAAACCTTTATTAATTACATATTTTTTTTCTTTTAATTTTTCAGCCTCTTCTTTAATTGGTTCAATTAATATATCTTCAAAAAATGAATTATATTTATTTGGAAAAAAATTATCAGAGTTAAACCCGCCTTGAGCTCCAACATCTAGTGCAAAAATTTTATTATCATTTAATAAATTTTTTATTATTTTTCTTAAATCGTGCTTTTCATTACTTTTGTAACCTTTTTCACTTAAATAATTAATTACTCTTCTATTTAATTTCGAGGCAAGCAATAATTTAAAAATTAATGGCAATATTATTTTGACAAAACTTCTAATGATCTTGAGAAACTTTTTTTTCATCTTTTTACAATTATTTTTTTGTAAATGTAGTTAACCCTATTTTTTTTCCTTCAATTAAAGATGATGAACAATGAAGTCTAGTCCTATCAAAAATTAACATTGAACCTAATTCCCACTCATACACTACATCTATTTCTAAACCTGCAAGATTCTCGATTTTTTCATGTTTTAAATATTTCTCGTGCTCTTTTTTATTGAAATCCTTTTTTTCATACATTTTTAAATGTTCAGAAGATCTAATATTTTGACCGTATTTTAAATCTTTTATTTTTAATTCACTTTCATCTATAGTAAAATTTGTTGAATTTCCATAAAATCTATTTTTAAAAATGACCGTACTTCCTTTAGAAGTAAGTGGAATTAAAGTCTGCTTAAAAATAATTTCATTTAAATCAAACCCAGCATCTACATGTAAACCTATAGGATTGTAGCTTTCTTGAAAAAGACCCAATATATCATCATTTTTTTCATCTTTAAGATTATCCATTTTAAAATCACCAATTTCATTTTTCACTTTTTTATAAAATAGATTTTCTAGTTCCTCATTATAATTTTTCAGCCACCTTTTTTTAATAACATTTTGTTTTTTGTTGTGAACCGTAGTGGGTAAATTTTTATATAAATTCAAAAATTTTTTTATCTCATTGTTATCAAATAAGTTTCTAATAATTTTTGGAGGACCTTCTAATTTTTTTATTTTGTCAATATTTTTATGCATAATTTATTCACCCATATTAATTAAAGTTCCTCTATTCTTAGCTCCGCTATACGATAAGTAAAAAATGATTACTCCAATTACAAAATATATAAATGATATTATTATAGCTTTTACTATTTGAACATAATTTACGCTATCATAGATTAATATATTTCTCATTTCTTCAAAAATATGAACTAATGGAAGCATTCTTGCTATGATTTGAAGCCATTCTGGCAAAATTTCTACTGGATAATATATGCAACCTAATGGCGCTAAAAAGAATAAGCTTGCCCAAGCAATATTCTCAAAGGATGGTCCATATCTCACCAGGCCTGAAGTTACTAAAAGACCTAGGGTAACTCCGAAAATATATAACGTTATTAATAAAAATACTAATGGAGCACCAATTTTAAAAATAGAAACTCCAAAAAATGGAATAGCCAAAATAGCCGCCGGAATCATACCAATCAAAGTTCTAAATATTGCAGTTAAAGTTAGAGCTGCAATAATTTCACTTAATTTGATTGGCGCAATAAATAAATTTGTAAAATTTCTGCTCCAAATCTCTTCTAGAAACATCATGTTATAACTAATACTTGATCTAAAAAGGAAATCATAAAGTATCGCTGCACTCAAAATTATACCTACTGTATTTTCATAAAAAGTCGAACTTAATGTAAAAAATTTTGATATAAAACCCCATAAAAAAATTTGAATTGATGGCCAATATATTAAGTCTAATATTCTCGGAAATGATCCTTTTATCAAATATATATGCCTCAAACTTAAAGCAAAAATTTTATTCCAGTTCATTTTTGCTCCTAGCAATTTTTAAAAATGTTTCATCCAAATTTTTCCTTCCATGTTTATCAATTAGCTCACTACAAGTTCCGCTGTCGACTATTTTGCCTTGCTTCATCATGATGACCTTATTACATAATCTTTCAACTTCTTTCATATTATGAGATGCTAACAAAATAGTTAGTTCATTGTTTTTTTTGTATTTTTCAATGTATTCTCTTACAAAATCACCAATATCGGGATCAAGACTTGCTGTAGGCTCATCTAAAAATAAAAGTTTGGGTTTATTTATTAATGATTTAGCAAGAGCTACACGATTTTTTTGGCCAGATGATAACTCACCAGTTTTTTTGTTTAGAAAATCTTGTAAATTTAAATCCTCAATCAATTCTACAATCCTTTTTTGGATTTCTTTTACTCCGTATAATCTAGCATAAACTTCTAGATTTTGTTTTACTGTGAGTTTTTTTGGCAGCTCAATGTAAGGAGATGCGAAATTCATTGAACTTAATAATCTAATTCTATTTTTAGGAATAAGACTAATTTCATCTATGAAAATTTGCCCACTAGTGGGAGTTATTAATCCAAGCATCATACCAATGGAGGTTGTTTTTCCGCATCCATTAGGCCCCAGAAGACCCAGGGTTTTATTTTTTTCAATAATAAATGATATATTATCGACAGCTATAGTAGACTTAAACTTTTTAACGAGATTTTTTACTTCTATTTTCATTTGAAATTTGATGCTTTTTTTATTCTATCGTTAATTGCTATTCCAGCGCCTATTTTAGGAATTTTATTTATTTGAATTTTTTTATATCCTTTTTTTTTTATTATCCTAAAAATCTTATATAGATTATAAGCTGCCTCATCTAAATTTGACCTTTTGCTCATACTAAAAAAATTTTTGTTATTTTTGTATTTATTACCAAGATACATAAAAGCACTTTTTTTATCATGTTTATTTTGATTTATTAAAACAGGTATACCTGGAGAGTAATGTCTTTTCATCATCCCTGGTGATTTAATTTTTTTATTTTCAAATTTTTGTTTCATTTTAAGTTTTAAAACTTTTTCAATAGAATTTTTATTTATTATTCCAGGTCTTAAAATTGTAGGGAAATTTGTCAAATCAATCACAGTTGACTCAATGCCAATTTTTGATCTTCCTCCATTTATTATAATTTTAATTTTGTTCTTAAAATCCTCAAAAACATCTAAAGCATTAATTGGACTTACTTTGTTTGACTTATTTGCACTTGGCATTGCTAAAGGAAAATTAATCTTTTTCAATATTGATCTAATGATCTTATGTTTAGGAAATCTCACTGCTATAGTTTTTAATTTAGCTGAAGCAAGAGGTTGAATTTTAGATTTAGCCTTTTTTTTTAAAACAAATGTAATTGGTCCTGGGCAAAAATTTTTATATAACTTTAAAAAATAATCATTTAATACAATATCATTTTTTGCTTTGTCTAAATTAAAGTAATGGATTATTAATGGATTTGATTTTGGTCTACCTTTTAATTTAAATATCTTTTTAATTGAAGATTTTTTATATGCATTTCCACCAATGCCATAAACTGTTTCTGTTGGTAAAGCAGCTACATCACCATTATTCAAACAATTAATAGTTTTTTTTAGATTTTTTTTGTTGAAAGTAAATATATTTGAATAGCTATTTTTCATAATGTTATTATTATTTATTTGATGAAAAATGAAAATATTCCAGCTGATATAAAAAGTAAATCATTAAAAGAAACTCGGGATGAAATTGACGCTATTTTGAGAAAATTGGAAAGTCAAGAGACTAATTTAGGTGATTCTATTGGAGACTACCAAAGATTAATTCAACTTAATAAACACATAGATTTTTTATTTAAAAAAAAATTTAAAGAAATCTCAGATAATAATGAGTAATTAAGAATGATTAAAAAAAAATTATTAAAAAATGCAAAAAAAGTTGACTTATTCTTAAATAATTTTTTGAATAAACAAAAAAAATCTTTGTTAATAAAACCTATGAAGTATGGTGTTATTTCTGGAGGAAAAAAAATTAGATCTACAATAATTTTTGATTTTGGAAAAATATTTAATCTAAGTGAAAAAAAACTTATTAATATATGTGCTGCAGTAGAATGCATTCATTCTTATTCTCTAATTCATGATGATTTACCTTGTATGGATAATGACAAAATGAGAAGAGGTAAGCCATCAACGCATATCAAATTTGGTGAAGCCTCAGCCGTACTAGCAGGCAGTTCTTTACTTACATTAGCTTTTGAAATTATAGCAGAAGAAAAATATTTACTTAATTATAAAATGAAAAATGAAATTATAAAGTTTCTAGCTAGTTGTTCGGGACACACTGGTATTGCTGGCGGACAAGAATTAGATTTAAAATTTGAAAATAAGAATATGAAAATAAATCAAATTATTGATATGCAAAAGAAAAAAACCGGAAAATTATTTAATTTCTGTTTGTACGCAGTGGGAGTAATAGCCAAGAAATCGAAAAAAGCAAAAAATGATTTAAGTAATTTGGGGGAAGAAATCGGTTTGTTATTTCAACTAGCTGATGATTTTTTGGATAAAAAGGGATCTAAACGCTTGCTAGGAAAACCAGTTAAAAAAGATAACAAAAAAGGTAAATCAACTTTATTAAACTTAATGGGAGAAAAAAAAGCTTATTTGTATGCAAATAATTTAAAGAAAAAAATATTGCGTAAATTAAAAAAACATGGAAAAAAAGCAAAAGATTTGACTAATACAATTGAATTTATTTTGGAGAGAAAATTTTAATGGGTAGACTTATTAAACAAATAAACTTTCCTGCAGATTTAAGAAAATTTAAGAAAGATGATCTTAGAAAAATCTCAGATGAATTAAGAGATGAACTGGTGGATGTCGTTTCTGAAACAGGAGGACATTTAGGTGCTGGTTTAGGAGTAGTCGAATTAACTGTAGCTTTACATTATGTTTTTGATACACCTAAAGACAAATTAGTTTGGGATGTAAGTCATCAGTGTTATCCTCATAAAATTATAACTGGACGAAGAGAAAAAATTAAAACCCTACGTAAGGGTGGTGGTCTATCAGGATTTACTAAACGAACTGAGAGTGAGTATGATCCTTTTGGCGCAGCTCACAGTTCTACATCTATTTCCTCAACACTTGGAATGGCAGTTGCAAAAAAATTATCAAATAACAATAATAATGTAATAGCGGTTATTGGGGATGGAGCGATGAGTGCGGGGATGGCTTACGAAGCAATGAACAATGCTGGCGCTCTAAAATCAAAACTAATAGTTATTTTAAATGATAACGATATGTCAATAGCAAGGCCTGTTGGAGCTATGAGCAAATATTTGGCAAAACTTTTATCAGGTAAATTATATTTTAGTTTTAGAGAAACATTAAAAATGATTATTTCATCTTTTTCAAAAAGGTTTAGTCAAAAAGCTGGTAAGGCCGAGGATTTATTAAGAAATATTGTAACTGGGGGAACATTATTTAGCGAACTAGGTTTTTATTATGTTGGGCCAATAGACGGTCATGACGTAGAAAATTTAGTTCAAATTTTTGAAAATGTGAAAAATTCAAATCATCAAGGACCTGTATTAATTCACGTTAGAACACAAAAAGGAAAAGGATATAAACCAGCAGAAGACTCAGGTGACAAATATCACGGCGTATCTAAATTTAATGTTTCTACTGGTGAACAAGCTAAATCAAAATCAAATGTTCCATCTTATACTAAGGTTTTTGCTGAAACTTTAATTAAACACGCTGAGCAAGATACAAAAATCATTGGTATTACGGGAGCTATGCCATCAGGAACAGGTTTAAATTTATTTGAAAAAAAATTCCCAGATAGAACGTTTGATGTGGGAATAGCTGAACAGCATGCAGTCACATTTGCAGCAGGATTAGCGACAGAGGGATATAAGCCTTATGCTGCAATCTACTCTACTTTTCTTCAAAGAGCTTATGATCAAGTTGTTCATGATGTAGCTTTACAATCATTGCCTGTAAGATTTGCTATTGACCGTGCGGGGCTAGTTGGTGCAGATGGACCAACACATGCTGGTTCTTTCGATATTACTTATCTTTCAACTTTACCAAATTTTGTTGTTATGGCAGCAAGTGATGAATCAGAATTGGTTAAAATGATAAATACCTCAGTAAATATAAATGACCGCCCATCGGCTTTTAGATACCCGAGAGGAAATGGAATCGGTGTTGAGCTGCCGTCTATAAAAGAAATTCTTGAAATTGGTAAAGGAAGAATAATTAAAGAAGGAAAAAAAGTAGCTTTAATAAATTTTGGAACACGATTAGAAGAATGTAAAAAAGCTTCAGAAGAACTTTTGAAAAAAGGAATAGATTGTACAATAATAGATGCAAGATTTGCAAAACCATTAGATGAAAAATTAATTATAGAAGTAGCATCAAATCACGAAGTATTAATAACAATTGAAGAAGGTTCTATAGGTGGTTTTGGGTCTCATGTAATGCAATTTTTATCAGACAGAGGAGTGTTTGACAGAGGTTTAAAATTCAGATCTATGATATTACCAGATATTTTTATAGATCAAGATACACCAGAGAAAATGTACGAAACTGCAGGCTTGAATAGTTCATCTATAGCTAACAAAGTTGAAGAGACACTTAACTCTAATATTATTTTAGCTAAAAATAGAAATAAGATTTCTAATTAACCACACTGTGCTCTATGCATTAAAAGATGATCAAGTAAAACACAATTAATCATTGCCTCACCAATAGGTACAGCTCTTATTCCTACACATGGATCATGACGCCCTTTGACAGAAATATCGGTATTTTTACCCTTTTTATCTATCGTTTCCCTTCTGGTTAAAATAGATGAAGTTGGTTTAACTGCAAAAGACGCAACAATATCTTGACCTGATGAAATTCCCCCAAGAATTCCACCAGCGTGATTAGTTTTAAATTTTATCTTTCCAGAACTTTTTCTTATCTCATCAGAGTTCTCTTCACCACTTAGGAATGCTGCATTCATACCTGATCCGATATTTACACCTTTCACTGCATTAATACTCATTAACGCAGCTGAAATATCAGTATCAAGTTTAGAATAAATAGGCGCACCTAATCCAACTGGTATCCCAGTTGCTCTTAATTCAATTATAGCTCCACAAGATGATCCAGCTTTTCTTACAGCTAATAGATATTTTTCCCAAAGCTTAACAGATTTTTTATCAGGACAGAAAAATGGATTTTTTCTTATTTCTGCATTACTCCAATTAGATTTATCACAAGACATCAATCCTAATTGAGTGACCGCACCAATAACATTAAACTTTTTTCCTATAATTTTTTTTAAAACAACTCGAGCTACAGCGCCTGCTGCAACCCTACTTGCAGTTTCCCTTGCAGACTGGCGACCACCACCTCTGAAATCTCGAATTCCATATTTTTTGAAATAGGTATAATCGGCATGGCCAGGTCTAAATTTATTTTTGATGGACTCATAGTCTCTTGATTTTTTATCTTCATTGTAAATAATAATTGAAATAGGGGTGCCTGTTGTCTTACCTTCAAAAACACCTGAAAGTATAATCACTTTGTCTGGCTCTTTTCTTTGAGTAGTAAATTTAGATTGTCCTGGCCTTCTTCTGTCCATATCAGTCTGAATATCTTTCTCTGTTAATGGAATATTTGGAGGACAACCATCAATTACACAACCAATAGCGGGCCCATGGGACTCGCCCCAAGTAGTGAATCTAAATATTTTTCCAAATGTATTAAAAGACATAGATAATTAATGTATAGTTTATTTTAATAAAGATATGAATCAAAAAAATGGCAAAAATTCACTTGGATTGGACAGTTGTTTTGAAGACATAGACAATCCTATTGATTTATTCAAAAAATGGTTTTCTAAGGCGGAAGAGACTGAAATTAATGATCCAAATGCAGTAGCCGTAGCTACTTCAAACAAACATAATCAACCAAATGTAAGAATGGTATTATTAAAGGGGTTGAGCAACAAAGGATTCGTTTTTTACACAAATTTTAATAGTAAAAAAGGTGGTGAACTGAAAGAAAATCAAAAAGCTTCGATGTGCTTCCATTGGAAAAGCTTAAGACGTCAAGTAAGAGTAGTCGGAAAAGTTGAAGTAGTTTCAGATAAAGAGGCTGATGATTATTACAACTCAAGGCCATATAAAAATCGAATTAGTGCTTGGGCATCATCACAATCTCAAACTTTAGATAAAAGAGAAACATTTTTAGAAAAAATTAAAGAATTTGAAAAAAAATATCCAGATGAAAATAATGTTCCACGACCTCCACATTGGTCTGGCTGGAGAGTCTTGCCAGATGAAATTGAGTTCTGGGTTGATGGAGAAGGAAGAATTCACGAGAGATTGAATTATAAAAATAAAAATGGAATATGGGAAAAGGAACTTCTTTATCCTTAAAAAGATCTATTTAAACTAAAACTAGTTAAGTTCTGCAATATTTTTTTATCTTCATTATCTGGAAAAATCGCTAATGCATCATAAGAAACATTTACAAAATATTCAGCTTTTTTTAGACTTGTTTCAACAGCTTTATACTTAAAAATTAACGCAAGAGTTTCACTAAAATCTTCTTCAGTTCTTCTTTCTTTTTTCATTATTTCTGTTAAAAATTTTTTTTCTTCTTCATTGCCTTTTTGAAATATTGTTATTAAAGGAAGAGTAACTTTTCCCTCATAAAAATCTTTACCAATTTCTTTACCAAAAAATTTTTCTTTTGCATAATAATCAAGTGAATCATCAGCGATTTGGAAAGCCAATCCCAAGTTTCTTCCGTATGACTCTAGGGCTTTTTTTTCTTTATCACTGCTTCCAGAAATACATGCTCCTGTTTTTGTAGCAGCAGAAAAAAGCGCTGCAGTTTTTAAATTAATTATATCTATATATGTTTCTTCAAGAAGATCCGCTTCACCTTTATGTTGAAGTTGAAGAACTTCACCCTGAGCAATTTTTGCAGACGTTGAAGATAAAAGTTGCAAGACTTCCAGATCACCATCTTGAACCATAATTTCAAAACATCTACTTAAAAGATAATCTCCAACTAAAATTGATGATTGATTTCCCCATATAGAATTAGTGGTTTTAACTCCTCGTCTTAATGAACTCTCATCAATCACATCGTCATGTAATAATGTAGCTGAATGAATTAACTCTACACATGCAGCTAAATTTATATCTCTATTATCCTCTTTATAACCAGTGAGCTTTGCAGACTCTAAAGTTAATAATGCTCTTAATCTTTTACCGCCTGATTTCAAATGATGCTCACTCATTTTTTCAATTAAATTAACGTCACTTTTGAGTTTTTGTTCAATTAAATTTTCTACCTTTTGGAGCTTGGGCCCAAGTAGATTTTTAAGTTCTAAGTAAGCTGAATTAGCTGATTTTTTTAAAGGTATAACAGATCCCATAAACTTTACTTACAATCGATTTTCAAAAGAATAAATTCATTAATGGAAACTTGGTGACGCACCTATAATTCAACTATAAGTAGCGTAATTTAATATTAAAATTTAATTTATTACTGTTATAACAATAATAACATTCATCTAAATTATGTTTTCAATTTTTAAAAAGAAAAAAATCGTACCACATGTAAGATTAACCGGAGTTATTGGTTCTGCCGGCCGGTTTAACAAAGGTATAGATCTTGCTGGTCAAAGAGTTATTTTAAAAAAAGCATTTTCTCTTAAAAAAATCACCCATGTTGCTATATCGATTAATTCACCCGGGGGATCTCCAGTTCAATCACATTTAATTTATAGCTACATCAGACAGTTAGCTGAAAAAAATAAAGTTAAAGTAATTATCTTTGCTGAGGATGTAGCAGCATCAGGTGGATATTTAATTTCATGCGCCGGCGATGAAATTTATGCAAACTCTAGCTCTATAATTGGATCAATCGGTGTTATTTCAGCTTCTTTTGGATTTAAAGATTTAATTAAAAAAATTGGCGTTGAGAGAAGAGTTTATACCGCAGGAAAAAATAAAAGTACTTTAGATCCATTTGTAGAAGAGAAAGAAGAAGACGTCAAAAGATTAAAGAATATTCAATTGGAACTACATGATGATTTTATCAAAGTTGTTGAAACAAGCAGAGGTTCTAAGCTTAAAGATCCTGAAAAAAATAATATTTTCACAGGTGAATTTTGGACAGGAAAAACATCTCTAAGTCTTGGATTGATTGATGGAATAGGTAATGCCGATCAAGTTTTGAAAGAAAAATTTGGTGATAAGGTAATCATTAAAAATTTTGAAAAGCCAAAAGGATTTATTGCAAGAAAATTATCTTCTTCAATTCAAGATCCCGTTGATAGATTAGCTAACATTTTAGAAGAAAAATCGATGTGGCAAAAATTTGGTTTATAAATGCCATCAAAAAAAAAAGTAAAAAAAAAATTACCTATAAAATTAAATTTTTTATCTTTTCAAGACATAATAATGAATCTTCAAAAATTTTGGGGTAAACATGGATGCGTTATTTTACAACCATATGATTTGGAAGTGGGAGCAGGAACTTTTCACCCAGCAACAACATTGAGATCGCTTGGCACCAAACCATGGAAGGCTGCTTACGTACAACCATCAAGAAGACCAACAGACGGTAGGTATGGTGAAAATCCAAATCGATTACAACACTATTATCAATATCAAGTAATTATTAAACCTTCTCCAAAAAATATAAAACAACTTTATTTGAAAAGCTTAGCGACTATCGGTATTGACGTTAAAAATCATGATATTCGTTTTGTAGAAGATGATTGGGAAAGCCCAACCTTAGGAGCCTCAGGATTAGGATGGGAAGTTTGGTGTGATGGAATGGAGATAACACAATTTACTTACTTTCAACAAATGACAGGTATAGAATGTAAACCTGTGCCAGTTGAAATTACCTATGGTCTCGAGAGACTATGTATGTTTGTTCAAGGAAAAAATAATGTTTTTGATCTCGATTGGAATAATGATGGTATAAAATATAAAGAAGTGTTTTTTCAAGCCGAAAAAGAATTCTCTGCTTATAATTTTGAGTTTGCAAATACTGATACTTTACTTAAAACTTTTGAGAGCACAGAAGATGAATGTAAATCTTTACTCGAAAAAAAGTTATCATTACCAGCTTATGATCAATGTCTAAAAGCAAGTCATATTTTTAATTTACTAGATGCTCGTGGCGTCATTGGTGTTGCAGAGAGAACTGGTTATATTACAAGAATTAGGGAGCTTGCAAAAGGTTGTGGAGCCTTATGGTTGAGTTCACAAAGTTAAATTATGGCAGAGCTTTTATTGGAATTATATAGTGAGGAAATTCCACCACAATTACAAATAGCAGCAAGATCTCAATTAAAAGAATTTATTAAGAACACTTTTGAAGATGAGAATATAAAATATAAAGAACTATCGGTTTATTCTTCCCCAACAAGATTAACACTATTTATAAATGACCTTGCTGAAAAAATTAAAACAGAAGCCAAAGTAATTAAAGGACCTAAAGTAGGATCTCCTGATCAAGTGACTCAAGGTTTTCTTAAAGCAAAAAATGTCTCTCAGAAAGACTTAATAGAAAAAGATACTGATAAAGGAAAATTTTATTTTATCAAAACACAACCCCAATCAATCTTAGTAGAGGACCTATTAATTAAAATTATTCCAAAGGCAATTGGATCAATTAATTGGAAAAAATCTATGAAATGGTCAGATCATAATTTGATGTGGGGAAGACCTCTCAGGTCAATCTTTGCGAGTTATAACAATAAAAAATTGTCATTTAATTATGAGCATCTCGATGCAACAGATGAAATAATTATAGAGCAAGATTTAAATACAAAATCAAAAAAAATAAAAAATTTTAAAGATTATCTAAATTTTCTAAAAAGTAATAAAATAATTATTGATCATAAGGAGAGAAAAAATATCATTCTTAAAAAGATCAGATCGTTTTCTCAATCTAAACAATATAATGAAAATTTAAATACAAAGCTTTTAGAAGAAGTTGTAAACATTGTAGAGGATCCAAATTTACTTCATGTAAGTTTTAACAAAGATTATCTAGAAATACCTAAAGAAATTATAATATCTACTTTAGAAAAACATCAAAGATATTTCCCAATTTTTGATAGTAGAGACAAGTTAACTAATTATTTTTTTGTTGTAGCAAATAAAAAAGATGAAAAAAAATTAATTACCCAAGGAAATAAAAGGGTTGTCGAAGCGAGACTAGCTGATGCTAAATTTTTCTGGGATAAAGACAGATCTAAAAATTTGATTAAACAAATAGCCAACCTTAAATCAGTAACTTTTTATGAGAGGCTAGGAACTATTTATGACAAAACTCAGAGGTTAAGACAATTGGCTGGTCTTTTGTCAGATGATTTAAATATTAGTAAAGAAAAAGTTCAAGTTGCAGCTTCAATTTCTAAATCTGATTTATGTTCAGACCTTGTTGGAGAATACCCAGAGCTTCAGGGCGTTATGGGAAAATATTTTGCGTTGGCACAAGGTTTTGAGGAAGACGTAGCAAATTCAGTAAGCGATCATTATTTACCAATAGGCCTAACATCAGTATTGCCTAAGAAACCTTTCAGCTACTCAATTTCAATTGTAGATAAGATAGATACTCTAGTTGGTTTTTTCGTTATTGATGAAAAACCCTCAAGTTCAAAAGATCCTTTTGCTTTAAGACGAGCTGCGATTGGATTACTTAGAATTATAATTGAAAATAAATTATCATTTAAACTAAGAGATTTAATTAGTTACGCCATAAGACTTTATCAACAACAAGGCGTTGAAATAAAAAATGAAAAAACAGAACAGCAAGTTCTAGAATTTATAAAGGAAAGAATGCGAAACGTATTAAAATTGAAAAATATTAAAACTGATGTTATTGAGGCGTCAATCAGTTCTCATGCTGGAGATAATTTCTTGGCACTTTATGCAAAAACACTTTTAATGAATAAATACAAAAATAAAGGTATCGGACTAAATGCAATCAGTTCTTATAAAAGAGCTTCGAATATTTTAGAAAAAGCTGGAAAAAGAATCACTGGTAGACCCGATGCTGTATTATTTAGAAAAGATGAAGAAAAAATACTTCATGAAAAAATAAATGAGATCCGGAAAGCTTTTACAGTTAAAGATGACAATAAGGACTATGAAAGCTTGTTGATAAAGCTTTCTAATACGAAAGAGTCTACCGATAATTTTTTTGACAATGTCGTGGTAAATGATGAAAATCAGGATATTAAAAATAATCGATTAGAGTTGTTGAAAATGTTTTGTAATACTTTTGATAACTTTATTGATTTTTCAAAATTAGAAGGTCTGTAATGACAAAAGTTGTATTTAGTTTCGATGATAAATCCGCCAAAAAGCTTAAAAATAAAAAAAATATTTTGGGCGGAAAAGGAGCAAACCTTGGTGAGATGGGTAGATTAGGTTTGCCCGTCCCCCCAGGATTTACTATTACCACAGATGTTTGTGATATATTTTACAAAAATAAAAAAAAACTCCCTAAAAATATAATTAAAAATATTGAGACGGAACTTAAAAATATTGAAAAGAAAACAAAAAAGAAATTCGGAGATCTTAAAAATCCATTATTAGTCTCAGTTAGATCAGGAGCTAGAATTTCAATGCCTGGTATGATGGATACTATCCTGAACCTTGGCTTAAACGATAAAACAGTAGAGTCATTAAAAAAGAAAACATCTAACGGAAGATTTGCAAAAGATAGCTACAGAAGATTTATACAAATGTATAGCAACGTAGTTTTGGGTGTAGAAGGACATCTGTTTGAAGAGCTAATTGATAATTACAAGTTAACCAAAGGAGTTTTATTAGACACAGATCTAGACGAAAGTGACTGGGATGGGTTAATTATTAATTTTAAAGATTTAGTAAAAAAAGAAAAAAAAATTAATTTCCCTCAAGATGTCAAAGAACAATTATTAGGAGCCATCAATGCTGTATTTTTATCTTGGGATAGTCAAAGAGCAAAAACTTATAGAAAATTAAATCAAATTCCAGATCATTGGGGAACAGCAGTAAACGTTCAAGCTATGGTTTTTGGAAATATGGGTGATGATTGTTCAACAGGAGTTGCTTTCACTAGAAATCCTTCAACTGGAGAAAATTCCTTCTTCGGAGAATTTTTAATTAATGCACAAGGTGAAGATGTTGTAGCAGGCACCAGAACTCCTCAATACATCACTAAAAAAGCAAAACAAGATTCAGGTTCAAAAGATCTCTCGATGGAAGAGTCGATGCCTAAAGTTTATAAAGAATTAGCAAAAGTATTTCTTAAGTTAGAGAAGCACTATAAAGATATGCAAGATATCGAATTTACAGTTGAGAATAATAAACTTTGGATGCTGCAAACAAGATCAGGAAAAAGAACTGCCAAAGCTGCAATTAAAATTGCAGTTGATATGGTTAAAGAAAAATTAATTTCAAAAAAAGAAGCAATCAAAAGAATTGATCCAAATACTTTAGATACATTATTACATCCAACTTTAGATGATAAAGTTGAAAAAGAAGTAATCGCTTCGGGATTACCTGCATCCCCGGGAGCTGCGAGTGGTAAAGTTGTCTTTACGGCTGACGAAGCAGAAAAATTAAATGGGATGATGCAAGATACAATACTAGTCAGATTAGAAACTTCACCAGAGGATATACATGGAATGCATGCCGCAAAAGGAATTCTTACTGCAAGAGGAGGAATGACAAGTCATGCTGCCGTTGTTGCAAGAGGAATGGGCAGACCATGTGTTTCAGGTTCAAGCGAAATTACAATCGATTATGAGTTAAAACAATTTAAAGCTGGAGATGTAATTATTAAAGAGGGAGACCTTATTACTATAGACGGTGGAAGTGGAAAGGTAATGAAAGGGTTAGTTCCTACTGTTCAGCCTGAAATTTCTGGTTACTTCTCCAAAATAATGAAATGGGCTGATAAATTTAGAAAATTAAAAGTTAGAACAAATGCTGAAACAGAAGCAGACAGTAAAACAGCTAGAGAGTTTGGCGCTGAGGGGATTGGTTTATGTAGAACAGAGCATATGTTCTTTGATGAGGAAAGAATTTTATCTGTAAGACAAATGATTTTATCTAAATCAAAAGAAGATAGAAATAGTGCGCTGGATAAACTTTTACCTCATCAAAAAGAGGACTTTAAAAAAATATTCAAAGTTATGTCAGGTTTACCGGTGACAGTAAGGTTATTAGATCCTCCGCTTCATGAATTTCTACCAAAAGCTAATAAAGACATTGAGGAAGTAGCAAGGTCTTTAAATCTATCAGCGAAAGAGGTTAAAGATAGAATAGCAGAACTTCATGAGGAAAATCCTATGCTTGGGCATAGAGGATGTAGACTAGGTATTTCTTTTCCAGAAATTTACGAGATGCAATGCAGAGCAATATTTGAAGCTATAATTGAATTAAAAAAACAGAAAATAAAAGCAGCTTTTGTAGAAATAATGATACCGTTGGTTTCAACAGACTCTGAACTAAAAATTTTAAGAGATTTAGTTAATAAAATTGCCAAAGAAATAGAAAATGAAAATAAATTAAAACTTGAATATATGGTAGGCACTATGATTGAATTACCACGTGCTGCTTTACAAGCGAGGTCTATTTCAAAACATGCCGATTTTTTTAGCTTTGGAACTAATGATTTAACTCAAACGACTTTAGGTATAAGCCGAGATGACTCAGGAAAATTTTTAAACGATTATATTGATAATAAAATTTTTGATGTAGATCCATTTGTTAGCATTGATCAAAATGGAGTAGGTGAGCTTGTAGAAATAGCATCTTCGAGAGGAAGAAAGACGAATAAAAATATCAAGTTAGGTATTTGTGGTGAACATGGTGGCGATCCAAAAAGTATTGAATTTTGCTCTAGGACAGGTCTTAACTACGTTTCTTGTTCTCCATTTAGAGTTCCAGTAGCAAGATTAGCAGCTGCTCAAGCAGAATTATCTAAATAATAAAGTTGTATCAAATGATTTAGCACTATGTGTAATAGTTCCAACAGAAATTCTATCTACACCGATTCTAGATATTTGACTGATATTTTTTAATGTGGCGTTACCTGAGTACTCTGTCTGATATTTATTTTTACAAAGCTTTAAACATTTTTTTAATTGTAAATATTTCATATTATCAAAAAGAATTCTTTTAAATTTTAAACCCATAATCTGTTTGAGTTGATTAAAATTTTCAACTTCTACAGTCACTAATTTTTTTGTTTTAATAGCTTTTTCAACCAATTCTCTAAGGTTATTAGATGCACTAATATGATTTTCTTTTATTAGAATTTCATCACTTAAGTTGTATCTATGATTATAGCCACCTCCTTTTTTTACAGCATATTTTTCAAGAGTTCTTAAATTAGGTGTTGTTTTTCTCGTGCAGCATATCTTTGTTTTTTTTCTAATCTTTTTTGTAAACTGATTTGTTAACGTTGCAATTCCAGAGGCATGATTAAGAAAATTTAAAGCAGTTCTTTCAGCACTTAGGATTGTTTTTGTCTTAGCCTTAATCTCAGCAATCACTTTATTTTTTTTGATTTTTTTTCCATCTGAAACTTTCTTTAAAAAAACTGCTTCTCTTCCAACAGATTTAAAAGTTGCTTTACAAAAATCTAATCCAGCAATTATTCCATTTTGTTTAGCTATTATCTTAGCTTTAATTATTTTATTTTTCGAATTTATGAGGTTAGTAGTTATGTCACCTCTAGGCCTCAAGTCTTCCTTGAGTGCATTCATTACAACTGTTTTAATATAAGATTGATTTAATTTTTGCACTGACCTAACGACCAATTTCGGTCATTCTAATTACAGATTTTCTTGCTGCTTCTATAGTTTTATCATCTAAAACTATTTCATTAGTATCATTTTCTAAACAATCTAAGATTTTTTCTAAATCAATTTTTTTCATATAAGGACAAAGATTGCACGGTTTGATGAAAGAAACGTTTGGATTATCAGCTTCGACGTTATCACTCATTGAGCATTCAGTTACCAACATAACTTTTTTAGGTTGATTATCTTTTACATATTTAATCATGCCAGATGTTGATCCGGCAAAGTCAGATGCCTCAATTACATCCGGCGGGCATTCAGGATGAGCTATTACTTTGATACCTGGGTTTTGATTTTTAATATCTTCAATTTCTTTACTAGTAAATTGTTCATGAACAATACAAGTTCCTTTCCAAGAAATAATTTTCACTTTTGTATTTTTAGCTACATAGTTTGCTAAATATTGATCTGGAAGAAAAATTACTTTGTCTACGTTTAAAGATTCAACAACTTTAACAGCATTTGCAGATGTACAACAAACATCTGTTTCAGCTTTTACATCAGCAGAGGTATTTACATATGATACTACCGGAACACCTGGATATTTTTGTTTTAATAACCTTACGTCTTTTCCGGTAATTGAACTTGCTAGTGAACAACCTGCTTGCATGTCTGGTAAAAAAACTTTTTTATTTGGATTCATTAGTTTTGCAGTTTCAGCCATAAAGTGGACTCCGCACATAATAATTTTATCAGCAGAAGTCTTTGCGGCTTCAATAGCAAGAGCTAAAGAGTCCGCTGCAATATCTGCTACCCCATGATAAATTTCAGGTGTTTGATAATTATGTGCAAGAATGATAACGTTTTTCTCTTTTTTTAATTTGTTGATTTTTTCTATTAAAGGAGCATGAACTTTCCATTCATTCTCAGGTACAAATTTAGAGATTTTTTTATAAATCTCTTGGGAACCGTTTAAATTCTGTTGTTGTACAGACATACTAATTCCAATTTATCAACTTGAGGTTAAATTGTCATTCATTTATTGTCGCATTATTGTTGCGGTCGTGCTGAAATTGGTAGACAGGCACGCTTGAGGGGCGTGTGGGTTTCCCGTGAGAGTTCGAGTCTCTCCGACCGCACCAAAAATAAAGATTTGTTATGATAGAATATTTGAAAAAAAATAGAAGAATTGTCTTAATAATTCTCGTAATAGCTTTTATCGAATTAAGTGGTTACGGAATTTTAGCATCTCTTTCAAGACTTTTAAGGGCTTTTTAAATCTAAAGTGATTTGACTTAAATCATCAAATCGCCTTTAATATTATAATGCCTGGAAAATTAGTAAGCAGGATGTCTAAAAGAGAATGTTTTACTCTAAAAGAAACAGATACAATCAAAATTGCTAGTCAGTTACTTAGTGAAAAAAAAATTGGCTGTATGCCAGTTATTAATAAAAATAAAAATGTAATTGGAATTATATCTGAAAGAGATTTATCTCAGTTTATCTATAAAGAAAGGTTTAATTTAAGCACTCCAATTTCACATATTATGTCAAAAGATTTAGTCACTTGTGATTTGAATACTTCTGTGACTGAACTTATGGATGAAATGACAGAAAAAAAAATTAGACATATATTAATTATGGAAGATAAAAAACTTTTAGGCATTGTATCTATTGGAGATGTTGTAAATCATCTTATAGCAAAAATTAAAGAAGAAAATAAAAATTTAAAAGATTATATCAACAGCTACTGAGATTTTTTAATATAAATGTTTTTTTATAAAATAAACAATATCTCTAAGTTGTTTTGATTTTCCATTTTCCGATTTAACAAAATTTTTATTTACATCTTCAAAACAAATATCATATCTATTTTTTAATAGATATTTTTTGAAACTTTGAAGATGAATTTTTACAAATTCAGTAACAACTAATTGTATAGATATTTTCTTATCTCTTATTCTTTGAATTTTTCTTGATAAAGACTCATAAACTTTTTCAATTAAAAGAATTCTTAGTATCGGCTTTTTTATAAATTTAACATCATGATTTACATATATACCTTCGAAAATTACTAGTCTTTTATTTGAAAACTTTAATGATAAATTTAAATTGTTTTCACCAGTTTTTCTATTATAAAGATTTTTCAAATTAATAGTTTTTTTTTCAGATCTACCAATTAAAAAATTTAATAAAACTCTAAGTTTTGCTAAATCATAATGCAAAGAATTTTGATTTTTATTATTTATTTTATTTATATTTTTAGTTATTTTTATTCTTTTAGTTCTTGGATACAAAAATAAATCTTTACTTAAAATGAAAATTTCTGGGAAAGATTTTATAAGTTTCTTTTTCAGTAATTCTGCAAATAAACTTTTTCCAGAACATGTAATACCATCTATGGTTATTAAATTTATCTTTTTTTTTTTTAAGTTTTTAAATATTTTTGGATTTAGTTTCATTTCAATTATTAAAAATTACTCCAAAGATTTGGTTTTTTTGTACAAACAGCATCTATTTTAAACTTTTTGTTTTTTAAGAAAGAAATAATCTTTTTAATTTCTTTTTCTCTACTCTTATTTACTAACTCAGGAGATACAAAACAAATTCTTACATTCTTTTTTTTTAAAAAAAAATAAAATTTTCCAGGCATTATAATATTAAAGGCGATTTGATGATTTCTATCTTTATTTCAGAAAAATTATCAATCCAAATCCATTTAATTTTATTAAATAATTTATCTTTTTTTTTTAAATCCTCGTATTCAGAGTATCTAATGGAAACTTTTGTTTTATGCATATTTTTTAACATAGACGAAAAAGACTGGTCATGAAAAAAGAAATTTTTTATCTTATTTTTTTTTAAAACATTTATAATTCTATTTTCTAAACCTTCTTCTTTTACATTTAAAACCAGCATTTTATGTTTAAAATATTTTATCCAATTATTCAGAGTTTCTCCTTTTTTGAAAGGATCATGATGAAGATAAATCTTATTATTGTTTGATCTTAGATCTATCTCCACTCCAAAATCTATTCTTGTACTTTTGAGTTGCTTTACTTTATTGACTCTATGCTTAATTATAATCATTAATTTGTTTTAAAAATTTTTGGTTAATAAAAAAAATATTAAAAATTTTTTGAAACTTAAATTTTTCGATTTTATCATCCACATTATTATATATAAATCTTTGGTATTTGTATTTTTTAAGTAACAAGTAAATCTTATTACAAATTTTCTTATCATATTCGATCATTAAAATTGGATTATGTTTTTTTATTGTTTTAAGAGAACCTTTAACACATTCTAACTCATGACCTTCTATATCAATTTTTATGAAACATGGCTTATAATTAAAAATATCTAATTTTTTTGTTATTAATTTTTCTTTTTTTAAAACTATCTTTTTAAATAAATCTTTGACAAATAATGATTCCTTTAATCTTGCTTTTACTCCATCTTTACTTATTCCAGAAATTTGAGATATAGGAAAATTTTTAAAAAAAGGTGTAAAAAAATTTTGTATTTTATTTTTGTTACTCAAAGCAAAATTTTTACATTTGAATAATCTATCTATTTTTTCAATTTTTTTTAATTTTTTAAAGTTTGTATTATTTGGTTCAAAAGAAATGATTTTTGTATTTTTCGAAAATTTTCTAATAATATAGTAACTCATACCATCATTAGCACCAATATCTAAAATTATTCCATTTTTTTTTTCAAAGATATTTTTTTTATTCAAAAAATTTATTATTTTAAAATCACTATCATATATATATTTTGAGAAAAATTTCCCAACTATGTATCTTGATAATAAAAAAATATAAATATTAGACCTACAAAACTTTTCAAGCAAATTTAAAAAATAATTATTTTGCGTCATAATTATTTTTAGAAAATCTCAATTTAAATAAGTATAAAATATTAAAAAAAATATGAGTTATGAAATTAATAAAATTGTTTTTCCATTTTGATTGCCCATATTTTCTTGTATTGAATACAACATCAATTGTCTCTATTTGAATATTTTTTTTTTGACAAGTGTAAACAATGTAAGTGTCTAGTGTAGTCCATTTAAATGGAATATCTTTAAAGTATTTCATTAATTCTCTATCAAATATTTTAGGTTGTGCATTTATTTCTCTTAATTTTGTTCCTAAAATTACTGATGCTAATGTTTCGTGAAATCTACTAACGATTCCATCGAAACCTCTATTGTTTATCCTAAAACCTTTCCCTAAAATATTTTTCTTATCTCTAATTAATTTATAAAGTTTTAGAAAGTCTTTCAAAGGAGTTTGTAAATCCGCATGAGCCCATCCAATATATTCTCCAGAAGCGTTTTTTAAGCCTTCATATATTCCACCACCATATCCTTTATTTTTACTTATATTAACTAATTTAATAACAATACTTTTTGAATTATTTTTTTTTATAGCCTTATTTATTTCATCTTGAGTTCTATCCTCAGAGCCATTATTAACTAATATCAATTCTGCTTTATAGTCATCCATAGGGAGACTCAGAAATTCATCACATAGAAATGCAATGTTTTTTTCTTCGT
Organism: uncultured Pelagibacteraceae bacterium; assembly: GCA_902591415.1. Taxonomy (GTDB): domain Bacteria; phylum Pseudomonadota; class Alphaproteobacteria; order Pelagibacterales; family Pelagibacteraceae; genus Pelagilacustribacter. The sequence goes on from CACJAU010000002.1 coordinate 84,847, forward strand.
TATAACATGGTAAGACTAGGCTAAAATTGATTGACATGTTTTATTATTATTCAAAAGTTTATTTATACAGAACTTGATCACTTAATGAAGCAATTTTTGATTATTCCTTTGGGGGGTTTAGGTAAAAGATTCATTAATGAAGGGTATAAAACTTACAAACCTTTTTTAAAAACATCAAAAATATCAAGAGTTATTGATAATATTGTTAATAATTTTCCCAAAAAAAACACCCACGTTATAATTGTGGCAAATCAAAAAAAATTTAATAATATAGTTTCAAATTTTAAGAAAAAAAACACAACTTTCATTAAAATAAGAAATCATAACGCTGGACCTGTATACTCTTTATTTTTAGCAAAAGAAAAACTTAAAGAAATTATAAAAGATAAAAGTTTTTTTGTTTCTTACTCTGACGTTAATTGGAAATGGAATTATAAATTAGTAAAAAATTTTATTTGTAATAAACAAATTACAATATTTAGTCATAATGGTTTTCATCCACATTTAGAACTTGATAATAAGTCAGATTTTTTTTTATGTAATTTCAAACAACATGTGAAAAAAGTTTCAGAAAAAAAAACAATAAAATCAGATTACAAAAAAAACAATCTTGCTATAGGTTGTTACCATTTTAAAAAATTTCAATATTTTGAAGACTATTTCTACTCAAAAAACTTTAAGCAATTACACAAAAAAAAAGAGATATATATAATTAATTTAATTGAAAATTGTCTTAGGAATAAAATTACAATAAATCATTTCAGAGTAAATAAATTTGCGCACTTAGGGGTGCCCAGTCAATATGAAGACTTTATAAATTGGAAGAGCATTATTGATAAAAAGATTGAGAGCATTAATCTTAATTATCCCTCTGTCATGCTTATGGCTGGAAAAGGTAAAAGAGTAAAAGCTTTAAAAAGCAAAAAACCATTTTTAATTTTTAAAAAAAAAAAAATATATGAATATATCTTTAAAAAATTTGGTTCTAAAAAAAATTATATAGTAACAAATAAAAATTACTCTAATCAAATAAATAAAAAATACAAAATACATAAAATTGGTCAATCAAATTCGATGTTACGAACAATTGAAAAATCGATTAATTTTTTAAAAGACAAAAAAAATTTCTTTATCTTATCTTGTGATTGTTTCGGAAGCTTTGAAAAAAAACAATTTGTAAAATTTTTAAAAAAAAGTAAATCAGATGTAGTTCTATTCGGTTTTAAAATTACCAATTTACAAAAAAAATTATCCAATGCACACACATCTATTAAAATTCATAAAAATAAAATAAAATCTATTAATGTCAAAAAACTTTCCTTAAATCATAATGAGCTAGGTCATGCAGGCTTTTTCTGGGTAAGAAATCAAGAAGTTTTCAATTATCTAAGTAAATTTATTTTGAAAATTAAATTTAAGAGAGAAGTTTTATTAGATGATTATTTTAAATTTTTATTTGACAAAAAATTATGTAAGGTAGATTTTTATAGATTAAAAGAATATGTTCATATTGGCTCTGTTCAAGAATTTAGAGAATTAAAATATTGGGAAAATTATTTCAAAAATGAAAATTTATAATTTAATCAAGACAAAATCACTTCCTTCGTTTTGTACAGCTAACATGGATGTTTTGAATTCAATTATGTTTTTTTGTCACTTAAATAAATTACCCTGTTTGATTGAATGTACCTCAAATCAGGTTAATCAAAATGGAGGATATACAAGAAAAACTCCAAAGAAATTTGTTAAAGAAATTATAAAATTAAGAAAAAAAATAAAATTAAAAAAAAATCATTTACTATTAGGCGGCGACCATTTAGGTCCATTGCCTTGGAAAAATATTTCTAGCAAAGCAGCCTTAAAAAATTCTATTAAATTAATTAATAGTTTTTTGAATGAAAAATTTTGCAAAATCCATATCGATACGTCAATTAAATGTAAAGACGATGTCGTTTTTAATAATGAAATTATTTTTCAAAGAACTAAAGAAATATTAGAAAATATAAACATTAAGCAAAAACTTAAAGATAAATTTTTAGTTATTGGATCTGAAGTCCCTCTCTCGGGGAGTGGAGACGATAAAAAAATTACCTTAACAAGCTTAAGACAAATAGAAGAGGAAACTAAAAAATTTAGAAAAATTTTAAAAAGAGCTAATTTAAAAAGAATTAGACAATTTGGATTAGTAGTGGAACCGGGAATGAAGTACATGCACTATTCCATCAAAAAACCTAATTTTAAAAAATTCTACAAAAAAAAAAAATTAAGTAAAAAAAATAATTTTGTATACGAGGCTCATTCTACAGATTACCAACCGGATATAATTTTAAAGAAATTAGTAAATAATAATTTTAAATTTTTAAAAGTAGGTCCAGAACTCACTTATAATTATTCAAGATCTTTATTTTTCATGCAAAATATTGAAGAAAAACTACGAGTTAAAAAAGAGTCTATGTTAAAAGAAAATATTATTAATTCTATGAAAAAAAATAAAAAATATTGGTTTAATTATTATGGTAAAGATAAAAAATTATTTCTAAATAGTAAACTTGACAGAATGAGATATTATGTGAATGAGAAAAATGTGGAAGGTGCAATAAAAATTCTCAAAAAAAATATTAATTCTCTTAATTTGAAAAAAATTTTATTTTTTTTAAAAAAAGAACAAAAGAAAGAATTTTTAAATTTTCACAAAAAAAAACTTACTCACTTTGAAAATCTTAAAATGATTTTTATTTCAAAATCTTTAATAAGATATTTTTCTGCTTGCGGTTATAAAATTAATTAATTTCTTTTTTAATTGGCAAATAAAAAGATAAAATTATTAAAGGTAGTATAATTAGTTTCACAGCTAAGTGATGTGCAGGTGTCGCAATTAAAAAAACAATTAAATATATTGTAACTATAATAAGATAAAAATTATTTTTAATTTTATTTTTGAAAAAATTGTAAAAAATAATTCCAAATGGAATAATAAAATTAATACTGAGTAATTTAAGAATTGATAAAATATTCATTGATTTAAAATCACTAAAATTTATCTGTCCTTCTTGAGGTTCCAGAGGGATAAAAAACTTCGGATTTATCATGCAATTAATTGTTTGATAGTTTAAACCTATAAAAATAGATAAAGTTATAAAGAAACACAAAAAAAACTCTTTGTAGTTTTGATTAAATATCAGCCATATCAAAAGAATGATAAATCCACTCTCTCTGTTAAGGACTGCGATTGAAGTTATTGATGTAAACAATAAAAGATTTTTTCTTTTACTAGCAAAGAGAGCAGCAGAGACAAAAAACATTTCAAAAATTGAGTAAGAATATTCTCCTAAATAACTCTGAAAAACAAACGTTACATAAAGTAGGAAAAGAATTATGTATTTTTTTTTTAAATTAAAAGTTTTATCAATTAAAATAAGTGAGAAAAAAATTAATAAGGAGTGGAGAATAATATTTATATAATAAGGTAGTTTCGAATTAAAATTATTAGCTATATGATAAATATTTTTTAAAAAATATGCTTTAACCCATCTTACTTTGTGTCGATTATGCATATCACCTGTAATTTGGCAATTCTTTTCAAGAATTAATTCGTAGCTTTTATCTTTTAATAGATTTTGATTTAATTTATCTTTAAATTCAAAATTATCTAATTTGGTGTAAGTATTATTATTTACAAGTTTATATTTTTCTCTCTCAGAAATATTATTTATAAAATTAATAAAAACAAATATAATTAGGAAAAACGATACAATAAAAATTAAATTTTTTTCATTAAGTATTTTTGGCATTAGCTAACTTTGATTTGTTAATATACTATCATACTTTATTTGAACTTGTTTATTATTTACAGATATTTCCTTATTTCTGAACTCTAAAAAATCTGGATCAAAAAGTTTAATTAGCGCAAATGGCAAAGGCTCACTAATTAAAATTTTCCCGATTACTTTTTTATTGTACTTCAGCTCATCGCCAATATTTAATTTATGACCTATCTTAATTGGGAAAAGCCTTCTCCTGAGTTTATTCTTTAGCTTCATTCTAGCTGTATTTTCTTGGCCTACATAACAACCTTTCTTAAAATCAATTGCTTGAAGTTCCTCAAAATTTGCCTCTAAACCAAACAACTGATCCTTTAAATTTTCTAAACCTTTTACCGGAATTCCTAAAGAATGAGCTTTAAGGTAATAAACATCTTTTTTTATGATATTTAAATTCAATTTTTTAATAGTTAAATGTAATTTTTCAAGACTCGATAATATTCGTGCACCTAATTTATTATTTCTTGGATCAATAAAAATCGGGCTATTTCTATAATTAATTGTTTTAGACTTTTTATTTTCTATTTTTTGTAACTCTATAAATTTATCCTCAGTTATAATTCCGACAACATACTCTGATGATTTATCAATTAAATTAACTTTTGACCTTAATTTAAATTTTGAAAGATAGTTTATTATTTCAGATGTAAATTTATAATCACAATCTAATAAATAACCATCATCAACTTTTATTAAAAAAAATTCAAAAAGATATTTTCCTTGAGGTGTAAATAAAGCTGAGAAAATTGTATTAGTAAAGCTGACTTTTTCAATATCATTAGTGATTATATTTTGAAGAAAATTTTTAGAATCTTCTCCAATTATAGAGATTAATCCACGATCCTCTAATAAAATAATTTGATCTTTTTCCATATTTTTAAGTATATATTGTATAGTATATTAATTAAACGATGTCTGACAATTTTAGTCTCATTATCAAAAATGGCTCTTGTTATATTAATGGCAAGATTACAAAAACAGATATTGGTTTATCAGGCAACAAGATTAAAAAGATTGGCAAAATCGAACTTAACAGCTCTAAAGTTTATGATGCTACAGATAAAGTTGTTTTGCCAGGTATCATTGATACTCAAGTTCACTTTAGAGAGCCAGGATCAACTGATGCAGAAGATTTAGAAAGTGGAAGTAGAGCTGCAGTGTTAGGCGGAGTAACCGCCTTATTTGAAATGCCTAATACTAACCCTCCTACATCTAATTTGGTTGAGTTTGATAAAAAGTTACAAGCAGCTAAAAATAGAATGCATAGTAATTATGCTTTTTATTTTGGAGCAACACCTGATAATACTAATCAACTTGCTAAACTAAGATATGTTGAAGGATGTTGTGGTGTTAAATTATTTGCGGGTTCATCAACAGGGAACTTATTAGTAGATAAAGAGGCCGACATAGAAAAAGTAATTTCTAGTAGTGATAGAATTGTTTCTATTCACTCTGAAGATGAAGATATTATTAAACTTAGAAAAAAATTTATTAAAAAAGGAGACGTTCATTCACACGCCGAGTGGAGAAATGTAGAAGTTGCAATGTCTTCTACTCGCAGAGTGGTAAAAATTGCAGAGCGATATGATAAAAAAATTCACGTCCTTCATGTTACGACGAGAGACGAAGTAGATTTTTTAGCTATGCACAAAAAAAATGTTACTTTCGAAACTACACCTCAGCATTTGACTATGTACGCACCAGATTGTTACGACAAACTCGGAACTTATGCTCAAATGAATCCTCCTTTAAGAACTAGAGAACATTATGATCGTTTATGGTTAGCAATTAAGAATAATATAGTCGATGTACTAGGTTCCGACCATGCCCCACACTTAAAAGAAAATAAAGACAAAGAATATCCAAATTCTCCTTCAGGTATGCCAGGAGTTCAAACTATTTTTCCAGTTATGCTGGATCATGTAAATAATGGAAAACTAACACTTCAACAACTGATAAACCTAATGTGTGAAAATCCTTGTAAAATTTTTGGGATTAAAAATAAGGGATATTTAAAAGAGGGTTATGACGCAGATTTAACAATTGCCGATATGAATAAAGAAGTTGTTATCAAAAATGAGATGATAGTAAGTAAATGTGGATGGACACCTTTTAACAATCATAAAGTAAAAGGTTTCCCTGTAGCTACAATCGTAAATGGTCATTTGGTAATGTCTGATGGTAAATTGGTTGCGGAATCTAAAGGAACGCCGTTAAAGTTTTAAAATTTTGTTGTCAACTAGGTCAGCTTTTATTTCATCTAAGATAGCTGGATCATCTATTGTGGCTGGCATTTTATAAGGTTCATTATCAGCAATCTTTCTTACTGTTCCTCTTAAAACTTTTCCTGATCTTGTTTTAGGTAATCTTTTTACAACAATAGCTATTTTAAAAGCTGCGACGGGACCAACTTTTTCTCTGACCATCTTTATACATTCGCTGATTATATCTTTCTTATCTTTTGTAACACCAGCTTTTAAAGCTAGTAAGCCGATGGGTAGTTGCCCTTTTAATTTGTCAGCAATACCTATGACAGCACACTCAGCTACATCCTTATGCTCAGCTAAAACTTCCTCGATTGCTCCAGTTGACAATCTATGACCAGCAACATTTATAATGTCATCAGTTCTAGACATGATCCATACGTAACCGTCTTCGTCAATGTGCCCCGCGTCATAAGTTTGATAATATCCAGGATAAGTAGACATATAATTTTCTTTATATCTTTTATCAGCACCCCAAAGTGTTGGAAAAGTTCCTGGAGGAAGTGGAAGTTTAACCACTATGTCTCCCATTTTTCCTGGACCAACCTCTTTACCTTCAGAATTTAAAACTTTCAAATCATAACCAGGCACTGGTTTAAATGCAGATCCATATTTAACAGGGAAAGATTCAATTCCAGTACAATCAGATGTGATTGCCCAACTAGTTTCAGTTTGCCACCAATGATCAATCACAGGTGAGTTAGATAATTTCTCAAACCATTTTATTGTATCAGGATCTGCTCGCTCACCTGCTAAAAATAATTTGTCGAACTTACTTAAATCATATTTTTTAAAAAATTCACCATTGGGATCCTCTTTTTTAATCGCTCTAATTGCAGTAGGAGCTGTGAAAAGAGATTTTACTTTATGCTCTGATATTACTCTCCAAAAAACACCAGCATCCGGGGTACCTACTGGTTTTCCCTCAAATAAAACTGTAGTACATCCGTAAAATAACGGAGCATATACGATGTAAGAGTGTCCTACTATCCAACCAATATCACTAGCAGACCACCATACGTCGTCTTGATTAATGTTATAAATATTTTTCATAGTCCACTTCAAAGCTACAATATGCCCGCCTATATCTCTTACAATTCCTTTTGGTAAACCCGTAGTTCCGGAAGTATAAAGTATATAAGCGTATTCATTAGCGTTCATTTTCTCACACTCTGCAGGTTTTGCATTTTTATGAGCATCTTCCCAAGTAATATCTATTTTAGAGTCAAGCTCTGCTTTGTCTTTTTCTCTTTGAAAAATTATACATTTATCTGGTTTATGATTTGCAAGTTCTAAAGCTTTATTAACCAATGGTTTGTAGTGAACAGTTCTACCAGGTTCATAACCACATGAGGCTGTTACTAAAATTTTTGCTTTAGAGTCATCAATTCTACTTGCAAGTTCATTCGCTGCAAAGCCACCAAAGACAACAGAGTGAACCGCTCCAATTCTTCCACATGCAAGCATAGCAATTACTGCCTCAGGTATCATTGGCATATAAATGATTACTCTGTCACCTTTATTAATACCTTGATTTTTTAAGGCTCCTGCAAACAAAGAAACCTTATCCCTTAATTCATTGTAAGTTATATTTTTTTTTGTACCAGTAATCGGGCTATCATAGATAATTGCAAGCTTGTCACCTCTTCCTTCATCGATATGAAGATCTAAAGCGTTGTAACAAGTATTTGTAACACCGTCCTCAAACCATTTATAGAATGGAGGTTTATCTGAATTTAAAATTTTTGTTGGTTTTTTGTACCAAAAAATGTTTTCAGATATATTTTTCCAAAATTCTTCTCTGTTTTTTATAGATTTTTGATAAATATCGTTATATTTTTGATTCAATTTATACCCCCTAAAAACTCTATTATTTGGAGAGTATTCCATAAATATCCCCAAAAAAAAATAAAAAAACCAATAAAAATGCGGGTTTTTAGTAAAAAAAACACTTCACTGTAACTTTGTTTTTTACTATGTTTCCCCCAATTGCTCGGTAGCGGTTAGATTTACCGTTTGTCTGAGTAGTTTATATATAAACTAAATAGAAAACTAAACAAACGAGGGAGGTTTTCATGAGTAAATTAAAAATGTTTGCACTAGCAACTGTTGCTCTAGTAGGGTTAACAGGCACAGCTAATGCAGCAACCCCAATGTTAGAGACAGGAGATTTCGTAGGAATATCTTTCTGGCTTGTATCAATGGGTATGATCGCGACTACAGTATTCTTCTTTGCTGAAAGAAACACAGTAGCTGCATCATGGAGAACATCTTTAACAGTAGCAGGACTTGTAACTGGTGTTGCATTCGTTCACTACATGTACATGAGAGAAGTTTGGGTGACTACAGGTGATACACCAACAGTATACAGATATATTGACTGGTTAATCACAGTGCCACTTCAAATGATCGAATTCTATCTAATCTTGGCAGCTGTAAGAAAAGTGCCAACTTCTATATTCTGGAAGCTATTAATTGGTTCATTAGTAATGTTAATCGGTGGATACTTAGGTGAAGCTGGTTATATACAACCATTTGTAGGTTTCGTAATTGGAATGGCTGGATGGATTTACATCTTGTTTGAAATATTCTCAGGTGAAGCTGGAACTATGGCGGCAAAAGCTGGTAACAAAGCTATGTCTACTGCTTTTAGTGCAATGAGAATAATCGTAACTATTGGTTGGGCTATATATCCTCTTGGATATATTTTTGGTTACCTAACTGGTGGTGTTGATGCAAATGCTTTAAACATAATTTACAATTTAGCTGACTTTGTTAACAAGATCGCTTTTGGTCTAGTTATTTGGGCAGCAGCAATGCAAAATACAAGATTAGCATCTAGATAATAGATATTAATTTAAAAAAAAGGGCAGGTACGTTTTGCGTACTTGCCCTTTTTCTTTAGACATTTATATTAAGCTTATGGAATTATCAAAACCCTATAAAGGAAAAGGAAAACGTAAAATTAAAAAAATGCCTTTCACAGTTAAAGGCTACATCTTATATTATGCTTTTTTTTGGATAGTAATTATCTCAATTTACTTAGCACATTAATGGTAAAAATTATTTATAAAAATAATCAAGGAAACTCAAAAACTTTAGAGGTAGAAAAAGGTCTTTCTGTAATGGAGGGAGCGATCCAAAATGATATACCAGGTATCGATGCTGATTGCGGCGGAGCTATGGCGTGCGCAACTTGCCATGTTTATGTCGAAGAAAACTGGTTTAATAAAATACCAAAAGCAGAAGATGCAGAGGTAGATATGATTGATATGGCATATGAACCAAAAAAAAATAGTAGATTGAGCTGTCAAATAATTGTAACTGATGAATTAGACGGTTTAGTAGTTACAACACCAGAAAAGCAATCCTGATGAAAAAAACAGATGTCATTATAATTGGGGCTGGACCAGTTGGTCTTTTTGCTGTTCATCAATTAGGTATAAAAGGTCTTAAAGCTGTTGTCATAGATAATCTAGATAAAGCAGGCGGGCAATGCATTGAATTGTATCCAGACAAACCAATCTACGATATTCCTGCAGTGCCTGAGTGCACTGGTGAGGAGCTTACTAAAAGATTATTAGAGCAAATAAAACCTTTCCAAACTGGATTATATCTAAATGAGAGAGTTGAGGAAGTTCATCCTGAGAAAGAGAATTGGATTGTAAAAACAAACAACAAAGAAGAGTTTATGGCTCCCAACATAATAATTGCGGGCGGAGTAGGTTCTTTCGAGCCTAGAAAAATTTCTTTAAAAGAATGCGAAAAATTTGAGGGCAAATCTGTATTTTATGCCGTTAAAAATAAAGATAATTTTAAAAATAAGAACATTTCAATTTTTGGAGGCGGAGACTCAGCTTTAGATTGGGCTTTAGAGCTTTCAAAATTTTCAAAAATAACATTAATTCATAGAAGAGAAGAATTTAGAGGTGCAGAACATACACTTTCAGAAATAAGAAAATTAGAACAGGAGGGGAAGGTTTCTATTAAAACTCCTTGCCAAATAAACTCTCTAGAAAGCGAAAAAGAATTAAAATCAATAACTATTAAGTATGATGATGGAAAAACCGAAAAAATCCCTACTGATATTATTCTTGGTTTTTTTGGGTTAATTATGAAACTGGGCCCAATAGCGGAATGGGGATTAAATATGGATAAAAAAACTATTGAGGTTAATCCAAAGAATTTTGAAACTAATAAAAAAGGGATATTTGCTGCTGGCGATATTTGTACCTATCCAGGTAAATTAAGATTAATTCTATCGGGATTTCACGAAGTAGCTCTTGCCTCTGTTGAGTGTTTTAAAAGAGCAAGACCTAATGAAAAATACAGATTTGAATTCACAACATCATCTAAAACTATTCAAGATAGACTAGGAAAAAAGTGATAGAGCTACTTACTGCCGATACCCCTAACGGTAAGAAAATTTCTATTATGTTAGAGGAGATAAAGTTTGATTATAAAATAACAAAGATAAACATTTTAAAAGATGAACAGTTTAAACCAGAGTTTAAAAAATTAAGTCCCTTTAGTAAAATTCCAGTAATTATTGATCACGATGCAAAAATAAGTTTGTTCGAGTCTGGTGCAATATTAATTTATTTAGGAGAAAAAAGCGGAAAGTTCTATAACGAAAATCAAAGAACAATAATCAATCAATGGTTAATGGGCCAAATGGCTTATGTTGGACCTATGTTAGGTCAACATCATCAATTTCACCATTATAATCCTGGAAAAAGTGAATTTGGTGAAAAAAGATATTTTAAAATTTCAGAAAGAATTTATAAAGAACTTGACGAAAGGTTGTCTAAGTCTAAATTTTTAGCTGGCGAAGATTACACCATTGCCGATATTGCAACATTTCCTTGGATTGCACGACACGACTGGCATGATATAGGCTTAAAAAAGTTTAAAAATTTAACTAGATGGTATAATGAAATCTCTAAAAGAGAAGCTGTGCAAAAAGGTTATGATTTATTAAAAAAAGGCGATTTAATTCCCAAAGTTTAATCGTCTACAAATATTTTTTCATCTCTCTCATGTCTTTCTTGAGCTTCTATAGACAGAGTTGCGACTGGTCTAGCCATTAATCTTTTAAGACCAATAGGTTCACCAGTTTCTTCACAGAAACCATATGTTCCATCTTTAAGTCTTTGTAAAGCTGAATTTATTTTAGATATTAGTTTTCTACTTCTATTTAAAGCTTTCATTTCAACACTTTTATCTGTGTAAGAAGAAGCTTGATCAACAATATCTGCTGATGAAACATTATCGTCTGAGGAATTAAGCAAATTTCCCAAGTTGTTAGCCTTAACAATGTCTCTTTTCCAATTCAATAGCTCCTCAGTAAAAAATTTTTTGTGTTTTGCACACATATACTTTTCCTTAATGTTTGGAATATATTTTTTTTTAGTAGTGGTTTTTTTTACCATTATTTGAATTTGGGGAGTATATGTTTGATTTTAGTCGTGTCAATAGCTTATAAATTGTAATAATTTCATATAAAAATGATACTTAAAAAAAATATTAAAAGAACACTTTATTTATTTCTTATTACCCACTTATTATTGTGGACAATAATTCCTTCTTTGTCTAACACAAATTTACCACTAGATACAATTGAAGCTTTAGCTTGGGGCAGTAATTTAGATTGGGGTTTTAACAAACATCCGCCCTTTAGTGCATTTGCTGTTGAATTTTTTTTTATTATATTTGGCAATAATGATTGGGCGTACTATTTTTTAAGCCAAATTTTTGTTTTGATATCTTTTTTCTTTGTTTGGAAACTATCTAACGAAATATTTGAAGACAAAATATATTCTTTATTATCAGTTTTACTGCTTGCAGGAATTTATTTTTACAATTTTACAACTCCAGAATTTAATGTGAACGTGAGCCAAATGCCTTTTTGGGCTCTATCAGTTTATTTTTTTTGGAAAGGTTTAAAGTTTAATAAAAATATAGATTGGATATTATTTGGATTTTTTTCTGCATTAGGTTTTTTATCAAAATATTTATTTATCTATATTTTAATAGCGTTATTTATTTTTTTTATTTTTAATTTTAAAAAATATCGAAAATCTTTAAAGGGGTATTCTTTATCAATTTTTATTTCTTTAATTTTATTAATTCCCCATTTTATTTGGTTGTTTGAAAATAATTTTGTAACAATTTTTTATGGTTTGAATAGATCAGGCATTTCAGATTTGAGCGCGATTAATCATCTTAAAAACCCTATTGAACTTTTGATAAAGCAAATAATTATATTAATACCATTTTTTTTAATGATTTTAACAATTTTAAAAAAAATAAAATTTAAGATAAACACGAAAGATAAAAAGATTCTTTTCCTTATTATTATCAATCTAATTCCATTATTATTAATGGTAGTTACCTCATTACTATCAGGTGCAAAAATTAGAACAATGTGGATGACACCTTTTTATTTATTTTTTGGTACTTTATTTTTAATAATTTTCAAAAATTTTATTGATCTAAAAAAGATTAAGAGATTTTACTTTACATTCTTATTTTTCTTTATTTTGTCACCTGTAGTTTATTTAACAGTTTCTTTAACAGACGAAACAAAGAGAACCGATTATCCAGGTAAAGAAATTGCTAGACTAGTACAAAACAAATGGGATGACAATTTTACTAATGAAATTAAAATTGTTATTGGCGATGAATGGTACGCTGGTAATTTATCTTATCATTTATATTCAAGACCAATTTGGATAAATGATCTAAAAAATAAAACTTCAAATATAACAAAAGATAAAGGTGTTATTTATACTGGGAACCCAAAAATTCTAAAAAAAATATGCCCTGGTGTTTTTGGCACGATAAAACCTGTTGGTTACTGCATGATAGGAAAAAGATGAAAAAAATAATTATTCTGATACCTGTGTACAATGACTGGGAGTCATTAAATAAACTCCTCATTGAGATTAACGAAACTATAAAGTTTTTTAATGATATAAGTTTTGAGTGTATGATTATAAATGATGCATCAACAATTCAACCACCTGAGTTTAATAAACCAACCAATTTTGACTCTGTAGAACTTTTAAATATGAGGGAGAATAAAGGTCATGCTAGGTGTAATGCATTTGGTATAAGATATATTTTTCAAAACAAAAAATTCGATAATTTAATTTTAATGGATGGTGATGGAGAAGATAGACCACAAGAAATTAAAATTTTGGTTGATAAGATTAAAGAAAATCCAAATTTTTCAGTTGTAGCAAAAAGAATTAAAAGATCTGAAGGGCTATTTTTTCAATCTCTTTATCAGCTACATAAACTTATAACATTTATATTCACTGGACAGAATGTTAACTTTGGAAATTATAGTATATTGACAAGAAATGATGTAGAAAAACTTCATTCAAAAGCAAGTTTGTGGAGCAGCTTTTCAGGCAGTGTTAAAAAAAACTTGAAACCTTTAAATGAAATTAATTCAATTAGAGGATTAAGATATTTTGGCCCATCCCAAATGTCTATATTAAAACTTATAATTCACTCACTATCTATTATCGCTGTTTTTAAATATAATGTGTTTTTGAGATCAACTATAATGTTAATAGCCTTAGCATATTTAAATTCATATTTAGGAAATTTTGCAACATTTTTTCAAGTATTAATTGTAATTTTTAATCTTTTAATTTTTGCTACCTCTTTGAGAGAAAAGAAAGAAGATTTACTTAACAGTCAAAATAATCTTGAAAATGTCAAAAAGGTTACACACTAAAAAGTTGTTAAAAGAGTCTCAAATAGAATCAAAAAGGAATCAAAACACGAACATTTGTATAAGATTTTGCCATATTGTGGACAAGACTAAAGATGCGTAATGTGAAAATATTTAAAAAATAAATTTTATGAAATTATTAAAATGTCATTGTGGCGCTGTAGAAGCAAAAATTAATACTTTGGATAATTTAGAAAAACTTTTACGCTGCAATTGTTCACTTTGTAAGAGAAAAGGAGCGGTTATGTCTATGGTTAAAAATGAAGATTTTAAAATTATTAAAGGAAAAGATAAATTAAAACTTTATCAATTTCATACAAAAGTTGCTAAACATTATTTTTGCTCAGTATGTGGAGTTTACACACATCATAACCCTAGATCAAATCCAGCGATGACGGGTTTTAATTTAGGCTGTATAGATGAAATAGATACTTTTGATCTTAAGAATATTGCAATCAACGACGGATACAATCATCCATTAGACAAAGAGTAAAAATGGAAGACAAAAATATTAATTATCAAAAAATAAAAAAAAAATATTTAAAATTTCTTAGTTCACAAGAAGTTATGTCTGAACCTTTTAGAGATAAACTAGATCAACTAAAAAAATTTTATTTACCTATAAGCGGAATGATAAAAGAGGAGTATATTAAAGAGAAAAAAACTAAAGTAATTGGTTTAAGTGGTGGTCAGGGAACCGGAAAATCAACAATTTCAAATATTTTGAAAATAATTCTCAAAGATGTTTACAATTTAGAAACCGTAATATTTTCAATTGATGATTTTTATAAAACTTTGCAAGAAAGAAAAAAAATGTCAAAAAAGGTTAGCGATTTATTTCTTACAAGAGGAGTTCCAGGAACTCACGATACTAGAATGTTATTACAATGTCTAAAAAATTTAACAATCGATAAGTTCAAAAAGATAAGTATTCCTAAATTTGACAAATCAATTGATGATAGATTACAAAAAAATAAATGGTTAAAAGTTAAAAAAAAACCTAATATAGTAATTTTTGAAGGTTGGTGTGTGGGAGCGACGGCACAAAAAAATAAAGATTTAAATTTTCCGATAAATAAATTAGAAAAACAGAAAGATAAAAAAAAAATTTGGAGAAAAAAAGTTAATTTTGAACTTAAAAATAATTATAAAAAAATTTTTAATTTAATCGATAAATTAATTTTTTTAAGAGTACCTAGTTTTAAATATGTTTTTAAATGGAGATTGTTACAAGAACAAAAATTAAGAATTACTGGTAAAGGAAATAAAACTATGAGTGATAAGCAAATACAAAATTTTATTATGTATTATGAGAGGATAACAAAGCACATTTTAAAAACTCTTCCAAAAAAAGCTGAAGTAGTAATAAACATTGATGAACAACATAGGCTGAAATCTATAAAATTTAATTAAATGAAATATTACATATTTATAATTTATTTGTTATTTTCTCTAAATTATCTTCAAGCGCAAGAAGATTTAAAGTTTTTTGTTGAAAAAGCTTTAATTAATAATTTACAATTAAATGCTGAAAGAAAAAATTTTGAATCTGCGCAACAAAGTAAAAATATTTCAAGAAGTGAGTTTTTTCCAAGTATTACAGTTTCGGGCGATCAATCAAGTATTAGTTCTACAAATCGAACAAATCAATCTGGAGCAAGCTTAGCTGACTCAAACTCAGACTCCGAAAGTAAAAAAATTTCAGTAGATCAAAAAATTTTTACTGGTTTCAAAGGATACAATACATTTAAAAAGTCTGAGCTTGAAACACAAAAAGCCAATTTGTCACTTAAAGAAGTTGAACAACAAACTATTATCGATGCTACCTCAGCATATTTTGATTTAATCTTTAAATCCAAAAATGAAAAATTTAATTCATTAAATGTTAACTTATTTGAAAGACAAGTCGAGTCAGACAATGCCAGGCTTCAAAAAGGAGAAATTACCCTTACAGATTTAGCCCAATCCGAGTCTTCTCTAGCTGGGGCTAGAGCTAATTTGATTAAAGCTAAAACCGAACTACAAGCATCAAAAACAAATTTTGAAAGAGTGATAAGAGAAAAATCACCTGAAACAAATAACTTAAATGAAAAAGCTTTATTAGTTTTACCAAATTCACTTGAAGAGTCTCTTGAATTAGCGAAAATTAATAATGTGAGTCTTTTAATTGCTAAATTAGATTATGAGATAGCTGAGAAGGATTTAAATATTGAAAAAGCAAGGCTATCTCCATCAGCTTCAATAAATTATTCAAAGTCAGAAAATAATGATTTTAGTTCTACAGTAGACGAAACAGATCAAGAGACTATTAAAGCCACTGTTACTTGGCCAATAATTAAAGGAGGTGAAAATATTTCTTCAATAAAGAAATCTTCATATAATAAGGAAAAATATCAATTAATATTACAAGACACAAAAAACAGGATAACCACTGAAATTTCTAATGCATGGTCAAAATATCAATCTTTTAAAGGCGTTCTCCAAGCGACTAAAGCACAATTGAAAGCTGCTGAAATAGCTAATGAAGGTATCACTCTTGAGTACGACTCTGGAAACACGAGAACTACTCTTGAATTGATACAATCCAGAAGCTTGCTCTTAGATGCTAGAATCAGCTATGCTAGATCTGAGAGAGATTTTATAGTTTCCCAATTTGAACTTGCCAAACAACTTGGTTCATTGACTATTAATTCAATCAAATAGAGGTTTTTTTACCTATTTTTAACTTCTTGATAAAAAGAACAAAATGTGTACATTTGTAATAACGATTCGAACAACAAAAAAGGATAAAAAATGACTAAAAATAACTTAAAAATTGTAAAAACTGACGATAAGAAACAAAAAGAATTAAAAGAAAAAAGTAAGTCTTTAGAAGCTGCTATCAGCCAAATAGATCAAAATTTTGGTAAAGGCTCTGTGATGAGGCTTGGACAACAACAAGCATTAGACGTAGAAGCTATCTCAACAGGTTCATTAAGCTTAGATTTAGCACTCGGAATAGGCGGTTTACCAAAAGGTAGAATTATTGAGATATATGGCCCTGAATCATCAGGAAAAACTACTTTAGCTTTACAAGTGGTTGCAGAAGCTCAAAAAGCAGGTGGAATCTGCGCCTTTGTTGATGCAGAGCATGCCATGGATCCAGTTTATGCAAAAAAACTTGGTGTAAAGACAGAAGAGCTTTTAATTTCTCAACCAGATACTGGTGAACAAGCTTTGGAAATAACTGATACATTAATTAAATCAGGATCTATTTCCGTTTTAGTAGTAGACTCAGTTGCAGCATTAACACCAAAGGCCGAATTAGAAGGTGAAATGGGTGATCACCACGTAGGCTTGCAATCAAGACTTATGAGTCAAGCTTTACGAAAAATTACTGGTTCTGTATCTAAATCAAACACAATGGTTATCTTCATTAACCAGATAAGGATGAAAATTGGTGTAATGTTTGGTAATCCAGAGACAACATCTGGAGGAAATGCACTCAAATTTTATTCATCTGTAAGAATGGATATTAGAAGAATAGGCGCAATAAAAGAAAAAGATCAAATAATTGGTAACTCTACGAGAGTTAAAGTAATTAAAAACAAAGTTGCACCGCCATTTAAAGTAGTTGAATTCGATTTAATGTACGGAAAAGGTATCAGCAAATTAGGGGAATTAATTGATCTAGGTACTAAAGCCGGGGTAGTAGAGAAATCTGGGGCTTGGTACGCTTATAAAGGTGAAAAAATAGGTCAAGGTAGAGAAAATGCAAAAGTTTACCTACAAAAAAATCCTAACGTAGCTGCAGAGATTGAAAAAATTATTAGAGATCAAGCATCTGCTATTACCAAAGAACTAGAAGGAAATCCCTCTCCAAACGAAAAAATTAGCGACAAAAAAGAGGAAGAATAATTCCTCAGCCATCATTTTAAACGGGAAGCTTAAGCTTCCCGTTTCCCAAAGCAACTGACAATTGAATAAAACAACATTTAGTAGTTCGCGTGAAAAGCGACTTAATTAATAATGGACAAGTTAGTTCAGATTGGTTCTAATTAACATTTAGAACAAAAGGGGGAAAAATGAGTACACAACAAGCATCAAGCTCGAAAGTGTCTTCATCTTTAGATACCTCTCATTTGAAGGTTAAATTTCCATTTAAAGCTAAATATGGAAACTACATTAACGGAAAATTTGTAGAACCTAAATCTGGAAAGTATTTTGACAATACTACTCCTATCACTAATGAAGTTATCTGTAAGGTGCCACGATCGAACGAAAAAGACGTTGATTTTGCTCTAGACGCAGCTCATGCAGCATTTCCTGCGTGGGGAAAAACATCAATAACAGAGAGATCAAATATTCTCTTAAAAATTGCTGATGTTATAGAGAAAAACCTTAACGTCCTAGCTACAGCAGAATGTTTAGACAATGGTAAGCCCATTAGAGAATGTATGGCTGCAGATTTACCTTTGGTAATTGATCATTGGAGATATTTTGCAGGAGTAATAAGAGCAGAGGAAGGTTCAGTTGCTGAAATCAGTAATAGTGAATATTCTTACCACATACCTGAACCATTAGGTGTGGTTGGTCAGATTATACCTTGGAACTTCCCATTATTAATGGCTACATGGAAACTAGCTCCAGCATTGGCAGCAGGAAACTGTGTGGTTTTAAAACCAGCTGAACAAACACCAGCATCAATCATGTTGTTAATGGAACTAATTGGAGATCTATTACCAGCAGGTGTTGTTAATGTTGTAAGCGGATATGGTCTTGAAGCAGGTAAACCACTTGCATCTTCTAAAAGAATTAAGAAGATAGCATTTACTGGTGAAACTACGACTGGACGTTTAATAATGCAGTACGCATCTCAAAACTTAATTCCAATCACTTTAGAATTAGGTGGTAAATCGCCAAACATTTTCTTTGAAGATGTAATGGCTAAAGATGACGACTTCTTTGATAAATGTTTAGAAGGTTTTGCTATGTTTACGCTTAACCAAGGAGAAGTTTGTACTTGTCCAAGCAGAGCTTTAATTCAAAAATCTATCTATGATAAATTCATGGAGAAGGCGATTGCAAGAACTAAAGCTGTGAAACAAGACAATCCTTTGAAAATGGAAACTATGATTGGAGCTCAAGCTTCACTAGAACAAATGGAAAAAATTAAGTCTTACTTAGACTTAGGTAAAAAAGAAGGTGCCAAAGTTCTTTGTGGTGGAAGTGCTGCAAAAATAAATAGTGGTCTTGAAAAAGGAAACTATATCCAACCAACAATTTTTGAAGGAAAAAACAACATGCGAATATTCCAAGAAGAGATCTTTGGACCAGTTGTATCAGTTACAACATTTAAAGATGAGAAAGAAGCATTAGAGATAGCTAATGATACTCTTTACGGATTAGGAGCAGGTGTTTGGACTAGAGATGGAAACATTGCTTACAGAATGGGCAGAGGAATTGAAGCGGGTAGAGTTTGGACAAACTGCTATCACGCATACCCAGCTCACGCTGCATTTGGTGGATACAAACAATCTGGTATCGGAAGAGAAACTCACAAAATGATGTTAAATCATTACAGACAAGTAAAGAATTTACACGTGTCTTACAGTGAGAAAAAATTAGGCTTCTTTTAACCAATAATATATAATGGCCCATGATTCAAAATCATGGGCCGAAATATTGAAATGAAAGTATCATTCACATTATCAGCAAAAAAATTACTTAGCGAAATCAAGAAAGTTCACGGAGAAGATCTTTTGTTTCACCAGTCAGGTGGATGCTGTGATGGAAGCGCGCCTATGTGTTTTCCAGCAAAAGAATATCAAGTGGGAAACAGCGACGTAAAATTGGGAGAGGTTGATGGAACTCCTTTTTATATGAATGAAGATCAATATGAAAAGTGGAAACACACAGATCTCACAATTGATGCTGTAAAGGGAATTGGAGGTATGTTTTCGCTTGATAATGGAACAGGGCAAAGATTTTTAACGAAATCTGAAATTTGTGTTGTAGTAGACAACGATAAAAAAGCTGCAAATTAATCTCTTTATAGACAAGTTCTAAAATATCTGTATTTAATTAAATATGGGCCAAATTTTACTTACTGACGTTAGAAAAAAATTCTTAGATTATTTCAAAAAAAATAATCATAAGATCGTGAATTCTAGCAACCTTGTTCCCAACAACGATCCAACTCTTATGTTCACCAACTCAGGCATGGTTCAATTTAAAAATGTTTTTACAGGTTTAGAAAAAAGAGATTACAAAACAGCAACGACATCTCAAAAATGCGTAAGAGCTGGGGGAAAACATAATGATTTGGAAAATGTAGGATATACACCAAGACACCATACTTTTTTTGAAATGCTAGGAAATTTTTCCTTTGGAGATTATTTCAAAGAAAAAGCAATTATTCATGCTTGGAACTTGTTAACCAAAGATTTTCAACTACCAAAAGAAAAACTTTTAGTTACAGTTTTTCATGAAGATGAAGAATCGTTTAAACTTTGGAAAAAAATAGCAGGCTTAAGCGATGATAAGATAATTAAAATAGCAACATCAGATAATTTTTGGTCAATGGGTGATACAGGTCCATGTGGCCCATGCTCTGAAATATTTTATGATCATGGTGAGAAATTAAAAGGCGGACCACCAGGAAGTACTGACGAAGACGGAGATAGGTTTATTGAGATATGGAATTTGGTATTTATGCAATATGAACAAATATCAAAAGATAAAAGAATAAATTTACCAAAACCATCAGTAGATACTGGAATGGGGCTAGAGCGAATGACAGCAGTTCTTCAAGGAACACACGATAATTATAATATCGATCACTTTAAAAAAATAATGAGCGCGTCTGCAGAACTATTGAAGACACCTATAAATGATAAAACTATTGCAAGTCATAGGGTGATTGCAGATCATTTGAGAGCTAGCAGTTTTTTAATCGCTGAAGGAATTTTACCTTCGAATGAAGGACGTAGTTATGTATTAAGAAGAATAATGAGACGTGGAATGAGACACGCCTATACTCTTGGAGGTAAAGAAACAATTTTTTATAAATTGTTTGATGTTTTGATGAGCGAAATGAAACAAAGTTATCCCGAGCTAGTTAGAGGAAAAGATTTAATCGTAGAAACTTTAAAAAATGAGGAAGAAAAGTTTTCTTCTCTTTTAGAACGAGGAATAAAAATTTTAGAGGAAAACTTAGACAAAGTTCAAAATAAAATACTTCCTGGTGAAATAGCATTTAAACTTTATGACACTTATGGATTTCCCCTTGATCTTACAGCTGATATTTTGAGGGCAAAAGATATCAAAATAGATAGCAAAGGTTTTGATAGCGAGATGGAAAAAAGTAAAGCTTTAGCTAGAGCAAACTGGAAAGGCTCGGGAGACAAATCTTTAGAGGAAAAATGGTTTAAAATACGAGAGGAATTAGATCCTACGGAATTTTTAGGCTACGAATTCAATAAAGCAGAGGGAGTAGTTTTAAAAATATCAAAAGGAAAAGATTTTATAAATGAAGCAAAAGAAAATGATGAAATTGAGCTCATAACTAACCAAACACCTTTTTATGGAGAGTCAGGAGGTCAGGTCGGCGACCAGGGAGAAATAAAGACATCTACATGTAAAATAAAAATTTTAGATACCCAAAAAAAAATGGGCGATTTATATGTCCATGTTGGAAAAGTGATAACAGGATCTGTTAAAGTGGGTGAAAATGTAAACTTAGAGATTAATCTCAGAAGAAGAAATGATGCCAGAGCATATCATTCAGCAACTCATTTACTACACGAAGCTTTAAGAAGGACATTAGGCAAACATGTTACTCAAAAAGGCTCTTTAGTGAGTCCTGAAAAGTTAAGATTTGATTTTAGCCATAATAAACCAATTGAAAAAAATGAAATTAGTAAGATTGAAGATTTAGTAAACGATATGGTTTCTAAAGCCAGTGAAGTTAAAACTCGAATTATGACACCGAAAGAAGCGGTAGATAATGGAGCCTTAGCATTATTTGGTGAGAAATATGGAGATGAAGTCAGGGTTTTGTCTATGGGAGTAGAAAAGAATAAGTATTTTTCAACAGAATTATGTGGTGGTACACACGTATCTAATACTTCAGAAATAGGTAGATTTAAAATAATAAGTCAGTCCTCGATATCTTCTGGAGTGAGACGAGTTGAAGCTTTAAGAGCAGACCAACTTGTTGAGTATGAAAAAAAACTAAAACAAACTCAATCAACTAAAGAAAGTAAATTGAATGAAGAGATTACAATTATCAAAAAAGCTTTAGAGAAACTTAAAATCAGACCTAATTACAGCAACGATTTAAGCATCTCTGAAAATTTAAAAAATTTAAACAAACAACTAGATAAAGCCAATTTAAAAAATATTATCGCAGATAAGAGTAAAAATATTATTAAAGATAGTAAAATTGCAGATTTTACTTTCAGATATCAAACTATAAAAAACCTTCCTTCAAAAGAATTAAGAACAATTATTGACTCAGGAAAAAAAGATATAAAGAGAGGAATTTTAATTGCTTTTTCCATTCTTGATGAAAAAGTAGGTGTTTCAATTGGAGTTACAAAAGATTTAACAGAAAAATTTGATGCAGTTGAGCTAGTAAAAATTGCTGCTACTGTTTTAGGTGGTAAAGGCGGCGGAGGTAGAAAAGATTTTGCACAAGCAGGAGGGGTCGATCATACAAAAGTTGAAGAATCTTATAAAGCTGTATTGAAAAAAATTAGTTAAGTTTATTTTTAAGATTGCCGTTAATCGCTTCTAAAAATTGATTAGTGGTCAAATATTTTGACGATTTATCTATCAAAATTGCAAGATCTTTAGTCATAGATCCACTTTCAACAGTTTCTATACACACTTTTTCTATTGCAGATGCAAATTTTATCAATTCATTATTATTGTCTAGTTTTCCTCTATGAGACAAACCTCGTGTCCATGCAAATATTGATGCAATAGGGTTGGTAGAGGTTTCTTTTCCCTGTTGATGCATTCTATAATGCCTTGTTACTGTTCCGTGCGCAGCTTCAGACTCAACTGTTTTTCCATCAGGCGTCATAAGAACACTAGTCATCAATCCTAAAGAACCAAACCCTTGAGCAACTGTGTCTGATTGAACATCTCCATCATAATTTTTACAGGCCCATATATAACCACCGTTCCACTTCATAGCACAAGCTACCATGTCATCAATTAATCTATGTTCATAAGTAATATTTGCAGACTCAAATTTACTTTTAAATTCTTTTTCAAAAACTTCTTGGAATAAATCTTTAAAGCGACCATCGTATGCTTTTAAGATTGTATTTTTTGTAGATAAATAAACTGGCCATTTTCTTCCAAGACCATAATTCATACATGCTCTCGCAAAATTTTTTATAGAATCATCTAAATTATACATAGCCAGAGCTGTGCCTGGACCTGAAAAATTAAATACTTCAAATTCTTTTTTGTTTTTACCATCTTTTGAAGTCCATTTAACTTCCATTTTTCCCTCTCCAGGTATTAAAAAATCAGTTGCACGATATTGATCGCCAAAAGCATGTCTTCCGATTACAATTGGCTGTGTCCATCCTGGAACTAGCTTAGGAACATTTTTACAAATAATTGGTTCTCTAAATACTGTACCACCTAATATATTTCGTATCGTGCCGTTTGGTGATCTCCACATTTTTTTCAGTTTAAACTCTTCTACTCTAGCTTCGTCTGGTGTGATAGTAGCACATTTTACTCCTACGCCATGCTGCTTAATAGCATTTGCTGCATCTATAGTAATTTGGTCATCGGTTTTATCCCGACTTTCCATTCCTAAATCGAAGTATTTTAAGTTAATTTCTAAGTAGGGTTTGATCAGCTTATCTTTGATAAAAGACCAAATAATTCTAGTCATTTCGTCACCATCTAGCTCTACTACAGGATTTTTTACTTTAATTTTTGCCATAAAATATAGATTGATTAACTGTGATTTTTATACATATTAAGAAAAAATTATCAAACTATTAATTATGTTTAATACAATATTTCCAAAAATACATAAAGAAGGATACAAGTTTTTGGCTATTTCAATTATAGCTACCTTTATTATTTTGATTTTTTCAAAATTTTTAGGGACAATATTTATCCTGGTTACTTTTTGGGTTTATTATTTCTTCAGAGATCCAGAAAGATATTCAATTAATGATGATAGTTTTTTAGTAAGTCCCGCAGACGGATTAATCACTGATATTTCTGAAAAATCAGGACCAGAGGAATTAAGATTAGAAAATACGTCCTTCACAAGAATAAGTGTATTTATGAATGTATTCAATTGCCATGTTAATAGAATACCATCATCCGGGAAAGTAGAGGAAATTTTTTATAAACCAGGTAAATTTTTAAATGCTTCTTTAGATAAAGCCAGCGAGGAAAATGAAAGAAACTATTTTAAAATTAAATTAAATAATGGCGAAGAAATAATAATTGTTCAGATAGCAGGATTGATTGCGAGAAGAATAGTTTGCGAAGTTGAACAAGGGCAAGAATTAAAACAGGGCGAAAGAATAGGCATGATAAGATTTGGAAGTAGAGTAGATATTTATTTCAAAAATAAAAAAATTTTAGCCAAACTTGGTCAAAACGTTGTAGCAGGGGAGAGCTTACTTGCCTCAGAATAATGGAAGAAAATAAAAAATTTAAATTAGTTTCATCAAAAAAAACAAGATATTTACTCCCAAATATTCTTACATTAGCAGGTGTTTGTCTTGGGATTAGTTCTATTAAATTTTCTATTGATGGTAATTTTAGTTTAGCTGTAACTTTAATTTTATTTGCTGCAATTTTGGATGCTTTAGATGGAAGAATAGCTAGATTGATAAAAGGAACTTCAGAATTTGGAAAAGAATTAGACTCTCTTACAGATTTTGTAAGTTTTGGTATTGCACCCGTTTTTATTTTATATTTTTGGGAATTAAATAATTATGGAAAATTAGGTTGGGCAATTACACTTATATATTCAGTTTGTTGTGTCTTGAGATTAGCCAGATTTAATTTGACTAAAATTGAAAAAACTCAGGAATGGAAAAATAACTTTTTTGAAGGAGTGCCTTCGCCGGCTGGCGGTCTATTAATTTTAATGCCATTAATCTATGAATTAACAAATCTTAATCTAGGTTTAGAAATTAAAAAATTTACTCCTTATTTAACTTTACTAATCGCAATTTTATTAGTGAGTAAAATACCTACATTAGCACTTAAAAAAATATCAATTTCTCCAAAAGCAACAGTTTTTTTATTACTAGGAATAGGTTTAATTTTCATAGCATTATTATTCTATACTCTAGAAACTCTTTTTCTTTTTGGAGTTGTTTATATGATATCAATACCTTTTAGTATTTATATTTACAATAAACAAAATAGAAAAAATCTAGAAAAAATATCTGATGAAAGCCATGAAGATATTTTATAATGAAAAAATCAAAAAGAATTAAAAAAAGTAATTCTTGGAAAATTAAACAACATAGGGATCAATTTTTTAAAAAATCTAAAACTCTAGGTTATCGATCTAGATCATCATTTAAATTAATTGAATTAAATAAAAAATTTAAATTTATAAAGAAAGACACTAATTTACTCGATCTAGGTTCAAGTCCAGGTGGATGGACACAAGTTGCTAGTCAAATTATTTCTTCAGGTAAAATTATGTCTATAGATATCAAAAAAATGGAGCCTATCAAAAAAGTAAAATTTTTAAAGGCAGATATTTTGTTAGATCAAACTAAGGATGCGGTTTTAAAATACTTTGACACGAAATTAGATGTTATTATATCTGATATGGCCGCAGACACTACTGGAAATAAATCATTAGATTCTATTAGAACAAACTTATTATGTGCCGAGGTTTTGCATTTTTCAAAGAAAACTCTTAAACCCACAGGTGTGTTAATTTCTAAAATTTTTATGGGAGAAGATTTTATTGAGGTAAAAAACGTAGCAAAGTCATTGTTTCAAAAAGTAAATTTCTTTAAACCTGAGTCCAGTAGAAAGGAGTCCAAAGAAACTTATTTACACTGTGAAATTTTAAAGACTTTATAAATTTTAATAATTGTATATAAGTTTATATGGATACAATTAAAGAAGCATTAACCTTTGATGATGTTTTATTATTGCCAAAATATTCCAACGTGCTTCCTGCAAATACAAATATTCATTTACAATTAACAAAGAAAATTTTACTAAAAGTACCTTTCTTATCATCAGCGATGGATACAGTTACAGAGTCAAACATGGCTATAGCTATTGCTCTGGAAGGAGGAATGGGCGTTATCCACAGAAACTTGGAAATAAAAAAACAATCATATGAAGTTAGAAAAGTAAAAAATAAAAAATTGTACGTTGGTGCTGCTGTAGGAACAAATCTGGAAGATTTAGATCGAGCTAAATCACTTATATCAAGTGGAGTAGATTTGATAGTGATAGACACTGCACATGGACACAGCGAAAAAGTTTTAAAAATTTTATCAAAGATAAAAAAAATTTC
Organism: uncultured Pelagibacteraceae bacterium; assembly: GCA_902591415.1. GTDB lineage: Bacteria > Pseudomonadota > Alphaproteobacteria > Pelagibacterales > Pelagibacteraceae > Pelagilacustribacter. The sequence goes on from CACJAU010000002.1 coordinate 111,205, forward strand.
AAAAGAGATACCTATTTGCGTAGGTAATATTGCTACAAAAGAAGCAGCAATAAAATTGTATAATTCAGGTGCGGACATAATTAAAGTTGGAATAGGTCCTGGATCTATTTGCACAACTCGAATGGTAGCTGGAATCGGTGTGCCTCAGATTTCGGCAATAATGGAAGTTAAAAAAGCACTTCACAAGAAAAAAATAAAAATTATTTCAGATGGCGGAATTAAATTTTCAGGAGATATTGCAAAAGCATTAGCTGCTGGAGCAGATGCTATTATGATGGGATCAATTTTTGCAGGAACAGACGAGAGTCCAGGAAAAAAATTTAAGATTAAAGGAAAACTTTATAAACAATATAGAGGCATGGGATCAATTGGAGCAATGTCTGCCGGATCAGCAAACAGATATTTTCAAAAAAATTTTAAAGATAAATCTAAATTTGTACCCGAAGGAGTAGAAGGTAGAGTGGAATATAAAGGAAAAGTATCAAAAATTATATATCAACTTCAAGGTGGATTGAGATCATCAATGGGATATATTGGTGCTAAAAATTTAAAAGATATTAACAAAAAAGCAAAATTTATTAAAATTACAAAAGCAGGATTTTACGAAAGTATGGTTCATAGTGTAGAAATTACGCAAAAAACAATTAGCTACAAGTTATGATTAAAAAATTTTATAAAATACTTGTTTTATTATTTTTTTTGCCAAACATACTTTTTGCAAAATCAGAATTTTTTGAAGAAGGAATTAGTTTATATAAAAAAAATAAATTTGAAGATGCAAAATTTAAATTTGAGCAAGATATAGTTTTTAATCCAAAAAGTGAATTATCATATTTATACTTATCAAAAATTTTCAACAAACAAGAAAAAAAAATTTTAGAGGAGCAAAATTTAAAAACTGTAATTTTATTAAATCCAAAAAATGAAGAAGCAATTTATAATCTTGCAAAGCTTAAATTAAGTACTTCTGATTTTAAAAAAAGTAATGAACTTAATAATAAATTAAAATCTATTTGCAAAGATTTTTGTGAAAAAAGTGATACATTAAAAATTGAGATTGAAAATTTATCTAAAAAATAAATGCAATCTTTAGTTAAAGAAAAAATTGTAATCATTGATTTTGGATCTCAAGTTACTAAATTAATAGCCAGAAGAATTAGAGAACTTGGTGTCTTTTCAGAAGTAATTACGCCATTAGATCTTGCAAAAGTCAAAGATTATAAAAGTGTAAAAGGCATCATACTTTCTGGGGGCCCATCCACTGTAACAAGTAAAAAATTTGAGAGCGTTCCTAAAGAAATTTTTGAAAAAAAAATTCCAATTTTAGGAATTTGTTATGGTTTACAATTGATTGCTAAAATATTTGGTGGAAAAATAAAGCCTTCAAAAAAAAGAAGAGAATTTGGTCGAGCTTACTTATTTAAAAAAAAACAATCACAGTTAACAAATAACTTTTTGAATTCAAAAAAATCTGTATGGATGAGTCATGAGGATGCGGTAGTGAAATTACCAAAAAATTTTAATGTGATTGCCTCAACCAAAGACTCAAAGTTAACTATCATTGAAAACAAGCGAAATAAAATTTATGGGGTTCAATTTCACCCTGAAGTCACACATACAGAGGATGGAAAGCAAATCTTTAAAAATTTTTTATTTTTAATTTGTAAAATAAAAAAAAAATGGAATATTAAATCACAAAAAAAAAGATTAATAGAGGAAGTAAAAAATACTGTAAAAAAGAATAAAGTAATTTGTGCTTTATCTGGAGGCGTTGATAGTAGCGTAGTTGCGCTATTGATAAGTAAAGCAATTAAAAAAAATTTAATTTGCATCATGGTTGATACAGGATTGATGCGAAAAAATGAATTTAAAGAAAGTTATGAAATATTTAAAAAAAAATATAAACTTAACGTAAAATTAATTGACTCATCAAAAATCTTTTTAAAAAAACTTAAAAACGTATCTGATCCAGAAAAAAAAAGAAAAATAATTGGTAAATTATTTATTAAAGTTTTTGAAAAAGAGTCTAAAAAGTATAAAAATATAAAATTTTTAGCTCAAGGGACTCTTTATCCTGATATCATTGAGAGCAAATCAGCAACAGGAAGCAAAACATCTAAAATAAAATCACATCATAATGTAGGTGGTTTACCAAAAAAAATGAAACTAAAATTGATCGAGCCTTTAAAAGAATTTTTTAAAGATGAAGTAAGGATTTTGGGAAAATCTTTAGGTTTAATTGAAAATATAAGTTACAAACACCCTTTTCCCGGACCAGGACTAGCAATAAGAATTATTGGCAATATTACTTTTAATAGAATAAAAGTTCTTCAAGAAGCTGACCATATATTTGTCAATGAATTAAAAAAAAACAATCTGTATAATAAGATATGGCAAGCATATGCCGCTCTTCTACCAATTAAGACTGTAGGAGTAATGGGAGATTCAAGAACATATGAGAATATCTGCTTACTCAGAGCAGTTATTTCAGAAGATGGCATGTCAGCTGATTATTTTAATTTTCCTAAATATTTTCTTGATAATATATCAAATAAAATAATAAATAATGTAAAAGGAATAAATAGAGTTGTTTACGATATAACATCCAAACCTCCGAGTACAATCGAACTAGAATAATGAAACAAAAAATAAAAAAAATAATTTTAAAGAAAAATAATTCAAAAATTATAAGTTTGACTGCGTATTCAAAAAAAATCGCAGAAATTCTTGATAATTATTGTGATATTGTACTAGTCGGAGACTCACTTGCAAATGTTTTATACGGTCATGAAAATACTCATAGTATAACTTTACAAAATATTATTGACCATACTAAGAGTGTAA
>CACJAU010000003.1 GCA_902591415.1 uncultured Pelagibacteraceae bacterium
TGCAATAATAAAAAAGTGTAGTATTGATGAAATATCAGAATATTTGTTAGAGCAAGGAAATAAGAAAGATTTCCCTGATATAACAAAAAGGCAGTAATACTATTATGAATAAATTAAATATTGCAATAATAGGTCTAGGTAATATTGGTAGTTATTTGTTTAAATACCTGAATGATAATAAAAAAATATTAACTGAAAAAAATAATTGTTTACCAGTTGTAAAATATGTTTCGGCTAAGAATAAAAAGAAAAAAAGAAATGTAAAAATTGCAAATAAACAATGGCTTAAGCATTATTTGGACTCAACAAAAAAAAAGGACGTTGATATTATTATTGAACTAATAGGTGGCGCTGAAGGACCTGCAAAAAAATTAGTATTTAATGCACTCAAAAATAAAAAACACGTAGTTACAGCTAATAAAGCTTTAATTGCTAAATATGGTGATCAATTAGCAAGAATTGCAGAAAAAAATAAAGTAAATCTTGAATTTGAAGCTGCAGTTTGTGGAGGGGTCCCAATTATCAGATCTTTAAAAGAGGGTTTAATTGCGAATAAAATTTCAAAGATTTATGGAATTTTTAACGGAACTTCAAATTATATTCTGTCATCTATGGAAAAATATAATAAAAGTTTTGATGAAGTCTTATCTGATGCACAAAAATTAGGTTATGCTGAGTCTAATCCATCAGCTGATTTAAATGGAGATGATGTTTCTTCAAAATTAAAGATTTTATCCTCATTATGCTTCAATTCTTTTTTAAATAATAAAATTTATGTTGAGGGTATTAGAAGTATAGATAAAACAGATATAGATAATGCAAATAAATTAGGTTATAAAATTAAACTTTTAGGTTTTGCTGAGCTATTAAATAATAAAATCTATCAAAGAGTTCATCCAACACTAATTAAAAAAGATTCCTATGTAGCTAGTATAGATGGAGTATTAAATGCTGTAATAATTGACGGTAAACCAGTTGGTCAAAGCACAATTCAGGGTGAAGGGGCAGGCGCTGCTGCAACTACTTCAGCTTTAATCTCTGATATATCTTCTATATTAAGAGGAAATATTAAATTTCCTTTTTCTCTTTCAAATAAAGAAAGGAAAAAGCTAAAATTTGAAAATATCGACTTAAGGGTTTTTTCAGCATATTTGCGTTTAGAAGTAGATGATAAACCTGGAATTTTATCAAATATAACAAACATTTTTTCTAGAAATAAAGTTTCTATTAAAAGATTAGTTCAAAATCCGCATAAAAATAAAAAATCTTCTTCAATTATAATTATAACCCACAAGTCAAAAGATAAATTTTTGAAAAGAACACTAAAAGAAGTCGATAGGAAAAATTATATTAAACGTAAGTCAAAATTAATTAGAATTGATGAATACTAATGTCAATTAATAAAAAATTTTTAAATCTTTTTACAAAAGTTACTGAGAAAGCAGCAATTGGCGCCTCAAAGTTTATTGGAAAAAAAGATAAAATTGCTGCAGATAAAGGCGCTGTTGACTCAATGAGAAGAGAATTAAATAAGATTAATATGGAGGGAACTGTTGTTATTGGTGAAGGAGAAATGGATGAAGCACCAATGCTTTATATTGGTGAAAAGGTTGGCACTTTAAATGGGCCAAAATTTGATATAGCAGTAGATCCTTTAGAAGGAACTAAATTCACCGCTAATGGAGAACCTAATGCCTTTTCAGTTTTAGCTATTTCTGAAAAAGGAGGTTTATTATCTGCACCAGATACTTATATGGAAAAGATTGTCATTGGTTCCAATTTACCTAAAAATTTAATGGATATAGATAATGGAGTTGAAAAAAATATTAAATTACTTGCTGATGCAAAAAATAAGAAAATTAATGAATTGCGAGCTTGTGTATTAAAGCGACCAAGACATGATCACATAGTTAAAGTTTTAAATAAATTAAATGTAAAAATTAATTATATAACAGATGGGGATATAGCAGGAGCTCTTAGTGTGATAGGAGATAATCCAAGAAATGATATTTATTACAGTACAGGAGGGGCTCCAGAAGGAGTAGTTGTTGCTGCAGCACTTTCATGTTATGGCGGTCAAATTCAAGGAAAATTAGTTTTGGACGAAGAAGATAAAGTAAGAGCAAAAAAGCTAGGTATTACAAATTTTGAAAAAAAATATAATATTGATGATATGGTAAAAGGTGACGTAATTTTTTGTGCTACTGGTGTTACATCTGGAGATTTAGCAAATGGAGTAAAAGATTTAGGTAATGAATTTGAGGTCAATACTTTTGTATTACATAAAAGTCAAAAAATTATAAAATCTATAACAAATATCTATAATAAATGAACTCACTTTCTGTAAGTGGTAAAAACTGGATACTTAAGAAATATAGTGAAGAAAAATCCAAATTTTTAAAAGATAATTTTTCATTAGACGAAATAACAGCAAAACTTCTATCTATAAGAAAGATTAATAACAACGAAGTAAGTTCTTTTTTAAACCCTTCAATTAAAAATTTTTTACCAAATCCAAATATTTTAATTGATATGGATAAATCAACACAAAGAACTGTTAATGCAATTAATGTTAAGGAAAAATTAGGTATATTTGGTGATTATGATGTTGATGGAGCAACTTCTACAGCTTTACTTGGAAATTACTTTTCAGCATTAAACTTAGAATATGAAACTTATATCCCAGATCGTAAAAAGGAAGGATATGGCCCCACTATAAAAAGTTTTAAAGAATTGATAGATAAAAAAGTTAAGGTAATTTTTACAGTAGATTGTGGCACTCTTTCATTTGATCCAATTAATTACGCAAAAGAAAATAAAGTTGATGTAATAGTCTTAGATCATCATCAATCAGAAATTAAATTACCAAATGCATTTTCAATAATTAATCCAAATCGATTAGATGATAAATCTAATATGCATTATTTGTGTGCTGCAGGTGTTACATTTATGTTTTTAGTTTCTTTAAATAGAGAATTAAGAAACAAAAATTGGTTTAATGAAAATAATATAAGTGAACCAAATTTAATTGATTTTCTTGATTTGGTCTCATTAGGAACAGTTTGTGATGTAGTACCTTTGGTCGGATTAAATAGAGCAATTGTAAATCAAGGTTTAAAAGTATTTAAATCTAAAAAAAATTTAGGATTAAAAACTTTGTTGGATATTTGTAAAATTGACACTAATCCTTCAATTTACCATCTAGGATATATGCTTGGACCAAGAATAAATGCTGGTGGTAGAGTTGGGAAATGCTCACATGGAGCAAATTTGTTGTCAAATAAAGATCCGAAAGCCTCTTTTAAATTAGCCTCTGAATTAGATCAATATAATAAAGAAAGACAATTACTCGAGAAAGATCTTTTAAAGAAAATTTTAGATCAAATAAAAAACTTTTTAAATGATCCAGTATTAATTTTGAGCGGTAAAAATTGGCATGAAGGTGTAATCGGTATAGTTGCTGCTAGAATAAAAGATAAATTTAATAAACCAGTTATATTAATTTCTTTAAATGAAGGTATAGGCAAGGCTTCTGCTAGATCTATAGTAGGTTTTGATATTGGTTCGGTTATTATTGCAGCCACTCAAGAAAAAATTTTATTAAAAGGAGGTGGACATAAAATGGCTGGAGGTTTTTCTATAAAATACGAGAATATAAATATGTTTAAAGATTTCGTTTTTAAGAAATTTAGAGGAATAAATGAAGATCTAAAAAGTGAAAAACCATTATTATTGGATAGTATAATAGCACCTTCTGCAGTAAATTTAGAATTTTATAATAAAGTTGCATTATTGTCTCCTTTCGGTTCAGGTAATCCAGAACCAAAATTTGTTATTGAAGATGTAAAAACAATTAATGGAAAAATTGTAGGTGAAAAACACATAAAATCAGTTTTAATTGGTGAAGATGGTTCCACTATAAAATCTATAGCTTTTAATGCGACAGAAAATGATTTAGGAGGCTATCTCCTAAAAAAGAATAATAAATCATTTAATATAGCTGGAAAATTATCCCTAAATGAGTGGAGGGGGCAATCAAATGTAGAGTTTATTATCGATGATATTTCTGTTAATAAGACTTTCAAAAATAAGGTCCCATCGTCTATCGGTTAGGACAGTTGGTTTTCATCCAACAAAGAGGGGTTCGATTCCCCTTGGGACCGCCAACAATTTATGAAGAAAATTGCTGTTATAGAAAAAATTCATCAAGACGGTTTAGACTTTTTAGAAAAAAATCCGGAATACGAGTATGAATTAATAACAGATGTTTCTGAAGAAAATTTAATAAAAAAACTTCCTGAGTTTGATGGATGTACTTTAAGAGTTTCTAAACTTAATGAAAATATTCTTAAACATTGTCCCAATCTGAAAGTTATTTCTAGACATGGAGTAGGTTTTGATAACGTAGATCTACCTTATATTAAAAAAAAAAATATTTCTTTATTAATTACAGCAACGGCTAATGCAGTAGCTGTAGCAGAACATGTTATATACATGATGTTATCAATTTCAAAAAGTATTAACAAATATGACAATGAGGTCAGATCAGGGAATTTTAAAAAAAATGCCTCAAATATTGAAACACTGGAATTGTTCAGCAAAGAAATGCTTATTGTTGGCTTTGGAAGAATTGGGAAAAGTCTAATAAAAAGATGTTTGGGTTTTGATATGAAAGTAAATGTTTTTGATCCATTTGTGTCTGCGGAAGTAATTAAAAATTTCGGAGGAAATAAAATTGAAAATTTAGAAAAAGGTTTGGAAAAATGTGATTATCTTTCTTTACATATACCTTTAACAGATAAAACTAAAAATATGATTAATTACGAAAAAATTAAATTAATGAAAAAAAATGCAATAATCATTAATACCTCAAGAGGTGGAATAATAAATGAAATTGATTTAGACAAAGCATTAAAAAATAATATTATATTCGGTGCAGGATTAGATGTTTTTGAAAAAGAACCTATTGATAAGAAAAATCCTTTAATCGATAATAAAAAAGTTTTACTTAGCCCGCATTCAGCAACATTTACTAATGAATGTAAATCTAGAATGGCCATTGAGACAACTAAAAATATTATTGATTTTTTTGAGAATAAATTGGATAAATCAATGATTGTAAAAACATGATAGATTTAAGTAGAAAATTAAAAAATTTTGGCTCTTTAGAATTTTTAGTTATAAGTTCATTGGCTTATGTAATAATTATGTTAATTTGGACAGCGTCAACTCGTTCTGCTGTTGTTCAAAAAGCAAATGATATAAAATTTAATCATAAAACAGTTGTTGAATTTATTAATAATGAAGTAAGCGAATGTAGTTCTAACGAAAATGGAAAAACTGCTTGGGGAGAAAACTGTAATTCAGTCTGGACCTCGTCAAATATAGTAAAATATATTCTAGATAATTTTGAATTAAATAATCCATATAAAATTGAAAAGCCATTAATTCAAACCTCGCAAGATCCTAGAATTCAGGCAGAAGGTAAAGCTGGTCAATCTACTGATAAGGGGATAATTTTTGTATCTGAAAGCAATTTTGAATCAGAAGCAGGATCTGAATGGGTAATTGGAACTTGCGTAAAGTCACCATGTGTTGCGGCTGGTAATAATGAACTTGTTTCTGCTTATCGTTAATTTATTATTTCTAGACCACATTCTTTAGCTGTTTTACTTAAATAATTAAAACCAATTTTAGCATACTCGAATGGATTAGCTTTTGCTGGATCTTGTTCTGCTTCAACTACTAACCATCCTTCATATTTTATTTTATGTAAAACCTTTAAGAAAGGTTTGTAATCAATGCATCCATCACCAGGAACTGTGAATGCACCATCTAAAAAAGCTTGTCTAAAAGTACTATCGTTTTTTAAAGATTTATCTAATACTTCTTTACGAATATCTTTACAGTGAACATGAATTAATCTTTCACTAAAATCTTCTGCAAGTTTTATTGAATTACCCCGAGCAAATAACATGTGACCGGTGTCAATTAAAAGTTTTACTGTGTCATTTGTATTTTCAATCAATCTTTTTGTTTCTCTTTCTGTTTCTATTACAGTTCCCATGTGATGATGATAAGCAAGAGGCATTCCTTCATCCATCATCATTTTGCTAATTTCATTTATTCTAAAAATTAATAATTCCCATTCATCTTCTGACAACTTTGGTCGTTTTGATAATGGCGTTTTAGGGTCTCCCTGAATGGAATTAGTAACTTCTGCAAAAACCATACATGGTGATTTGCAATCTTTAAAAAGGTTTAATTGTGGGAGCATTAATTGAAATTCTTCTGAGGGTGTATTTTTTAAAAGTTGAGCCCCATACCAACCGGAACACAATTGTAAATTTTCTTTTTGTAATTTAGGTAATAACTCTTTTGAATTTTTAGGAAATTTACCTCCTGACTCAATTCCTGCAAAACCAGCTTTACTAGCCTCCGCTAAACATTGTTCTAAGGTAGTATCGCCTCCTAGTTCTGGCATGTCATCATTACTCCATGCTATTGGTGCTATTCCTAATTTTATAGACATAATTTTAATAAAGTACTAAGTTTATATTACAAATAATAAATTTATACAAAAAATATGATTAATGTAGCTCTTTTTGGATTTGGAAGAATTGGCCAAATGCATGCCAAAAATTTAACCAAAAATAAAGAAATAAAGTTATTGTACGTGTATGAAAAAATTGACCAATTAAGCAATAAAGCGAAAAAAATTTATCAATGTAAAATCGAAAAAAATTATAATAAAATCTTTAATGATAAAAACGTAGATATAATTTTTATCGCCAGTCCTACAAATACTCACATAAAATTTATCGAGGAAGGAATGAAAAGAAAAAAAACAATTTTTTGTGAGAAACCTTTAGATTTAAATATCAATAAAATAATAAAAAGTTTAAGAAAAGTTAAAAAAATTAAACCTAAAATTCAGTTAGGATTCAATAGAAGGTACGATCCAGGACATTTTTCAATAAAAAAAGACTTAGACAAAAATAAAATTGGAAAGTTAGAAAAAATTATCATTACAAGTAGAGATCCTGCACCACCAGCTATTTCTTATTTAAAATCGTCAGGAGGAATTTTTAGAGATATGATGATACACGATTTTGATCTATGCAGATTTTACTTAGAAAATGATGAGATAAATGAAATCCATGCTTTTACCTCATCATTTGTCCCTTTTTATAAAAGAATTAAAGATCACGAGTTAGCAGTTGTTACAATGAAATCAAAAAAAGGAGTGATTTGTGTTATTACTAATTCTAGGCATTGTTCTTTTGGTTACGATCAAAGAGTTGAATTATTTGGTAAAAAAGGAATGTTAATTTCTGGTAATAAAAAAGAAAATTCTACTGAGTTATTTAATTCAACTCAAACTAATTCTCAAAAACCTTTTTTAAATTTTTTTATTGAGCGTTATAATGATGCATACAATATTCAACTTAAAGAATTAATCTCTTTCCATAAAAATAAAATTAAATCTAGGTCTACTTTTGAAGATGGTTATCTTGCTTTAAAACTAGCAAATGCGGCATATAAATCTTTAAAATTAAAAAAAACAATTAAAGTCTAATATCCATAATAACTTTTGAATATACTGTAGGTTGTATCTAAAATATTTTTTTTTGATATTACCTCTATAATTTGTTTAAATGCGCACAAATTAATTAACAACAAGAGGGAAATAATGAAAAAAGTATACTTAACAATTGCTGCTCTTTTAACATGGGCGATGACATCAGTTGCTGCTTTAGCTGTTGATATTATTGTTGTGTCACACGGGCAAGCTAATGACCCTTTCTGGTCAGTTGCAAAAAATGGTGTAGATAAAGCTTGTAAAGATATGAAAGTATCTTGCAAATATACTGCTCCAGCAACATTTGACATGGTTGAAATGGCAAAACTAATTGATAATGCTGTTTCTCAAAAACCAAAAGGTATCGTAATAACTTTACCAGATGCTGCCGCTTTAGGTAAATCTGTTAAAGCTGCAATATCTGCAGGTATTCCAGTAATCTCTATGAACTCTGGTTCAGATGACTACATGAAACTAGGAATTAGTGCTCACGTAGGCCAAACTGAATTTGAAGCAGGAGTAGGTGGCGGACAAAAAATGAAAGCTGCTGGTGGAAAAAAAGCATTATGTGTTAACCACGAAGTTGGTAACGTTGCTTTAGATAGAAGATGTGCTGGTTTCAAAAAAGGTTTTGGAGGTTCTGTAGAAATATTAGGAACATCTAATGACCCAACTGAAATTCAAAAAGCTGTAGCTGCTAAATTAGGTGGTGGATATGATACTATTCTTACTTTAGGAGCAGGTCTAGCAGGTGAAGCTGCTCTTAAAGCATTAGAGTCAGCTGGTAAAGTTGGAAGCGTAAAACTTGGAACATTTGATATGTCTCCAGGAATGCTTAAAGCTGCTGCTGCTGGAAAAGTTGAGTTTTTAATTGACCAACAACAGTACTTGCAGGGTTATTTACCTATAGCTATCTTTTCTCAATATATGAGATACGGAACTATGCCAGCTGGTGTAGTTATGACAGGACCTGGTTTTGTTACACCTAAAAATGCTAAGAGTGTAATTAAATGGGCTGCTCAAGGTTATAGATAAAAAATATATTAAAAAGGCCTAGTGAATTTTCACTAGGCCTTTTTTTTTAAGTTTTTATTATGTCTACAAAGTCAAAAAGTATAAAAAGTAAAACTGATTTTAATCAGGATGAAAGACTTAAAAAAGTTTCAAATTTAAAAGTTTTATTAAATAGACCTGAATTAGGAGCTCTCGGCGGAGCAATTTTAGTTTTTATTTTTTTTGGTATTGTTGCTGGTGATACTGGTATGTTCAGTGCTTATGGGATTTTAAATTTTTTAGATGTATCAGCTAATCTTGGAATTATAGCTATTGCAGCAGCAATGTTAATGATTGGTGGAGAATTTGATTTATCAATCGGTTCAATGATTGGTTTTGCAGGAATCTGCATAGCTATCCCAGCAATCTATTGGGGTTGGCCTTTATGGATGAGTATTATATTTGCTTTTTCAATGGCAGTTCTAGTCGGCTATTTTAATGGAATTCTCGTAGTCAGAACCGGTTTACCGTCATTTATAGTTACACTTGCAATGTTGTTTATCTTAAGAGGGGCCACTTTAGCTTTAACAAGGTTAATCACAGGGCGGACTCAAGTGCCTGGACTAAGAGTTTTAATTGAAAATGATCCAATAGCTTGGATATTTGCAACAGACTCATTTAAATGGGTTTTTACATGGCTAGGTTCAATGAATTTAATTGCTCTAAGAACAGATGGCACTCCCTTAGCTACAGGCATTCCTCCTTCAGTTATTTGGTTTATTGCATTAGCAATTTTGACTACCTGGATATTAATGAAAACTAGATACGGAAATTGGATATTTGCTTCAGGTGGAGATAAAAATGGAGCGAACAATGTAGGTGTACCAGTAGGAAGAGTTAAAATAAGTTTATTTATTGGTACAGCAGTAGCAGCAACAATCTTTGCTACGATACAAGTTTTAGATGCTGGATCAGCAGATACTATGCGAGGAACTTTGAAAGAATTAGAGGCAATCGCAGCTGCTGTAGTAGGAGGGTGTCTGCTTACTGGAGGATATGGATCAGCTATTGGCGCAGCTTTTGGAGCAATTATTTTTGGAACTGTATCCATGGGTATTTTTTATACAGACGTGGACACAGATTGGTTTAAAGTCTTTTTAGGAGCTATGATGCTTATTGCTGTTATATTCAACAATTACATAAGAAGAAAAGTAACAGAAAGTAAGTAATGTCAGATTATCTAGTTCAATTTAACAATATTAGTAAATTTTTTGGTAAAGTCATTGCGCTGAAAGATGTAACCATGAAATTACGAAAAGGTGAGATTATGTGTTTATTGGGTGATAATGGAGCAGGTAAGTCGACTTTAATTAAAACACTCGCTGGTGTTCATAAACCTGATGAGGGAGAAATTATATTTGAAGGTGAAAAAATTATTTTCGATAGTCCAAAAGATGCATTAGATATAGGTATTGCTACAGTATATCAAGATTTAGCTTTGGTACCTTTAATGAGTGTTACCAGAAATTTTTTCATGGGCAGAGAGCCTTTAAAAGGACCCCCTTTTTTAAAAACTTTTGATATAGAGAAGGCAAATAAAATTGCTGCGGAAAGAATGGGGCAAATAGGAATTGATGTGAGAGATCCATCACAAGCGGTAGGAACTATGTCAGGTGGTGAAAGACAATGTCTAGCAATAAGTAGGGCTATCTATTTCGGTGCAAAAGTTTTAGTTTTAGATGAGCCAACTTCGGCACTAGGTGTTCACCAAGCATCTGTAGTGCTAAAATATATCGTTAAAGCTGCATCACAAGGTTTAGCAGTAATTTTAATAACACATAATGTTCATCACGCATATCCAGTAGGAAACAGTTTCACAGTTCTAAATAGAGGTAAAAGTTTAGGAACATATGAAAAGAAAGATATTTCCAGAGAAAAACTTTTAAGCATGATGGCAGGTGGAGAAGAACTTGATAAGTTAGAAGTTGAACTTAAGGAAATGAATAGAATTTCTTCATAGAAATGCAAATTGGTATAGACTTAGGTGCTACAAAAATTGAGTACGTTTTATTAGATAATAATAATAAAGAATTATTACGAAATAGAATTGAAACACCAAAAAACTACAATGAAACAATAACTTCTATAATCTCAATTATTAAAGATATCGAAAATAAAAATAAAAATAATTTGAATGTAGGGATTTGTCACCCAGGTGCAACCGATAAAACAACTGGTTTAATAAAAAACGCTCATAATTCACTCTGGTTAAATGATAAAAATTTAATCAAAGATTTGAAGAAAAAAATTAACAATAATATTTATTTAGAAAATGATGCAAATTGCTTTTGTTTATCTGAGGCATTTGATGGTTCTGCCAGCCATTATGAAACTGTTTTTGGTATAATTCTTGGTTCTGGTTGTGGCGGAGGGTTAGTAATAAACAAAAAAATAATTTCTGGCTCAAATGGTTTAGGAGGTGAATGGAGTTTAAATCAAATGCCAGATATGAAAGTTCAAAATTTAAAATCAGACGAAAAAATAGATTTCTCTAATAGAATAGAGGGTTTTCTTTCTGGAAAATCTATAGAAAAAAATTTTTATTTAAATTTTAAAAAAAAAATGACAGCTAAAGAAATTTTTTTTAATTACAAAAAAAATGAAAAAGATGCTACTAAATTTATTAATGATTATAAAATAAAATTGGCTAGAGCCTTAGTTGTTATAATAACTACTATTGATCCAGATGCGATTGTTTTTGGTGGGGGAGTTTCAAATGAAATTGATTTTTTAGACGAGATTAAACAAATTACATCAAAATTTATTAATGAACCAAATTTAAAAACAATTTTTCTAAAACCATTGTACGGTGACGCAAGTGGTGTTCGAGGCGCAGCCTTATTGGGAAGAGAAAACTTTATTTAATTATACTCTTAATTTCTTTTTTAGAGAAAATTGTGGGTCGTTCACATAATTGATTTATTTTAACTTTTTTACCTTTTTTTGCAGAACTATGTATTGCATCAATTATATTCAACACATGTAAAGATAAATTTCCGTTACATTTATGTAATTTTTTCTTTTGAATTGAACTTATCATTTCAGACAAACCCACGCCTCTATAATTTGCATTAGTAGGTGACTCGTTGGCTCTAGAACTTTGTGAACGAATATTGATTTTTCCAAGAGTCATTTTATTTGTCTTAAAATTTTTCCAAGAACTTCCCAATTTTTGACTAATTAAGACTGATCCACCAAACATATTCGGATCAGGGACAATCATTGATCCCTCATTACCATATAATTCAATATGATTTCTTAAATGTGAAATTACATCAAAAGAGAGTGTCAGTCTGATTATAGTTCCATTTAAAAATTTAATTGTTGAAAAATAAGTTGTTGGACATTCTACTTTAAATTTTTTACCTTTCTTAGGGCCAATCCCAATAACTCTCTTTGATTTACCTTTTTCAGATTGACTAAAAACTTCTTTTGCAGGGCCCAATAAATTTACTAAAGCAGTTAAATAATACGGCCCCATATCTATTACAGGACCACCACCTTTTTTTGCAAACCATGGTTCTGGATTTGGATGATAAGATTGGACACCTGGATATGCGAAGATAGCATTCCCAAATTTAACCTTACCAATAATTTTTTTATCTAAAAGTTCTCTTGATTTTTGAATACCACCTCCCAAAAATGTATCTGGTGCATTTCCAACATACAATTTCTTTTTTCTTGCTAATTTAATTAATTTTATTCCGTCAGATAGATTTATAGCTAGAGGTTTTTCCGAGTAAACATGTTTACCATGTGTAAGAGCAAGTTTTGCGACAGAGTAATGAGCTGCTGGAATTGTTAAATTTAAAATTACTTTTATATTTTTATCATTTAATAATTCTTTGATTGAAACAGCTTTTATCTTATTGGCTTTAGCACATTTAATTGCAGCTTTGTTGTTGATATCAGCACATTTTGTTATTTTAAAATTATTAAAATACTTATGAGCTCTAAAGTATGTCTCGGCTATATGACCACAGCCTATCAGGCCTACATTAAAAATTTTCTTCATTAATTTTAAACACCTTTTCTTTGTTTTTTCTTACCTTCGAGATGTTCTTTAAGAGATTTTTTATTTTCTTCTGTTGTAGGAATACCAAGAGTAGGGCTTTCCCAGTAAGCTGACCCTTCTAACCATTGATAACCATCTGTATGAATTGAAATTACGTATGTTTTTTTTGATTTTTTTGCTCTTTTAAATGCCGCTTCTAATTCCGCAATTGAATTTACATGTTCACCGTCTGCTCCCATACTCTTAGCATGGCCTGCGAAATCTACAGGTATCAAATTAGGAGCGTTTGAACTCTTAAGTAAACAATTAAATTCTTTACCACCTTTATATAATTGTAATCTATTAATTACAGCGTGACCTCCATTATCACAAACTATAAGTATTAACTTATTATTTGTTATTACAGAACTATATATGTCAGAATTATAAAGAAGATACGACCCATCTCCCACAAATGATACTACTTCTTTCTCTGGATTTGCCATCTTAATACCAAGTGCCCCGGAAATTTCATAACTCATACAACTAAAACCCCATTCTGACTCATGAGTATTAAGTTCTCTAGGTTTCCAGACTTGTATAACTTCACCCACTAATCCTCCAGCTGCAGTAACTGCAATATCAGAGGGATCCGAATTTCTATAGCATGCTCCAATAACTTGAGCGTAACTAGGAAGTTTTTGATTAGTCGGTCCACTTTCTTTTTCAACATAAGCTTCCCAATTTTTAAGTTCTATTCTTGATTTCTTATACCAGCTATCATCTGCTTTCCAATTTCCTAATACTTGTGATAGTTCAATCAACGATACTTTAGCATCTCCAACTACAGCTTGCCCCATGTGTTTATTTGCATCGAATCGCGCGGCATTTATAGAAACTAATTTAAAATTAGGATTTTCAAAATTAGCCCAGGATCCAGTTGTAAAATCTGCAAGTTTAGTTCCAATAGCAATCGCAGTATCAGTTTCTTTACTTAAGTTGTTTGCAGCTCGTCCACCTAAACCACCAATAGTTCCTAAATAATGAGTATGATCTTTTTTTATAGATGAATAACCCATTACGGTTTGCGTTACAGGAATATTATGTTTTTTTGCAAAATCACTTAATTCATCTGTTGCATCTGAGTAAAAAACTCCACCCCCAGCAATAATAATTGGTTTTTTAGATTTTTTAATAAGTTCAGCTGCCTCTTTGATTTGAAAATCGTCTGGTCTAGGTCTTCGTATCGTATGAACTCTTTCTTTAAAGAATTCTTCTGGATAATCATAAACTTCACCTTGGACATCTTGACTTAAAGAAATACATGCTGGACCACAATCTGCTGGATCTAACATAATTTGAATTGCTTGTTGTAAACTTGAAATAATTTGTTCAGGTCTAGTAATTCTATCAAAATATCTCACAACAGGTTTAAACCCATCATTCTGAGTTATTCCTGGGTTATTAAAGTGTTCGACTTGTTGCAATACTGGATCTGGCATTCTATTTGCAAATGTATCTCCAGGCAAAAAAAGTATTGGAAGTCTGTTACTCATTGCTACAGCAGCTGCTGTAATCATATTTGTTGATCCTGGTCCGACTGAAGAAGTTGCAACAAAAATTTGTTTTCGTCTTTTAGCTCTTGAGTAAGCAATTCCTGTTAGAGCCATATTCTGCTCGTGATGTCCTCGCCAAGTAGGGAGCTCTTTTTGGTTTTCCTGCAGTGCCTGACCTAAACAAGCAACATTACCATGACCGAAAATTCCAAACACACCTGGAAATAAAGGTGTTTTTTTTCCGTCTATAAGAGTTTTTTGAGCTATAAGGAATTTAACTAAAGCGTGAGCACAAGTAAGTTGAATGTTTTTCATAAATTCAATATAAACTATTTAATTAATATTCTTTATTCAACAATAATTTATGTACGATAAATACGGACAGTTCATTGATGGTAAGTGGCAAAAATCTGCCAGCGGTGATACTTACGAAGTCATTAATCCCGCTACTGAAGAAGTAATAGGAAAGGCCTCAAAAGCAAATAGTTCAGACGTGCAAAAAGCTCTTAAATCAGCTGAAAAAGGATTACAAATTTGGAAAAATACTTCCCCTTGGGAGAGATCTAAAATTATAAGAAAGATATCAGATTTAATAAGAAAAAGAGTTGATATTCTATCAAAATGGTTAACGCTTGAGGTAGGAAAACCAATAACGGAAGGGCCTGGAGAGATTGGTGGTGCAGCCGATATCTTTGAATGGAATTCTGAGGAAACTAAAAGAATTTTTGGAGAAATTAATCAAAGTCGATTTCCAAATACAAAAATTCACGTTATGTATCAACCAGTTGGAGTTGTGGCTGCGTTAGTCCCATGGAATTTTCCAGTTATTCTTGCTTCAAGAAAAATTTCAACTGCTTTAGCAGCTGGTTGTTCAGTTATTGTTAAACCAGATGTGATAACGCCAGGAAGTGTTATGGAAATCGTTGATATTTGTAGAGAGGCAGGTGTGCCTCCAGGAGTCGTGAATTTATTATCTGGAGATCCAGCTGGAATTTCCGAAGAATTAATTAAGTCAGATATAGTAAAAAAAATTTCTATAACAGGATCAACAAGAGTTGGTAAATTGATTCTTAAGCAAGCTGCAGATAAAGTTCAAAGAGTAACAATGGAGCTAAGTGGTCACTCACCATTTATAGTTTTTGATGACGTTGATTTAAATAAAGTTACTGATATGGCAATAACTTCAAAATTTAGAAATAATGGTCAGGTATGCATTTCACCAAATAGATTCTATATACACGAAAAGAAAAAAGAAGAATTTGCAAATTTAATGGTCGAAAAAACAAAAAAACTAAAAATTGGGAACGGTATGGATAAAGATACATTACTTGGTCCTTTATGTACAAAACAACGATTAGAAGGTGTTGAAAAATTAGTAGAAACTACAAAAAAAGAAGGAGGCAAAGTTTTACTAGGAGGAAAAAGAGCTGCAAATTTTAATAAAGGTTATTTTTATGAACCAACAATATTTGATGATATCAAGGACAATTTTACAGTTATGAAAGAGGAACCATTTGGTCCAATTGTTCCTATTTTAACTTTTAAAGATTTTGATGAAGTAATGGACAGAGCAAATAATAATGATCTGGGGTTATGCAGTTATGTTTACACAACAGATTTAAAAAAAGCTAATAAAGCATCTGAGATACTAGAGTCTGGTTGCGTGGCAGTAAATACTCCTGTTGTTGCGGTAGCAGAAGCACCATTTGGTGGCATTAAACAAACAGGTTACGGCAGAGAGGGAGGTTCAATGGCAATTAAAGATTATTTGAATATAAAATACACTCATTTCGGAATCTCGTATGAATGAAAAAAAATAAACTTAAAGAACTTTTTAAAGCTGGCAAACCAATTATTAATAGCTGGTTAGCAGTTCCAAGCTCATTTTCGGCTGAGGTAATGGCTAATCAAGGATGGGATTCTTTAACAATTGATATGCAACATGGTCTCATTGATTACCCTAATGCAGCAGGTATGCTTCAAGCTATTTCAACTACAGACACGGTGCCAATGGCTCGAGTTAACTGGAATGAGCCAGGGCAAATAATGAAAATTTTAGATGCAGGATGTTATGGAATAATTTGTCCAATGGTAAGCAACAGAGCAGAAGCAGAAAAGTTTATTCAAGCATGCCAATATCCTCCTAATGGTTATAGAAGTTTTGGTCCGATTAGAGCTTCAATTTATGGTGGTAGTGATTATTGGAAACACGCTGACACAGAGATACTAAAATTGGCAATGATAGAAACAAAAGAGGCTTTAGAAAAATTAGAGGAAATCATAGATACTCCAAATTTAGATGGTGTTTATATAGGCCCGGCTGATTTAAGTTTAGCAGTAGGGGAAGAACCAGGTTTTGATAAACCCGATAACACCAAAGCTTACAATGAAATCTTAAGAATACTTGAAGCAGCCAAAAAAAGAAATTTACTAGCTGGACTTCATAATGGAACAGCTGAGTATGCGCAAAAAATGATAGAGAAAGGCTTCAATTTAGTTACAGTTGGCTCTGATAGCAGATATATAGCATCAGGTTCAAAAAAAGATTTAGAAAAATTAAAGAAAATAAAGAAAGAAAATATTTCTAAAAGTTATTAAAATGTTTTTTTATGTTTATATGCTCAAATCCAAGGGCATAAAACCAGTTACTTACGTAGGTTACACAAATAATCTAAAAAAAAGAATCAATCTTCATAATTCCGGCAAAGGTGCTAAATTTACTAGAGGTAGAAAATGGAAGCTTATATACAAAGAGAAATATAAATCAAAAAAAGAGGCAATTTCTAGAGAATATTATATAAAGAACAATAGACATTTAAGAAATAAAATCAAAAATGAAAATTTCAATATTGCTTCCATATAAAGAAAATTTTTCACCTGATTACCCTGGTGCAGTGTCCTTGTTTGTTTATGAAACATCAAAAATAAGTAAATATAAAAAATCTATAACAGTTTTTGGAAATACAAATTATAAAAAAAAATTTAAATTAAATTATGTAAATATTTATTTAAGTAAAAATTTATTCACTAGTCAAACAAGAAACTATGTAAATAAATTCATCGATTTAGAAAAAAAAGTTAATTCAACGATAGTAGAAGTACATAATAGACCTAGTTATATTCATATACTAAACTCAAAGGTTAAAAATAAAATCTTTACTCTTTATTTTCATAATGATCCACTATCTATGGATGGATCAAAAACAATTGAACAAAGAAAAAAATTACTCAAGACTTGTTATAAAATTATTTTTAATAGTTCGTGGTCAAAAAAAAGATTTTTAGATGGTTTAGAAAATAAATTTGTAAATAGTAATAAACTTTTAATTTTTTACCAGTCAGCAAATAAAGGAAATATTAATTTAATAAATCAAAAAAAAAAATGGATTACCTTTGTTGGAAAATTAAATAAAGCAAAAGGTTACGATATATTTGCTAAATCAATCATCAAAGTTTTAGACAAAAATTCAGATTGGAAAGCAATTGTTATAGGTGATGAAAAAAGAGAAAAAATTAATTTAGTACATAAAAGAGCCTCAATACTTGGATTTAAAAAACACCCCGAAGTCATAAATATTTTTAAAAAAACAAGTATTACTGTAGCATGTTCTCGTTGGGAAGAACCATTTGGACGAACGAGTTTAGAGGCATCTGCTAATGGTTGCGCTGTTATAATAACTAATAAAGGCGGTTTACCTGAAACAGTAACTGATGCAAAAATTATATCTAATTTAAACGTAAAAAATTTAACTAAATGTTTAAATAAATTAATTAAAGATAAAAATTTAAGAAAAAAATTACAAACTTTATCAATAAAAAACTTTTATCTCACACATAAATTTGTATCTCAAAATATAGATTCTTATAGAACAGAAAAATTTTATTATAAGAAAAAAATATTTTTAAAGGCAAAAAATAAAAGCTTAAGAATTTTGCATGTAACAAATTTTAATGAAAGACTAGATGGTAGACTTTTTTTTAATACTGGAAGAAGACTAAATAACGGATTTATTAGATTAGGTCATAGTGTTTTAGGATTTAGTGATAGAGACATTCAAAAATATTACAAATCTTTCAAAGATATAAAAGGTTCAAATACTCTTAACGAAAAGTTACGAAAAACTTGCTATAATTATAAACCTGATTTGATTGTTACAGGACATGCTGATCTAATTTCAAAAGAACAAATTGATGAATTAAAAGATGATAATCCTAATACAAAATTTGCTCAGTGGTTTTTAGATCCTCTAAATAAAAAAGGACCTGATTACGAGAGGAATAAATCTAGAATTCTTGATAAGATAGATTCTATGGATGGAACATTTGTTACAACCTGTCCCTCAGCACTAAATTTTTTGCCAAAAAATAATAAGAATTTTTATATTCCTAATCCATCAGATGAATCTTTTGAAACTCTTAATAATTTTATGAAACCTTGTAACGTTGATGTTTTTTTTGCATTAAGTCATGGAGTACATCGTGGAAAACTTAAAATGGGTAAAACAGACGATAGAGTAAATTTTTTAAACAATCTTCAAAGAATTACGCCTGATATAAAGTTTGATATTTATGGAACAAATAAGGTTCAACCGATTTGGGCAGATCATTACTTTAAAACTATATCTAATGCAAAAATGGGGCTTAACTTAAGCCGAGGAGAAACAATAAAATATTATAGCAGTGATCGTATAACTCAAATCGTAGGTAATGGTTTGGTGTGTTTAATAGACGAAAAAACAAAATATACAGATTTTTTTGAAAAAAATGAGATGGTCTTTTACAAAAATGAAAAGGACTTATCTGAGAAAATTCTCAAAATTGCTAGAGATGAAAAACTTAGAAGAATGATTGGAAAAAAAGGTAAAATAAAATATATGAAATATTTTAATTCAAATTTAGTTGCCAGATTTATAATTAATAAGACATTAGACTTGCCTGATAAAAACAAATATTTATGGTCAAAAGATTAACATTAATAAACTTTAAACTATTATATTTAATATTTAGTGAACAATTATTTAATATTTCGAACCGATAGAATAGGGGACTTTTTAGTTTCTGCAATTCTTATAAAATCTATTAAAATAAATGATCCGCTGTCCCGTATTACTTTGATAGCCTCTAACAAAAACTTTTCTTACATTAAAAAATTCCAATCTGTAGATGAAGTAATAAAGCTAGATAACAATTTTTTAAGTAAAGTCAAACTTATTTTAAAATTGAGAAAAGGATATTTTAAAAATGTAATAATTCACGATGATAAAAAAAGATCTAAATTTATTTCTCAATTTTTAAAATACAAGACAAAAATAATTATAGAAAATCAAAATAAGTTTTCACATATAGAGGTTATTAAAAATATTCTCAAAAGAATTAATTTTACTTTTCATAATGACTCATTAAATATCTTAAAAGACAAGATTACATCAAATCCAAATCAGATTATTCAAATTCATTTTGATGAAAAGTGGATTTACAAAGATTATATAAAAAGTTTTATTAATATTGAACCAACTAGTGATAAACTTATTAAATTCTTGTTAGACCTACAAAATAAAACAAAAAAAAAATTGATAGTTACTTCAGGCCATAAAATTCCTGATATACTAAGAAAAATTAGTTCACAAATTAACAAAGCAAATATAAAGATTTATGACAACTTAGATTTTTCAGAATTAGAGGGTATTACATCAAAGTCTGAAATTTTGATTTCTTGTCATGGTGCAATATCGCATGTAGCTGCAGCCTTCAATATTAAGCAGATAGATATAATAGATAAATCATATAATTACAATCGATGGACAGAACATTTCAGAAATTACAATTATCTTTACAGGGAAAAATTCGATATTTTAGCAAATAAGATATTAGAAAAATTATGAAATTTTTAAATAAGTTTAAAAATAGCAAAAATATACGTTTCGATTCTTTTGAAGAAACTTTCAAATATTGCCTTAAAAGGAATCTTAAAACTATTGTAGAGACAGGCACAGCCAGAGGTAAAACAAAATTTTTTTTCATTAAAAGGTTTAATTGGAAAGATGGTATGAGTACACCTATGTTTGCTGAATACGCCTCTTCATACGGTGGTATCCTGCATACTTGCGATATTTCTGCGAAAAACATAGCAAATGCTAGAAAATTTACAAAAAAACTATCTAAGTTTATTAAATTTTACATTCAAGACAGTTTAATTTTTTTAGAACAATTTAAAGAACCAATAGACCTTCTTTATTTAGACTCCTTAGATGGACATAATCCTATAGAGGCATCAAATCATCAATTAAAAGAAGCCAAAATTGCAATTAAAAAATTACATAATAAGTCTTTGATTTTATTAGACGATAAAGGGTCTAAGACAAACTTATCTTTAAGTTTTTTTTTAGATAATAATTTTAAAATTATTTACGAAACAAACTATCAAGTACTTTTATCAAAATAATTTAAAAAAAAGCACCTTTTTTAGCAAAAACCAAATCCGCATTTACCCAATTTATTAATTTATAATTATTTTTAATTAATAATTTATATAAATTTGTTTCTATCACTTTTTCCAATGATAAATTGTAAGTTTCTAAATTTTTAATTTTTGTATCGGTAATTTCTGTTACTACAAGGTCAATATCATACTTGTTAAAATTAAAATTACTTAAAGCATCAAACTCATAATTTTCTATATCTATTGATAATAAATCAATTTTCGAATTTTTATATTTTGAGTTATTAATTATAGTGTTTAATGATTTTCCTTTTATCTTAATTATTTCTTTATATTTATTTTTTCTACTTTCAGCTAAATCTTTGCTTAAGGTATTAATATTTGATCTATCATGATAAAAATAAAGATCTTTTTCTTCATTATCATGTGAAGTTATTAAAGAATGAATATTAGTATCTCTTTTTCTTAACTTATTAAATTGCATGATTGACTTTTTATCCAAATCAATATTTATTCCACTCCAACCTTTTTTATATAAAAGGTAAGTATTATTATATTTAATAGGATGATTGCACCCTGCATCAATATAAACGCCCACTTTTTTTTTTGAAAAGATTCTTTCTATAATCAAATCTACATTGCTAATTGAATAAGACTTTTTTGTATATTTTTCGTAATACAGCTTTTTAAAAAAATTGAAAACCATTATATCTTAATCTTATTAAGTGCATTATTGTTAAAAAGATTTGCTTCTCGTATATAACGTCTTACCATTTGTGTTGTTTTATGACCAGTCATTGCCATAATACTTCTTTCATCTGCGCCGAACTCTGCCGCTACTGTGGCAAAACCTGATCTTAAACTATGACCTGAAAAATTTTGATTTTCTATTCCTGCTAATTTTAGATAATCTTTGATTATTAAAACTACTGATTGATCAGTTAACCTGTGGCCAGTTAATATTGAGCCTTTGGCAAATCTTCTAAAAATTGGGCCAGTTTTTATTTTAGATATATTTATCCAATTCTTTAAACTTGTAACTGGACAAAATTTTTCATTTGTGAAATAGGGTAGTCCTTTTACCAAACCCTCTCCAAATTGATCTGTTTTGGACCTTCTTAGAGTTATTTTTACACCTTCTTCAACAAAATCTAGATCTTCATAATCAATAGAAATTAATTCTGTTCGTCTAAATCCACCACCAAAACCAATAAGTATTAAGGTTCTATTCCTCAATTTTTTAATTTTTTCTATTTTTTGTTCGTCTATTACGTTAATTATTTGTTTTAAGTGATTGATTAATATTGGTTTTTTACCTGTTTGAATACTTCCTTTTTTTCTTTTTATACCCATTAAGTTTTCGATAATAACCGGATGTTTTGTATCTAAGTAATGACCTTTTAACTTATGGACCACTCCAATAGATACTAATCTTCGTCTTAAAGTGCTTATTTTTGAGCTTGCAGAAAGGTGAGTCATATACAAAGATACAACCTTTGGTTCTGTGGGCATTGATTTAAATCCATGTTTTGCACAAAATATTGCAAAATCTTTAAAATCAGATTTATAAGCTCTAAGCGTATTACTAGCTTTAGATAACTTGAGGTTGTTTAATGTATCCTCATGAAGCTTTTTTAGGTCTGTAACCAATTCATTCATATTACTATCGATAACAATTAATTATCATTAGTAATATATTAAGTGATTTTAGATGTCAATACGTATAATTTTAAAACTGATGATTAAATTTATTCTTCCTATAGTAGTATTTATAGCTGCAGTATATGGAATTTCATACTTCTGGACTAACTCAAGCTCAAAAGGCAAAAAAATGATAGCTTTAGGCTTAATAATAGCCCTTATAATAGGCATATCTCTAACAATTTACCTAATTTTTGACTAATGAAGCTAGCTGGTACTAAATTTCAGCTGAAAGTATGGGCTTATTTGAGGAAAATACCTCGTGGAAGCGTTAAAACCTACTCTCAGGTAGCAAAAGCCATTGGAAAACCGCTTGCTGTGCGTGCTGTGGCCAATGCTATAGGAAAAAACCCTTATGCGCCCAAAATTCCTTGCCATAGAGTTATAAGATCTGATGGATCACTCGGAGGCTATTCAGGCAAAGGAGGCGTAAAAACAAAGAGATTTTTACTAAAAAAAGAGGGTATAAGGC
This sequence comes from uncultured Pelagibacteraceae bacterium, assembly GCA_902591415.1. Classification (GTDB taxonomy): domain Bacteria; phylum Pseudomonadota; class Alphaproteobacteria; order Pelagibacterales; family Pelagibacteraceae; genus Pelagilacustribacter. The sequence goes on from CACJAU010000003.1 coordinate 22,798, forward strand.
TCTAGAATTGTTATTTGACGGGCGATCGGGTCTATTAGCCCCTATTTCATTGTATTTTTTACCCACACACCAGTCAGTTGTACTCTAAAATCAATGATTGCAAAAAAAACACCCTCTACGGCCGTTTAAACGCTATATTCAGTACACGCAAAGCTTGTAGAATTATTGATTATTAGTCCTTTTAGATCAGTCTAAAACACCCTATTTTGCTAGATTTTAGCATTTCAATCTTTAATTTTTAAGTGTTTATCTTGTAAAACCTTAATTTTTAGCACCTTTTTCAATTTATTTATTGTTTTTTAAGCTCAAATAAGCTTTATTTTTCAATGCTTATTTACTTTTTTTATTATATATATAAATGATACTTACCTATTACTTAATTTATTACTTTAATTATGTTACTTAAGTCACTGTATTTATTGAAAATATTTAAGACTAAAATAAACTACAATTGGGATAGTGATAAATGACATAACAGTAGATGTAACTATAACACTTGCTACGCTATCTACCACCTTTCTGTCTGAATACATTGAACCTACTAAATAAGTTAAAACCGCACTTGGCATACATGACTGAATTAAAAGAACACCAGCAGCAAAACCATTTAAATTGAGAAATTTAATTAATCCAAATCCAATTAAAGGTCCAATAATAACTCTTACCGCTCCTAGAATTGATGCATGTGTCCAAGACACAACTTTTAATCTTGATAAAGCAATACCTAAAGACATTAAAACTAAAAATATAGTAGCGTATGTAAGCAAAAATGTAGTGTTTTCTAAATATCCAGGAACATCCCATTCAAAATATAAAAATATGACTGAAACAATTATTCCGTAAATTGGCATATTCTTAATCAATATTTCAAATGAAAAGCTTTTTTTGGCCAACAAAACTCCAAGTGTAAAATGAAGAAGAATAATTACTGATGCAATAGCAGATGCAACCCCTAGCCCGGCTGTACCATAAGCAAATAAACAAATAGGAATACCCATATTTCCAGTGTTGGGTAAAATTAATGGCGGCAATTCACTAATAAAATCTTTTTTAAGTAATAAAAGAAATATAATACCTACAATTGAAAAACCTCCAATTATAATAAGTGCATAAATAAAATATTCAGTAAAAACACTTAAGGTTACTCCAGTTGTTGTTATCGTATAAAAAATCATTGCAGGTGTACCGACGTTACCGGCAAATGTAGTTATAAAATCTGTGCTAATTTCTGGATTTTTTCTTCCAAGATAATAACCTACCCCAATAACAAAAAAAACAGGGACAATAACATCAATAAGTTTTAGGTAGAGCTCCATTAAGCTCTTACATCAGATTTACTAGGTTTTCTCAACTTATTTTTAAAGTTAATTGCTATTTCAAATTCACTTAAACGTTTATGAATAGATCTTAATTTATTAATTTGCACCCAATTATAAAGAAAAACATTAAATGCATCCTTAATTTCACCAAAAGCGTTAACAGCTCTCATCATAATTCCTAAAGTGTATGCTCCAGTAAATAAACCCGGTCCCATAATTACAAAAGGAACAATAACAAATATTTGTCTATATAAAATTGACCATAAATCAAAATATCCATAATGCAAAAAAAGCCTGTGATAATTGAATTTTATACCTGTAAAAAGTTGGAGTATTGATGGAGCTTGAGCATAATTTTTTCTATCATCCTCACCATAAACAAGTTCTTTTCTAAATGCCGCCTCTGCTTTTTGATTATTATATTCTAATCCAGGTAATTTTATACCAACAAACCAGCTTATTGTAAGTCCGCCAATACTAACTAATAAAGCCACCCATACCAAAGAACCAGAAATATTTTCTAGATATGGTGCTACAACATTTTCTGAAAGAGACCATAATATTGGTAAAAAAGCTATTAATGTCATAACGGCTCTTACAATATCTAATCCTATATTTTCAACTATATTAGCAAAATCTCTACAGTCTTCTTGAATTCTTTGTGATGCTCCTTCAACTTTTGCATCTACAGCCCTCCAATAAGGCATATAAGAAAAGGTAATAGCTTCCCGCCATCTAAAAGTCCACATTCTCGTAAACCAATTTGTAAATGAAATAGTTGTTACATATGGGATTGCTAAATAAAGAAAGAAAGTTAACCTTTCGTAAAATTTTTCTAGTCCTCCAGTTTCAGGTGGTTTTTGTAATAAGTCATAAAAAGATCCATACCAATTATTAAATTGTACAGATAACCAGGTTTGAAAAACAATTAAAACTAAAATGAGAGATCCACCGCCATAGCACCAAAGAGACCATTTTTTATCTGTAAAAAAACTACGCCACATAATTAGTTTTTAAGAAAATTGTCAGCATAGGATTTTATTACAAATTCTTTTTTCTTGGGTTTAATAATTTTATATGAAATATTGTTCCTTTTTGCATATTCTATTGCTTGCTCTTTTGAAGAAAACTTAAGGACTACTTCCTCTAAAGTGTCAGTTGAAGTTTCCCAACCCATTAATGGATTTATGGAAGGGTCTTTGGTTTCAAATTCTAAAACCCATTTCTTTGTCTTCCCCCTGCCCGATTGCATTGCAGTTTTGGAAGGTATGTAAATCTTAGCTTTTTTCATGTTTTTTAATGGTCGGGGCGGCAGGATTTGAACCTGCGACCCTCTGGTCCCAAACCAGATGCGCTACCAGGCTGCGCTACGCCCCGATCGTCTGTTTTATAGGTTAATTATGCCTTTTTGGCAATTGAAAGATAACCGCTATGCAAGTAAATAGTACCTATGATCCAACATATAACTAAACCATTTAGAGAGTTTTTTAAATTAGAAGCATCCTCCGGAATTATGCTTCTCATAGCGGCTATACTAGCATTAGTAATAAGCAATGGTTCTTATAGCGATCAATATTTTTCAATTTTACAAAAATACGTAACACTCGGAACAGAAAGTTTTGGACTTAAATTAAGCGTTTTACATTGGATTAATGATGTCTTAATGGCAATTTTCTTTTTTTTCGTCTCACTAGAAATAAAAAGAGAATTTTTACAGGGTGAATTATCAAATCCAAAACAGGCTTTATTACCTATAATAGGAGCTATAGGAGGTATGGTCGTGCCTGCTCTATTTTATATATTTGTTAATTACTCTGATAGCACTACATTAAATGGATGGGCTATTCCATCAGCAACTGATATTGCTTTCTCTTTAGGTGTATTATCATTATTGGGAAAAAGAGTTCCTATATCTTTAAAAGTTTTTTTAACAGCTTTAGCAATTATAGATGATTTAGGTGCAATTGTGATCATAGCTTTCTTTTATTCTGGAAATATTCAATCTATTTACTTAGTTTTAATGTTATTAGCTGTAATAGTTTTAATTGGATTAAATAAATTTAAAGTAAATATCTTTTTACCATATTTAATAGTTGGAATTTTTTTATGGGACTTTACTCATCAATCTGGTATTCATGCTACAATAGCAGGTGTTCTTTTAGCTTTAACAATTCCCCATAATTCTAAAGTTAACAAAAATTCATTATTATTAAAATTAGAACATAGTCTATCACCTTATGTTGCTTTTGGAATAATGCCATTATTTGCATTTGCAAATGCAGGAGTATCTTTAGAGGGTTTAACTTTTGCAACTCTTTTAAATCCAGTACCACTGGGTATTGTATTAGGCTTATTTTTTGGAAAACAAATTGGAGTTTTTGTTTTATCTTACTTGTCAGTAAAACTTAAAATTGCAGACAAACCAAATAATTCAACTTGGCCAGCATTTTATGCGGTTTCCATTTTAACCGGAATAGGTTTTACAATGAGTTTATTTGTTGGAAATTTGGCTTTTGCTAATGACATGCAATATATTGACGGAGTAAAAATTGGTGTACTTGCAGGTTCATTACTTTCGACTGTTTTTGGATACGTGTTATTATTACTATTCGCTAAAAAATGATTACTGACGAAATAATTAAATTTGCTTCAAATACCTCTAACGTAGGACTAACGAATAAATATACTTTTAAATCAATAAAAAAAAATTCAATGTGTGGAGATTTAATCAAAATTGAATTAATTTTAAAAAATTCTAAAATTAATTCTATGAAGTATGAAACGGAATCATGTATATTATGTGAAGCATCTGCTAGTCTATTATCAAAAAGAATAAAAAATCTTCCAATAAAGATTTTAAAAGAAGAATTAAAACAACTTAAAAATACCCCCGTAAATGACTTGAACTTTATATTTCCAAAAAAATTTAAAGAATTTAAGTTTTTAATAAATAAAAATAACTCAAGTAGGTTAAATTGTATTTTTTTGCCTATTGATGCAGTGTTAAAAGCTTTAAAATGATGAAAAAAATATTTATTATATTATTCGTAATGTTTAGTTTTTTTAACAAAGTAAATTCAGCTTATGATAAATTGGCTTATGAATTTGATTTTAAGAGTATTGAAGGAGAATTAATCAGTCTTAAAGATTATAAAGATAAAGTCATTGTTGTGGTAAATGTTGCTTCGAGGTGTGGTTTTACTAATCAATATGAAGATTTGCAATCTCTATGGTCTAATTACAAAGATAAAAATCTTGTAGTAATTGGCGTACCTACTAATAATTTCAAACAAGAACCCGGATCAAATAAAGAAATTAAAGACTTTTGTGAGGCTAATTTTAATATAAATTTTCCGATGACAGAAAAAATTGACGTAATTGGCAATAATGCTCATCCTTTTTTTAAATGGGCAAAGAACAACCATGGCAAGAATGCAATACCTAAATGGAATTTCCATAAAATAATCATTGGTAAAAATGGTAAAGTTGTAGATACTTTTTCATCAATTACTAGACCTTCCTCAACAAGATTTATTAATTTAATTGAAAAAGAAATTAAAAATTAAAACTTAAACCATCAAAGGCTGGAATGATGTTTTTTGGTAATTTTTTTTTAAGGACAAAATAATCTAAATCTACATGTAAATTAGTTAATATTGTTTTTTTGGGATTTGCAAATTTTACAAAATCAATAGCGTCATCATAATTAAAATGAGAAGGATGCTTATTAATTCTTAAACAATCAATAATTAAAAAATCTAAATTCATTAATTTTTTCGTTACCTTTTTACTAATTTCGTTACAATCGCTTATATAAGCTATTTTATCAAATAAATAACCATTAGCTTTAATAAGTCCATGATTTACCTCAAATGGATCTATAATTATACGTGAATTGTTTTTTTTAATTTCAAATTTTTTTTTTATAATATTAGCTTTCATAATTGGTTTGTATCCATGTCTTTGTTTAAAACAATAACTAAAGGTTTTTTTTAATTCTTTTATTGTTTTAATATTTCCATAAATTGGAATTTTTTTTTTATTTTTCCAAAAAAAAGGTCGCATTTCAAAAATACCAGTAGTTTGATCTGCATGTTCATGTGTATAAATAATAGCATCTAGAGTTTTAATCTTATTTTTTAAAAACTGGTTTTTAATATCAGGAGATGTGTCTATCAAAATAGATAAATCACCTTTTTGAATATGTGCGCAACATCTTGTACGTATGTTTTTTTTATCTTTTTTAAGTTTAGCAGAGTAATTGGTTATCCAAGGTGCGCCTAGAGAGCTTCCACATCCCAATATTGTAAATTTTTTTTTCAATTTAATTTTCCAAATAATTTAAAGAAATTAGAAGTTGTAATTTTAGAAAATGTTTCAAATGTGGTATTTTTTAAATTAGATAAAAATTTAACTGTATGTATAATATAACTTGGTTCATTAGATTTTCCTCTTAATGGAACTGGGGCTAAATAAGGTGAGTCAGTTTCTACTAAAATTTTTTCATTAGGTATATCTTTAAAAGTTTTTGCTAAATCAATAGATTTTTTAAAAGTAACAACTCCACTTGCTGATATATATGCACCTAAATCTAACAACTTAAAAGCAAAATCTCTTGTACCTGTAAAACAATGTATTAAAATTTTAAAATCCTTTTCAGCTTTTTTTTTTCTAAGAATTTCTAAAGTTTCGTTCTCAGCATTCCTAGTATGAACAATTAAAGGTTTCTTTGTAATTTGAGCAGCGGTAATGTGCTCTTCAAAACATTTCATTTGATCATTTTTTTCTGAATGATTATAATAAAAATCTAAACCGGTTTCACCGATACCAATGATTTTCTGACTCAAATTAATTTTGTTAATTATAGTTTCGGAATTAATTGATGTATGATTTTTTGCCTCATGAGGATGAATTCCATATGTGCCATAAACACAATTAAAATCAGAAATTATTTTAAGAATTTTATCAAAAGTTTTATCCTCTGTGGAAATTGTTAATAAATATTTCACCCCATCATTATTAGCTCTAGTTATAGTATCTTTAAGTGATAAAGACATTGGTTCGTAATTTAGGTGACAGTGTGAATCAATTATCATCTTCAATTTTGTTAAATAATATTTCTAAATTATTCAATTCCTTATCATGATTTAAAATATTTAAATCTTTAATATTTTCAATATTTAAGTCTTTTATTGGAATATTCATAGATTTTAATACTTTATTAGTTGCATCAGGTATTATTGGATTTAGTAAAATGCTTATATTTTTAATTTGATGTGAAACTGTGAACAAAATTGCATTCATTCGATTTAAGTTACCTTTTTTTTCTTTCCATGGTTCTGAGTCGTTAAAATATTTATTAGCATCAAACGAAAAACCAACTACAGTTTTAATGTATTCATTTAAATTTTGATTATTCATTAAATTTATTAAATGTGGTAATTTTTTTAATAAATTATCTAAAAATTTTTTATCAGTCACATTTAAATTTGTGCTAGCTGGTATTTTATTACCACAATTTTTTTTTATAAAAGAGAATACTCTCTGGCATAAATTTCCGTAATTATTGGCTAAATCATTATTTATACAATTTTTTAAATTTTCCATAGATATTGATCCATCATTACCAAGAGATACTTCTTTCACTAAATAGTATCTAAGTTGGTCAATTCCGTATTTATCTATAATTTCAATTGGATCCAGAATATTTCCAAGCGATTTTGACATTTTTTTTTCATCTGACAAAATCCAACCATGACCAAAAACTCTTTTTGGCAAAGGTAACTTTGCTGCGAGTAAAAAAGCAGGCCAGAAAACAGCATGAAATCTTAAAATATCTTTACCTATTATATGAATGTCTGCTGGCCAAAAACTTTTATATTTTTTGTCGTTCACATCAGGAAAATTTAATGCACTTATATAATTAGTAAGTGCATCTAACCACACATATATAATATGTTTATTATTTTTTGGCACTGGTATTCCCCAAGTAAATGATGTTCTGCTTACTGATAAGTCTTTTAATCCTTTTTCAACAAATTTTATAACCTCATTTCTTCTAGAAGGTGGTAAAATAAAATTCTCATTGTCATTATAAAATTTTAATAATTTTTTTCCCCATGAAGATAATTTGAAAAAATAAGACTCCTCTTCTACCCATTCAACGCTTGAACCAGATAGTTTTGAAATTTTTTTTCCATTTATTTCTTCTACTTCATCTTCATCATAAAATGCTTCGTCTGAAACAGAATACCAACCACTATATTTATCAAGATATATATCTTTAGATTCTACAAGTCTGTTCCATATTTCTTTTACTGATTTGTAATGTCTTTCTTCAGTTGTTCGAATGAAATCATCGTTAGTTAAATTAAGTTTTTTGTTTAGTGATCTAAATGTTTCTGATATTTCATCACAAAAAATTTTCGGATCTTTATTGTTCTTTTTTGCTTCTTTTTGAATTTTTTGACCATGTTCATCAGTTCCTGTTAAAAATAAAACTTGATATTTTTCAAGTCTTTTAAATCGTGCAAAGATATCTGCAACAATACTTGAATAGGCATGTCCCATATGAGGTTTTCCTGATGGATAATATATTGGAGTTGTAATATAAAAATTTTTATTCATATTTAAGTTTATCGTTTATTGCATTAATAAGAGAATTTTGATTTGTATTATACAATAAAAAACTATTAAGGTTATCGAAAATAAAGTTTCTTAAATCATAAATCTTATCATTTTTAAAATTTTTTTTTAACTTTAAATAATTAATATAATAATCTGTTATAAAAAAAGCAAAATTAATAAATAAAATATTTTTTTCTTTTTTGTATAATTTCAAAATAAAAGAAAAATTATGTACAAAATCTTTTTCAAGATCTATATTATGTTCAAGGCAGAAATAATTAAACTTAATAAAATTCCCGGGAGATAATTTTGATTCAACCGGACTTAATCTTAATTCAAGATTTAAATTGGTAATCAAGCTGTCGATTATTTTACATCTTTGTTCTTCATTTAGATTAACTTTTATTTCTAAAGTTCTTGATTTTATTGTCTCTAATATAGGTTTTGAATTGTTATTTATAAGAATAAAATAATTTTTTTCACTTGGCTCCTCAATAATTTTAAGTAAAGCATTAAGACTATTAATATTTAAAAGTTCAATATCGTCAAAGATTATAAATCTATCTTTATCTAATAACGATGATTTTAAAATTTTTTTTTTTAAATTTCTAATATCTTCAATTTTAATTGAAATTAAATCTAATCCATTTACATAAATAATATTCGAAAAAACATTATCTCGAAATTGCTTTAAAAAAAAAGAATCTTCTTTTAAAATACACTTATTAATATCGTAATTTTTTTTATCAAAAATAGAAAAGAGAAAATGATTTACCAGTGTTGATTTTCCTATACCTTTATTACTTGAAAGCATTAATACTTTAGGTAATTTTTTTTTATTATAAAGTGAAGATATAAAATTAAATTCTTCTTTCAGACCAAATAAACGTAAGGAATTTTTTGGATTAAAGAATGGTGGTATCATCATTTAATTTGTAAATATTTTTTAACAATATTGAAAATTTTAATTTCTAGTGAATTATCGTTCAATGAGGAATTAAGAATAAAATAATTTTTCTTTTTATTTGCTATTTTAATAAAAGATCTTTGTGCTCTTGTATAAAAAGATTGAGCAAAATTATCATACCGGTTTTTAGTTTTACGTTTTTTTAATCTTTTTTTTGAAGAATTTTTTGAAACTTTTAATATGAAGACAATATTTGGCTTAATTCCTCTTAATATCTTTTTATGAATGTTATTAATAAATTTAATATCTACATTTTTACCATCAACTTGATATGCAATTGTTGAGTCTATAAATCTATCACAAATAACAACTTTTTTTTTTAATAATGCTGGTTTAATTTTATTCTTTATGTGTTCATTTCTGGCAGCTAAATAAAGAAGTGTATCGGTATATTTATCAAATTTTTCTTTACTATTTTTGGAAAAATAATCTTTAAGGATAAGATTTCTTATAAGTTCTGAGCTTTTTGTTCCGCCTGGTTCTCTTGTTAAAATAGTTTCTATTTTATTTTTTTTTAACTTATTGAAAAGTTTTTTACTTTGAAAAGATTTTCCGCAACCCTCAACACCTTCAAATACAATGAAAAATGGTTTTTTTTTATACATCTCCCCAAATCAAATAATTTAGAGATGTTAGTAAACTTTTGAAAATATTAACTTTTTTTAAGTCCTCTGATGCGTATAGTGGCAACGTTTTAATTATTTCATCTTTTTTTGATACAACTATGCTTGCTATTTGAGCACCTTTTTGTACTGGTGCTGGAATAGGACCTAAGTATTCTAAAGATATTTTTAAATGTCCAATATCTTTTTTATTTATTGTCACATAATAATCTTCTTTTGTTGTAGCTTTAATTTTATTTTTTGTTCCGAGCCAAGTATCTAATTCAAAAAAAGTTTCGTCTTTTTTAGATATTTCAAAAGTATTTGTATTTCTAAAACCCCAGTTTAAAAGTTTTAAAGACTCTGAACTTCTTAATTTTTTCGTAGTAAAACCAGATGCTACAGCTATGATTCTTCTATCATTTTTTAACATAGAGCTAGCTAGCGAGTATTTTTCAACAGCTAAATAACCAGTTTTAACTCCATCCACACCAACATTTTTGTACAGTAGTGGATTACGGTTACCTTGTTTAATTGGTTCTCCGCCTGTTCTATCCCATGTAAAAGTTTTTTCAGCAAACAACTCATAATAAATTGGATAGTTTTTTATTAAATATTTCGACATTAAAGCAATATCTCTTACTGTTGAAATATTATCCGGATCATTTATCCCCGAAGAATTTGTGAAGTTTGTTGAGGTCATTCCAATTTCTCCAGCTTTTTCATTCATCATATCTGAAAAATTAGACTCTGATCCTGCAATACCTTCTGCTAAAGCTACACATGCATCATTTCCTGAAGCGATGATAATACCCTTAAGGAGATCTTCTACTGTGACTTGATCATTTATCATTATAAACATTGATGAATAACCTGCTTGAGATAATCTCCAAGCATTTTCAGAAATGGTAAATTTATCATCTAAAGATAGCTTATTATTTTTTATTAAATCAAAAGCTACAATTGAAGTCATTATTTTTGTCATTGACGCAGGATAAATCTGAGAGTCGGGATCAAGTTCAAATAAAATTTCATCGGAATGATAATCAATAAGTATTGCTGTCCTTGCTTGAATATTTGGACTCGCAAAAACACTTAAACTTGAAATAAGTAAAAAAATTATCAAAAAAATTATTTTATTAATTAATAAATACATCTAGCTCCTCGAATCCAAAATTTTTAAGTTTAATGTAATCATTTTTCAGTAAATTAACAGCTGTATATGGACCTAAAATAACTTGTGTTTTCTTATTATTAATCTTCCTTATTTTTAATCTTTTATCCAATTCTGGAATTTCTTTAATGATTCTTTCTTTCAAAAATTTAGCTGTTTTAATTGAATAAAAAGTACCAATATCAATATAAACCTTATCTGGTTTATTTGTCTTTTTAGCAACTTTAGTTTTTGAAATATTTGAAATTTGAACAGATGCTATTGGAGCACTTGAAGGTATTTTTTTTTCTTCATTGTAAATTTTAGCCTTTTTAGCAACAAAAGATTTATTCTTTTTAATTTCTATAATTTCTAAAATTGGCAAATCAGCATCTAAATCAAGCGTTTCTGCAACAGATTTTGTTATCAAAATTTTATAAAAATCTGGATATTTTATCCTTTTAATATTTTTAAGAACAATATTTTCTTTATTTTTAGGATTAATAATTTTTATCATCGTGCCAGTTTTTAAGTTTTGATGTGAAATTTGCATTATTTCATTATTCATTTTTCCTTTAATAATCTTATTATTAAAATCAATGTCATTATAGATATATGCAAAGCCTTTTGAAGTATACGGTATTTTTTGATTTATGGTTGTCAGATTGGAAGTGCAAGATACTAAAAGAAATAAAAATAATAAAAAATTAAATTTCATTCTCAAAACTTTCTTTTAATGTGCACACAGCTAAAGCAAATCTCAAAGATCTATTCCAATTTAATATTTTCTCGTAGTTTTCAAATACAATATAAGCTGGAGATAAGGTATCAGCACCTGGTATGATATCCTTATCAGGTATTATTATAGCTGCTTTATAATTATTTTTAATATCTAAATCTTCAGAGTTCTTAATATATTTTTTCAAGAAGTTAATTTGTTTTTTATTTTTTATATTTCTAGCAGAAGAATTTAAATATTTTTTAGGAACATCATTTTTTAGTTCTATCTTAAAAAAACATGGATGATTTTTTTTCCAGCCTATAGTTTTTAAATAGTTAGCTGCCGACGCAAAGGAGTCTTCTATATTTTTTAACTCAATGGTTTGATTTTTGTTATAATCAATTGCATAATTTTTTATAGTCCTTGGCATAAATTGAAAATTTCCAAAAGCACCAGCCCAGGATCCATATAAAATATCCTTATCAATAATATTTTTATCAACCAGTCTCAATAATATTAATAATTCTTCTGTAAAAAATTCACTTCTTCGTTTGTCATAACTTAGTGTAGCAAGCGAAGATATGATGTCCATTTTTCCTAAGTATTTTCCAAAATTAGTTTCAATACCCATTAGAGCCAATAATAACTCTTTTTCTACTTGAAATTCTTTTTCAATGGCTTCTATAACAGTTTTTTCTTTTTTAAATAGTTTTAGACCCTCTTTAATTTTACGATTTGATGTTCTCTTTTTGATATAAGTAAAGGTATCTTCATAAAATTCAGGCTGGTAACGATCATATTCAATAACTTTTGGTAAAAATTTTGCCTCTGACATAACTTCATTAACTACTTGTTCTGATATTCCACTTTTGATTGCCTTTACTTGAAATTTTTTTAGCCAATCGTCGAATTTTTCACTGCATGATGCGTAAGCAAAGACTCCGAAATATAATATTAATAAGTTAAATATAAATTTGATCATTTTATTAACTATCATAATTAGTAAGCATTAACTAGTTCTACAAACTCTACTTATATATTGTTATTTAACCTCTTTGATAGTATTAAAGAACCTTGATTTATTTCAAGGAGAGGTGGCTGAGCGGTTGAAAGCACTGGTCTTGAAAACCAGCAACGGGGCAACTCGTTCGTGGGTTCGAATCCCACCCTCTCCGCCATTAAATTTTAAATCTTTTAAATATTTTAGAAATACTGTTTTTATCAATTTGTTGTTCAATAATATTGTGATGATAAAAATTTAGGATTATTTCATCCTCAAAATTTAAAAATTTGTCTAGTTCTAAAAGTTGATTTTCATCTAGGGTATTTATATATTTATTAACAAAGGAACTTAATAGGATGTCCATTTCTTTTGTGCCTCTGTATCCTGCCCTATAAATTAATCTTTTTTTAAATATTTCTAATTTATTGTTCATAAAATTATATTATACATGATTCAGTAAATTTCATGAAAAAAGATTTTATATTTAGAGAAATAAATAGTTTAAAGGGAGTTGGTTCACAGCTATCTAAATATTTAAAAAAAAGAAAGATTGAGAAAATTAAAGACGTAATTCTAAATTTACCATATTCTGAAACAGACAGATCAATAATCTCAAAGATTAATGATTTAGAAATTGGAAAAATTCATTCAATAAAAGTTCAAGTAAAAAAATTAAATTTTCCTAGAATAAGAAATTTACCAAACAAAATTATTTGTGAGGATGATACAGGTAAAATTGATATTGTATATTTTAATAGTAGAGAGGGATATCTTAGAAAATTATTTCCCTTAGATGAATGGCTCATTATCAGTGGAAAGGTAAATTTTTTTAACAATAGATATCAAATAACTAACCCAGACTACGTAACAACATTAGAGAATAAAGACTATGTGGTAAAAAATATTCCAAAATATAATTTAACTAAGGGAATTAATGAGAAAAAATATAGATCAATAAGTGATCAAGTAATTAACAATCTACCAAAGATTGATGACTGGTTAGACTCTTATTTTATAAAAAAAAATAATTTAGTTACGTGGAATGATGGAATTACAAATCTTCATACAACCAACGATGCTAAAAATAATAAATCGAAAAGTTATAGACGATTAGTTTTTGATGAGCTTTGTGCAAATTTTTTAGCTTTATCAGTGAATAGAAAAAGAATTAAAATAAAAAAATCACCAAAAAAATTTAATTCTAATTATTCAAATTTTATTATAAAACACTTGCCTTTTAAATTAACTAATAGTCAGAAAAAAGTCTTTAGTGAAATTAATTCTGATTTACAAAGTAATAGTAGAATGTTTAGAATAATACAAGGTGACGTTGGTTCTGGAAAAACAATAGTTTCACTTTTATCAGTGCTTAATGTAATAAAAAGTGGGTATCAATGTGCTTTAATGTCTCCAACAGAGATACTCTCTAAGCAACATTATGAATTATCTAAAAAAATATTTGGTAAAGATAAGATAAAAATAGATTTTTTAACTGGAAAAACAGAACATAATAAGAAAAAAATAATTTTAGAACGTCTGAAAGATGGGAGAATAGATTTATTAATAGGCACTCATGCATTATTTCAAAAAAAAATTAATTTTAAAAAACTTGGTTTAGTTGTAATTGATGAACAGCACAAATTTGGTGTCAAACAAAGAAGTGACTTGGCCAAAAAAGGTGGTGATGAATGTGATGTGCTTTTAATGTCTGCTACTCCTATTCCAAGAACTATGATGTTGTCACTTTATGGGGATATGGATATTTCAAAAATTACTGAGAAACCTGCTAAAAGGAAAAAAATAATTACTCTTAGTAAACCTGAAAAGAAAATTGACGAACTATGGCCTTATATTAAAAAACAAATAGAAACAGAAAATCAAGTTTTTTGGGTGTGTCCACTAATTGAAGAATCCCCTTTCCTAGAATACTCATCTGCAAAAAAAAAATATGAGTTAATAAATAAAAAATTTCCAGATAAAGTTGGTCTTATACATGGAGCCTTGGAAAAAAAAGATAAAGAAATAATTTTAAAAAAATTTTTAAATAAAGATTTATCTATTTTGGTTTCAACAACTGTAATTGAAGTAGGGATAGATTTTCCAAATGCGAATTTAATAATTATTGAAAATGCTAATAAGTTTGGTTTAGCACAATTACATCAGTTAAGAGGTAGAGTCGGAAGAGGCAATATTCAAGGTACTTGCATATTATTGTTTAAAGAAGGTCTTAGCAAAACTGCAATCAAAAGGATCAAAATTCTTAAAAATACTAATGACGGTTTCTTTATTGCCGATGAAGATCTTAAAATGAGGGGATTTGGAGATTTAATAGGTTATCAACAAAGTGGAATAAAAAATTTTAGATTTGCAGATCCAATTATACATGAAGATTTGTTCAAATTAGCAGAAAACTATGTTTTGAATATAAGAGAGGATATTAACGAAAAAAAATATTTATTTTTACTAAAACTTTTCGATAAAGCGGAAATAATAAATATAAAAACGTTTAATTAATATTTGTTGTCCCCGCTGAAACAATGAATTTCGAAGCTTGTTCAAAAGAAACTTCAAGATAGATTAAATCTTTTTTTGGTACCATTAATAAAAAACCACTAGTAGGATTTGGAGTAGTAGGAACAAAAACATTTATTATGTCTTCGTTAATTTTATCTTTAATCAAACCTTCATTTTCTTTAGTGGCAAAGCCAACAGCCCAAACGCCTTTTCTAGGATATTCTAATAGGACTACACTTTTTTCCTTATCACCAGTTTTTGTGAAACTTTCCGTCATTTGTCCAATTGCTGAATAAATTGTTCTTAGTATTGGTATTTTTTTTAAAATATTATTAAATAGTTCAAAAAACTTCTTTCCTAAGAAAGAAAGTGATAACCAACCAATAAAAGTGATAATTAATAATGCTATTAATATTTCAACCCCGGGGATGTTGAATGGTAAATAATTATTTGGATTTATTTCTTTGGGTATGACCTTTCCAGAAAATCTTATCAAAAAAAGAGTAAGGTATAAAGTTATACCAATAGGTATTAAAACAACTATTCCTGCTATAAAGTTATTTCTGAGTTTGGAAAATAAGGATTTTTTTATATTTAAATTAGACATTATTTAAGAATAGCTTGAATATATAATAAAAATTATAATTAATATAAAAATTGCAATTAGTAATTTATTATTTAAAATCATGAATCTAAAAATGTATAACATAAATAGAAGAAAATTTCTTGGCTATTTTGGTTGTAGTTGCTGCGCTTTATTATTGCCATCATGTTCAACCGTTCCTATCACAGAAAGAAAGCAACTGAGTATTATCCCTGAGTCAAGAATTAATAAACAAGCTGCTGCTGCATATGAGAATTTTAGGAGCAAAACAAAATTAATAACAACTGGCCGACAATTGAAACAAATAAGAGAAATTGGAAAAAAAATGGAAAACGCTGTTAGTGCTTTTTTTGAAAATGAACGAAAAGAAGATCCAACAAAAAATTTTGGTTGGGATTATATTTTGGTGGATAATGATAAAATAGTAAACGCTTGGTGTATGCCTGGTGGTAAAATTGCAGTTTATACTGGATTACTAAAAATAACTAAAAATATTGATGCACTTTCAATTGTAATGGGTCATGAAATAGCTCACGCAGTTGCTAGACACTCTGTTGAAAGAATGAGTCATGCTATGACTATCAACTTAGGAACAACAGTTGCCGATATATTTTTAGGTGGAGCAATAAATAGGACTAGAAACACTGTTGGACAAAATACTGGTTTAGATATTTTCCAATTGGGAATTATGAACCCTTTTGGTAGAAAACAAGAAACAGAAGCAGATTATTTAGGTTTAATTTTTTCATCATTATCTGGATATGACATTAGAGAATCCGTCAAATTATGGCAAAGAATGGCTGAAAAAAATAAAGGTAAAGAGCCACCAGTTTTTTTAAGTACACATCCAAGTAGCAAAAAACGAATTGAAAATTTAAACAACTGGATTAATGAAGTTATTTTACAATATCCACCAATAAAAATTTAATTATTGGTGAGCCCTGATGGACTCGAACCATCGACACCCTCCTTAAAAGGGAGGTGCTCTACCAACTGAGCTAAGGGCCCTTAAAGAATGTTCTTTTATATACTTATTAAATAAATTTCAAATATTTAATCAAACATATTTATGTATTTTTTAAAGAATGATTTAAATGTGTTATTTTGTATATTTCGTCGAATTTCTAGCATAAATTGTTGATAAAAATAAATATTGTGCAAAGAAATCAACATTGATGCCATCATTTCATTAGATTTAATCAAGTGATTTAAATAACTTTTTGAATATTTGTTTAACTCACCTAATTCACATGTTTCGTCCAGAGGAGATTTATCGCTTTGAAATTTAGAATTTTTTAAATTCAATTTACCTTTCCAAGTAAAAGCTAGTCCAGTTCTACCTGATCTAGTTGGCATAACACAATCAAACATATCAATTCCTTCTTTGACAGCGCCTAGAATATCTGAAGGCGTTCCAACACCCATTAAATATCTAGGTTTTTCCTTAGGAAGATAATTAACTGTTTCATTTAAAATTTTAAACATTTCAACTTGTGTTTCTCCGACTGCTAAACCACCCATTGCATATCCATCAAAATTAATCTCAATTAATTTTTCTAAACTTTCAATTCTTAAATCCTTATATAATCCGCCCTGCACAATTCCAAATAATGCTTTAGTTTTATCATTTCCGAATTCAATTTTACTTCGTTTGGCCCAATGAGTTGAAGTATTGATTGCTCCTAAGAGAGTTTTTTTGTCACTTGTAAGTTTTGGACACTCATCTAACACCATAATAATATCTGAGTTTATAGCTTTTTGAACTTGAATGCTTTTTTCAGGGCTGAGTATTATCTTCTTTCCATCTAAATGAGATTTAAAAATTGCACCTACTTTATAATCAATTTTATTAAATTTTGATAAAGACATTATTTGATAACCACCTGAGTCAGTTAAAATAGGTTTTCTCCAATTCATAAAATCATGTAGACCACCAAATTTTTTTAATATTTTTATTCCTGGTCTTAATAATAAATGATAGGTATTACCTAAAATTATTTGCGAATTTGTTTGAAGAAGATTATTTGCAAAAATTCCTTTAACCGTGCCTTGAGTTCCAACAGGCATAAATGTTGGAGTATCAATTGTTCCTCTTGAAGTATGTATTTTTCCGAGTCTAGCCTTATCATCTTGAGTAATTAACTCAAAAGAAAATTCTTTATGTAACATTAATTATTATTTAGATCTAAGTGAAATAATCTTATCAGGATTAGAAACTGCGCCACTATTGGGATCACCTTTTTTAATCATATCAACAAATTCCATTCCCTTAACTACTTTACCGAAAGCTGAATACTGTCTATCAAGATGAGGAGCAGAGTCAAAACAAATAAAGAATTGACTATTCGCACTATCTGGATTTGCAGATCTAGCGGCTGATATCACTCCTCTTGTATGTGGAATATCAGTAAACTCAGCTTTTAGATTTGGTAGATCTGAACCACCTGTGCCAGCTAAAGACAAGTTAAAATCAGAATTGTTAGAATTGCCAAATTTTACATCTCCGGTCTGAGCCATGAAACCTTCTATGACTCTATGAAAAACTACTCCATCATATTTTCCACTATTTGCAAGCTCTTTGAATCTTTTAACATGATTGGGTGCTTTTTCTGGATAAAGCTCTATCTCAACATCACCGTAAGTAAGTTTTAAAATCATAAAATTATTTTGAGCAAATATGTTTGTATTTACTAAACTAAATAAAACTATAAATAAATAGGAAATTTTTTTTATCACAACTTGCCTTTAAGAACCTTTACAGTCGATTTAGTAACAAATCTATCTATATTGCCACCTAAACTGGCTATTTCTTTCACAAATTTTGACGAAATTATCTGATTTTCAATATCTGACATTAAAAACATTGTCTCAATTTTAGTATTTAATTTTTTATTCATTCCTGCTAGTTGAAATTCGTATTCAAAATCTGAAACCGCTCTCAATCCTCTTATAATTGTATTAGCTTTATACTTTTTACATAAGTCAATTGTAAGATTAGAAAAAGCTACAATTTTAATTTTTCTTCTATCAAGTTTAAGATCTTTGAATAAAGAATTGTTTATAATTTCTAATCTATCTTCTTTAGAAAAATGATAATTTTTATTATAATTATCAGTGGTTGCTACAACAATTTTATCGAAAATATTTAAAGATTTTTTTATCACATCTATATGCCCAAAAGTTATAGGGTCAAATGTGCCTGGATAAATAGCTACTTTCATTTATTGAATATTGTCCTCAATTTTTATTACAGACACAACTTTTTCACTGCCTGATAATTTTTTAATTCTCACACCTTGAGTGTTTCTACCAGCTACTCTAATTTCTTTAACAGCACATCGCATGATACTTCCCTTATCAGTAGATAAAATAATTTCATCTGTCTCACTTACTACTAAAGATGAGGAAATATTTCCATTTCTGGGTGAATTTATTATCCCAATAATTCCTTTACCGCCTCTGTTAGTAACCCTGTAGTCTAAATAAGAGGATCTTTTTCCAAACCCGTTTTCAGAAACTGAAAGAATGAATTTATTTACCCCATTCTTAATTTTTTTATCTTTATTAATAGTTTTTGTGTCTATGTTCGAATTATCAATAATTGATAAAGATATTACTTTATCTTTTTCACTTAATTTTATTCCCTTAATCCCTTTTGATGATCTGCCTTTAAATAATCTTAATTTTTTGGATTTAAATCTTATACATTTTCCAAATTGAGTACTTAATAAAATATCTTGATCATCTCTGCATATTTTAACTCCGATTATTCTATCATCTTGATCTAATTTCATTGCAATTTTGCCACTATTATTAATATTTGCAAAATCTTCTAATGTATTTTTTCTAACGTTGCCTTTTGCTGTTGCAAAAATTACCATTAAATTTTTCCATTCTGACTCATCTTCTGGTAAGGGCATAATGGAACTAATTGAATGATGGCTTTTTAAGGGAAGAATATTAAATATTGACTTGCCTTTAGATGCAGCGGTACCCTCCGGTATTTTGTGAGCTTTTATCTTATATACTAAACCTTGCGTAGAAAAAAATAGAACTGGTGTATGAGTATTAGCTGTAAATATTTGAACAACAAAATCCTCTTCACGAGTTGAAATACCTGTTTTCCCCTTGCCGCCTCTTTTTTGAGGTTTTAATGAATTTAAAGGACTTCGTTTTATATATCCTTGATTTGTTATGCTTATTACAACAGACTCTTTTTGAATAGTTTCCTCTATGTTATAATTTAATACAGCATCAATAATTTTAGTTTTTCTTGGTGAGGAGAATTTATCTTTAATAACTTCTAATTCTCTTATAATTAACTTATAAAGTTCCTTTTTTGAATTTATAATTTTATTGTACTCAATTATTAATTGTGCAAGTTTATTTATTTCACTCTCAATTTCATTAATTCCGAATGCAGTTAATTTTTGTAATCTTAATTCTAAAATCGAATTTACTTGCTCATTTGTAAGAGAATAACTCGTTATATTTTTCTTTTTTTCAATTAAGGATATTAATTTAATACTTTTTTTAATTTTCCATTTTTTCGCTAATAAATTTTTTTTAGCAATCTCAGTATCTTTTGAATTTTTTATTATCTTTATTACTTCGTCTATATTTTCAACCGCTGAAGCTATACCAATTAAGATGTGCGCCTTTTCCTCTGCTTTTTTTAAATCAAACTTTACCCTTTTGATAACAGTATCTTCTCTAAATTTTATAAATTCAGAAATAAATTCCTTTAAATTTAAAATTTTTGGCTTATTGTTTACTATAGCCAATGTATTAAAGCCAAAAGAACTTTCAATATTTGTTAATTTGTACAATTGCCTTCTTATTGTTTCTGGTTCAATTGATTTCCTAAGTTCGATAACAACTCTTATACCTTCTCTATTTGACTCATCTCTTATATCTCTTATTCCCTCTATTTTTTTATCTCTAACTAATTGAGCAATTTTTTCAATAAGAATTGATTTGTTTACCTGATATGGAATAGATTTTATAATTAACGTTTCCCTACCACTTTTTTTTTCTTCTAAATCAATTTCTCCTCTTATTTTGAATGAACCTCTTCCTTTATTATATCCTTGCTTGATAATATCTTTACCAATAATTATACCTCCAGTTGGAAAGTCTGGTCCTGGAACATGTTTCATTAATTGACCAATTGTAATGTCTTTATTATTTATGTATGCAATAGTTCCATCAATAATTTCACCTAAATTATGAGGTGGTATACTTGTTGCCATTCCAACTGCTATTCCGCCAGCGCCATTAACTAGAATATTAGGATATTGAGAAGGGAGAACTTCTGGTTCTTTTTCAGTTTCATCATAATTGCTTCGATATAAAACAGTATTTTTTTCTAAATCTTCAGTTAAAAATTGTGCAATTTTACCTAACTTGGTTTCAGTATATCTCATTGCAGCTGGAGGGTCTCCATCAATAGATCCGAAATTTCCTTGACCTGAAATTAATGGTACACTCATAGAAAAATCTTGGACAAGTCTGACCAAAGCATCATAAACCGATTGATCTCCATGAGGATGATATTTACCAATGACATCTCCCACTATACGTGCAGATTTTCTAAAAGGTTTAGACCAATCATATCCTCCTTTATACATTGCATATATAATTCTTCTGTGCACTGGTTTTAATCCGTCTCTTACGTCAGGTAGAGCTCTACTCACAATTACGCTCATAGCGTAAGACAAATAAGATGAACTCATCTCATCTTGTACAAATATAGGTTTAAATTTATTATTCTCTACAGTATTTTTTTCCATGAAATTTTAGAAGGGAATTTCATCATCTAAATCAGAGCTATCTTGATTCAGATTATCATTAGGTAGCGAGCTTTTATTTTCAGTGACTAAATTTGAATTACCATTATTACTTCTACTATCCAACATGGTTAAGCTAGAGTTATATCCTTGAAGAACTATTTCTGTAGAATATTTATCTTGACCAGTAGCCTCGTCTTTCCATTTTCTTGTGCTTAATTGGCCTTCTACATAAACATTTGCTCCTTTTTTTACGTATTGTTGCACTACATTGACTAATCCCTCATTAAAAATAACAACCCTGTGCCACTCAGTTTTTTCTTTTCTCTCTCCACTAGATTTATCTTTCCAGCTTTGACTAGTGGCTATACTAAGTCTAGCAACACTTTTTCCATTTACCATTTGCTTAATTTCAGGGTCTGCGCCTAAACGACCTATTAATTGTACTTTATTTAAACTTCCAGCCATAATAATTTTGAATAAATTAAGATTATTTATTTATAAAAGTAATTATTTATATCATAATTAACTAATAATTATAAGGTGTATGTTATTTTAAGGAAAAAATATGTTGAAAAAAATCGTTGTAAAAGGCGCTAAAGAACACAACCTGAAAAATGTTTCTCTCGAAATCCCAAAAGAGAAATTAGTAGTCATAACAGGTCTTTCTGGGTCAGGAAAATCGTCTTTAGCATTTGACACAATATATGCTGAGGGTCAAAGAAGATATGTAGAAAGTCTTTCCTCTTATGCTAGACAATTTTTAGATAAAATGAAAAAACCAAAAGTAGATTTAATAGAGGGCTTAAGTCCAGCTATATCTATAGAACAGAAAAATACATCAAAGAATCCAAGATCTACCGTTGCAACAGTAACTGAGATCTATGATTATATGAGAGTCTTATTTGCTAGAGTCGGAATTCCCTATTCTCCTTTTACAGGAAAGCCAATAGTCTCACAGCCAATTAGTGAAATGGTTGATAAAATTAAAAAATTACCAAAAGATAGCACGATATATCTTCTTGCGCCTATAGTAAGAGGAAGAAAAGGAGAATATAAAAAGGAAATTTTAAACTATAAAAAGAGAGGTTTTACAAAAATCAAAGTAGACGGAAAATATCTTAATATAGAAGAGTTTCCAAATTTAAATAAAAAATTAAAACATGAAATATCTATAATTGTAGACAGAGTAATTCTTAATTCAAATCTTGGAAACAGGTTAGCAGATAGTGTAGAAACTGCTGTAAATCTCTCTAATGGATTGCTCGTAGTAGAATATGAGAATGAAACGTTACCAAAAAAGTTTAGAAAACTTGAAACTATAACTTTTTCTTCAAAATTTTCTTGTCCAGAAAGCGGCTTTACTATTGAAGAAATTGAACCAAGGCTTTTTTCTTTTAACTCTCCTTATGGTGCATGCGAAGAATGTGAGGGAATAGGACATAACCTTAATGTTGACCCAAACCTGGTTGTTTCGGATCCAAAAAAAAGTCTTCAAGATGGAGTGATTGAACCTTGGGCTAAATCTACCTCCCTTTACTATGCACAAACTTTAGCATCAATTGCTAAACATTATAAAATATCAATGACAGATACATGGAGAAAAATTCCAAAAAAAATTCAAGATGTAATTTTATACGGTTCAGATGAAGAAGAAATTAAATTTTCATATGATGATGGATACGAGGCTTATACAACTAAAAAAACATTTGAAGGTGTAGTTAACAACCTTGAAAGACGATATTTAGAAACTGACAGTGAATGGAAACGAGAAGAAATATCTCAGTATCAAAGTGAGACAGCATGTGAAAAATGCAAAGGGATGAGACTGAAAGATGAGGCTCTTTGTGTAAAAATTAATTCATTAAATATTAGTGAGGTTACAGAAAAATCAATTGATGAGGCTCAAAAATGGTTTGAAAATTTACAAAATGTTTTAACGGAACGTGAAAACAAAATAGCTCAGCATATTTTAAAAGAAATTAACGAAAGACTTAACTTTCTTTTAAATGTTGGTTTAAATTATTTAACCTTATCAAGAGAGTCAGGTACATTGTCTGGAGGGGAAGCGCAAAGAATAAGACTGGCTTCTCAAATTGGTTCAGGACTAACAGGTGTTTTATATGTGTTAGATGAACCTTCAATAGGTTTACATCAAAGAGATAATAAAAAATTAATCAAAGCACTTAAAAAATTAAGAGATTTAGGAAATACTGTGATTGTGGTTGAACATGATATTGAAACTATGGAAAATTCAGACCATATTATTGATATAGGACCTGAAGCTGGATTGAATGGAGGCCAAATAGTAGCTAATGGAACAGTCAAAGAAATTATTTCTAATGAAAAAAGTATAACTGGTGACTATTTGTCTGGAAAGAAATTTATAGCTATTCCAAAAAAAAGAAGATCTGCAAAAAACGGAAGATTTATTGAAATTAGCGGTGCGAGTGGAAATAATTTAAAAAAGGTAAATTTAAAAATTCCTGTTGGTACATTTACATGCGTAACAGGTGTATCTGGTAGCGGTAAGTCAACTTTAATTTTACATACTCTATATAATGCATTTAATTTAATGTTAAATAAAAATAAAAGTCGCAAAGTTCCAAAAGCTTTCACTGGTTTTAAAGGAACTGAATTGATAGACAAAATAATAGACATTGATCAATCCCCTATTGGAAGAACGCCTAGATCTAACCCTGCTACTTACACAGGCGCCTTTGGACCTATAAGGGAATGGTTTGCAGGATTACCCGAGTCTAAAGCAAGAGGATACAAAGTTGGAAGGTATTCTTTTAATGTAAAAGGTGGGAGATGTGAAACATGTGAAGGTGATGGAGTTATAACCTATGAAATGCATTTTTTACCTGATGTATTTATTCCTTGTGATACATGTAAAGGTGCAAGATATAATAGGGAAACATTAGAAATTAGGTTCAAAAATAAGAATATTGCAGACGTTCTAGATATGACTGTTGAAGAGGGATGCGAATTTTTTGAGAACATACAATCAATAAGATCAAAATTAATAACACTAAAACATGTCGGTCTTGGTTATATGAAAATAGGTCAACAAGCTACAACGTTATCCGGCGGTGAAGCTCAAAGAATTAAATTAGCAAAAGAACTATCAAAAAGACCAACTGGAAGGACTTTATATATACTAGATGAACCCACAACTGGATTGCATTCGCACGATATAAAAAAATTATTAGAAATTCTCCAAGCATTCGCAAATACTGGAAATACAGTAGTTGTAATAGAGCATAATTTAGATGTTATCAAAACAGCCGACCATATAATTGATATGGGTCCTGAGGGCGGTGTAAATGGTGGAAAAATCATTGCTGAGGGTACTCCTGAAAAAGTTTCTACAGTAAAAGAGAGTTATACAGGCAAATTTATTAAAGAAATTATGGTTGAAAATCCTATGAAAAAAACTGCTTAAAATTTAAAAATATGTTAAAATAGACTATGATCAAGATTCTACAATCCCTATCAAAAACAGTACATCTTTCATTAGCTTTGACTATTATTCTATTTTTAGGATTTCATTTTGGAGCAAGTGATTTTGCTTTTGACAGAGGTTTTTACAGTTGGTTATTCAGATATTTACATGTTTTGACTGGGATAATGTGGATAGGGTTGCTTTGGTATTTTAACTTTGTTCAGATTCCGTCAATGCCAAACATACCAGATGAACATAAACCAGCTGTTAGCAAAGTGATTGCACCAAAAGCTTTATTTTGGTTTAGATGGGCCGCATTAGGAACAATAATAACTGGTTTGATTGTAGCTTACTTGCAAGGATACGTTCATCAAGCTATGATACTAGGTATTGGAAGCGAAGATCCTAAGAATACAGCTATCGGTATTGGAATGTGGCTAGGAATAATTATGGCTTACAACGTTTGGTTCGTTATTTGGCCAAATCAAAAAAAAGCTTTAGGCATAGTTGAAGCTTCACCAGAAGATAAGGCTAGTTCTGCAAAAACTGCGATGATCTTTTCCAGAATAAATACTCTTTTATCTATTCCAATGCTACTAACAATGGTGGCAGCACAAAACCTTCCTTGGTAAATATTTAAGGAACTATTTTTTCTTCTTCTTTTTCTATAGTTTTATAACTTACTTTGAAATATTTTAGAATTGGAGAAGCAACAAATATAGATGAGTACGTTCCTATTAAAACACCTAAAATCATAGCAAAAGAAAATCCTCTTAAAATTTCACCACCTAAAATAAATATTGAAAACAATGCAAGCAAAGTTGTAATAGATGTTATTATAGTACGAGCAAGAGTTTCATTAATTGATAAATTTGCAATATCGTTAATATTTAATCTATGAAACTTTCCTAGATTTTCTCTAATTCTATCGTATATTACTACTGTATCATTCATTGAATATCCAACAATAGTAAGCACTGCTGCAATTATAGAAAGGTTTATTTCTAGAGATAACAATGAAAAAATTCCTAACGTTATTATTACATCATGAAATAATGCAATGATCGACCCAATACTAAATTGCCATTCAAACCTGACCCAAATATAAAAAAGCATAGCAGCTAATGATAAAGAAATAGCGATTATTCCTGATTGTAATAACTCTGAACTTACCTTTGGTCCAACATTTTCCACTCTTCTAAAATTCACCTCAGAATTTAAATTATCAGATAAGTTTTTTTTAATTTCTGGAATTATTTTATTACCACCTTTTTGTTCAACTTTGATTAAATAATCACCTTCTTTTCCAAATTTTTTTACATTTACATCTCCTAAATCCATATTTTTAAGAATATCTCTAATTGAAGAGGCTTCCGTGTTTATTGATCTTAGTTCAATAAGAGTTCCTCCTTTAAAATCAATTCCATAATTTAACCCTTTAAATGTAATTAAAATTATACTAATGAAAAATAAAATTATTGATAAAATATTGGCGTGTTTAAACTTTGAAGAAAAATTATAATTTGTCATTAAATTTTTATCTCTTTATTCTTGTTGTTTAAAACAACTAATGAAGTTAAATGTCTTGCCAAAAAGTATGCTGTAAAAAGTGTGGTAATAATTCCAATACCTAAAGTAATAGCAAATCCTTTAACTGGACCTGATCCAAAAGCAAATAAAATAACTGCAGCAATTAAAGTAGTAATATTTGCATCTAAAACTGTTATTTTGGCCCTTGTATAACCTGAGTCAAATGCATGAATAATTGATTTTTCTGTTTTTAACTCTTCTCTAATTCTTTCAAAAATTAGAACGTTTGCATCTACAGCCATACCAACAGTTAAAATTATACCTGCAATTCCTGGTAAGGTAAGTGTGGCTTCTAAAATAGTTAATATGCCAATTAACATTAATAAATTTGCTATTAGAGCTGTGTTTGCAATTAATCCAAAGATTCTATATTTGTAAAGCATAAACAAAATTACTAAAATAAAACCTACTATTAATGATGTTACTCCAGATTTTATGGAGTCTTCACCTAAATCTG
This sequence comes from uncultured Pelagibacteraceae bacterium, assembly GCA_902591415.1. Classification (GTDB taxonomy): domain Bacteria; phylum Pseudomonadota; class Alphaproteobacteria; order Pelagibacterales; family Pelagibacteraceae; genus Pelagilacustribacter. Next base: position 49,592 of record CACJAU010000003.1, read on the forward strand.
GTCCAACTGTTCTTTCTTCCACAACAATTAATGGTGTAGGTAAAGCTCCAGAACGAAGAAGTAGTGCTAAATCTGTTGCCTCTTGAAAACTAAAATTTCCAGAGATCATTCCATTACCGGAAGTAATAGGTTCATTTATATTTGGAGCACTTATGATTTCTCCATCTAAAACTATAGCCAATCTTTTTCCAACATTATCAGTAGTAGCTCTACCAAATTTTTGAGCACCTAATCTATCTAAAGTAAAAGATACTGTTGGTGAATTACTCTGGTTTTGAATACTTGGTTGAGCATCTATTAAGTTTTCCCCACTCATTATTATTCTCTTACTAATATTTAATTTTTCACCATTATCTGAAATTAGTTCCTCAGTACCAAATTCTTTATTATCCGTAACAAGTCTAAAATTTAACTGTGCTGTTTTTCCTAATAAAGATTTTATTCTTTCGGGATCTTTAAGGCCGGGAAGCTCTACTAGTATTCTCTTTTCTCCTCTCTGAAGAATTGTGGGTTCTTTCGTACCTACATCATCAATTCTTCTTCGAACAATTTCAATAGATTGTTTTAGAGCAGAATTATTAATTGTGAGCATTCCAAATTTTGAAAAAGATATTTCAACTTTTGAATTATTTAATTTTTTAAAATCTAATTCAAATGATCTATATTTTTCAATATAAGGATTAACAATATTATCCTTTTTTGAATTAAAAATCAGTTCAAACTTGTCTATATCATCTAAATTAAATGATAAACTTTTTTCAGTTATTATAAAATTATTAAATTTTATACCATTATCTTTTAAAAGTTTTTTTATAGGTATAACTTTAGATTGAATTTTTTCTTCTATTAAACTTTTAGAATTAATTTCTAATAATAAATATGATCCTCCTTGAAGATCTAAACCTAAATTAATTTTTTTTTTTAAAAATTTATTATCTTGATCTTGAAAATTAAGAAGTGAAAAAATACCTATTGTAAAAAATAGAAGATAAATTATAAAAATATTTATTTTAGAAAAATTTAACACGAAAAAGAATTATTTTTTAATTTCTTCTTTTTTAAGTAAACTTGTAATAGTAGATCTTATAATTTGGACTTTTGTATTTTCTCCAATAATGACCTCGATACGATCATCTTCCATTACTCTATCAACAATACCTATTATTCCACCAGAAGTAATCACTTCATCTCCTCTTTTTAATGACTCTACCATTGCTTTATGATCTTTCACTCTTTTCTGCTGGGGTCTAATTAAAAAGAAATAAAAAATTACAAAAATTAATATTAAAGGTATAAACTGTGCAATTCCTTGTCCGCTCATGAAAAACAATTATATGAAAAACTTTAGATTAACAAGCAAATTATAATTAAATTTTTTCTAGATTATTCATGTATTTTTTTAATACATTTGGGATATTAATTGATCCATCTTCATTTTGATTGTTCTCTAAAAGAGCTATCATAAGTCTTCCTACCGCCAAACCTGAGCCATTTAAAGTTCCAACAAATTCGTTCCCGTTATCAGATTTATATTTAGCACCCATACGCCTAGCTTGAAATGAGCCACAAGATGAACAACTGGATATTTCTCTAAATTTTCTTTCAGAAGGGATCCATGCTTCGATATCATAAGTTTTCTCAGCACTAAAACCCATATCACCAGATGAAAGTAAAACAACTTGGTAAGGTATTTCTAATTTTTCTAATATTTTTTCAGCACAACTTAGCATTCGTTCTAATTCAATAATACAATTAGTAGGTTCAACAATACTTACTAATTCAACTTTGTAAAATTGATGTTGTCTAATCATACCTTTTGTATCTTTTCCATAACTTCCAGCTTCTTTTCTAAAACATGGAGTTGAAGCAACAAATCTCATAGGTAATTGACTTTTATCAATTATCGACTTTCTAACTAAGTTAGTCAAAACTACCTCTGCAGTTGGAATTAAAAATTTTCTTTGATCTTGCTTATCAAATTTTATTTCAAACTGGTCTTCTTCAAATTTAGGTAATTGACCGGTTCCGAACATAACATCTTCATTTACAATAAGTGGAGGGGAAATCTCCATATACTTAAATTCATTGACATGAATATCTAACATAAAATTAATTAATGCTCGTTCCAATAAAGCATATTTATCTTTTAAAACTACAAATCTAGACCCGGATAATTTCGTCGAAATTTCAAAATCAATATTATTTTTTTTACCACCTAATTCAACGTGAGATTTTACTTTAAATGAAAAATTTCTAACATCTCCCACTTTCTTAATTAACTTATTAGATTTTTCATCTTTGCCTACCGGAACTTCATCAAGTGCTATGTTAGGTAAAGAAAAAATTATTTTATTTAATTCATTTTGACTTATTGCTTGTTTTTTTTCTAAAACTGAAATTTCTTCAGAAATCTTTTTCGATTCTTTAAAATTAGCTTTATCTTTAGATTTTGAAATTTTTTTTTTTTCTTGTTCTAGTTTCTCTTTGTTATTAATTAATTCTCTATTTAATGTATCTTTTTTATTAAAATCATCAATATTAAAGTTGACATTTCGATCTTGAAATTTTTTTTTTAAAAAATCTAAATTTTTTCTTAAATCTTTTAAATTATGCATCTTTTAAATTTTCTTTTTTATTTTTTTTTTCAGTGAATCGAACAGTTATTATAGATAACTCATAAAGCAATAAAAGAGGTATTGCCAGACCAACTTGTGTAATAGGATCAGGAGGAGTTAAAATTGCTGCTACTGTAAAGATAATTACAATTACATATCTCCTCGTTTTTTTTAGATATTTTGAGTTTACAACCCCAATACGTGCTAACAAATTTAGCAAAATTGGTAATTGAAAACTAATTCCAAAAGCAAATATTAATCTCATTATTAATGACAAATATTCATTTACTTTTGCCTCAAGTTGAATTGGCAAACTTGTGCTAGATCCCATAGTTTCAAATGATAAAAAAAACTTTATAGCTAGTGGCATTACTAGATAATATACAAGCATACCACCAAACAAAAAAAGTATAGGAGTGGAAATTAAATAAGGTAACAAAGCTTTTTTTTCATTATTGTATAAACCTGGGGCAATAAACTTATAAATTTGAATGAGTAAAACTGGACTTCCAAAAAAAATAGCAGCAAAAAATGCAACTTTTAAATACGTGATAAAAGTTTCATGTAAAGCTGTAAAAATTAAACGTCTTGAAGTAAGATCATCTTTTACAGCTTCTGCATAAGGATTTACTAAAAAAGAATAAATATGCTCAGCAAACGTGTAAGCTACAATAAATATAATTAAAATAAAAATTATCGATTTAATTAATCTAGATCGTAGTTCAATAAAGTGACTTGTAAATGAATTTTTATCACTCATTGTCTATTTTTTTATTTTCTATTTTTTTTTCTTTCGAAATATTATTATCTTCCTCAATATTAATATTTTCAGATACTGAATTTACCTCTCTTTGAAAATTGCTTAAAGTATTTTTTAATTTACCAAAATAAGACCCAATTTTTTTCAGTGCTATTGGAAATTCCTTTGGACCTAAAACCAATATTGCAATAATTACTACTGCTAAAATCTCTAACCAACCAATTTGAGGCATATTAGGTTATTTATTTTCAGAATTTGAGTTATCTGAATTGTTATTGGAGGTATCTTTTTCTGAAGAGTTGTCATCTGACATCCCTTTTTTGAAGCTTTTTATTCCTTTCGCCAGGTCTCCCATTATACTAGAAATTTTACCCTTGCCGAATAGTATCACAACCAAAATTGCGATTATAATTATTCCTGTCCATCCTATGTTTCCCATAATCGAATTATATACGATAATTTAGTTCAAATAAACACGTTTATTTTTCTTCATCTGGTGCTTTTTTGATAGCCTCATCAATATCCTCATAAATGTTATTTTGTTTCTCATTCAATGATTGTTCCTTGAAAAATTTACCGGTTCCAAAAATTGATTTATCAATATTTGAAGTATCAATAAGACCGGCAGAACCTAATTCTTCAATGGTTGGTAAATCTGATAATTTCTGAATATTAAAATGGTTTAAGAAATTTTCTGTTGTAGCGTACTGTATAGGTTTACCAGGTACATCTTTTCGTCCAGCTGGCCTTACCCAATTTAATTCTAAAAGAATTTCAAGAGTATTTGATGCAAAGGAGACACCTCGTATTTCCTCAATTTCAGATCTTGTTACTGGTTGATGGTAAACAATAATTGATAATGTTTCTATTGTAGCTTTAGATAATTTTTTTTGTGTTGATTTTTGCAGAGACATTAATTTTGATAGGTCGTCCGCAGTTCTAAAAGACCATTTATTTTTAATACAAACTAAATTAATCCCTCGGTTTTTATAAATTTCTTTAATATTTTCTAAAACTTTTTTAATATTAGTGCTTGTTTGAACTCTTTTTTCAATTGTCTCTATATCCAAAGGTTCTGAAGCTGCAAATAATATAGCTTCCACTTGTCTCTCTAATTTAGTTGGAGATGCAGGAAATTTGATAACATTTGTTTTTTTATTTGCCATTTTAAGATTTCTTAATCATCAATTTATCAAAAATTTTATTTTGAGAAATTTTAACAATTCCCTCTTTTGTTAATTCTAAGCTTGCAGCAAAAATACCAGCTATACCTGTTCTTTTCATTTTATTTTTAAGATAAAAATTAGGAATTAATTCTATGATGTTTTTCCAATCATGAATTTTGCCAAGATTATTCTTAATTTGTTTAATACCTTCCTCGGTTGTATAAACCGGAAGTTTAGGAATCGTAATATTTTTAAAATTTTTTTGCATTTGAATTTCTGAATAAGATTTTAGTAATTCATATAAAGAAACGTCGTAAACAGGATTATTAATTGACCTTATTCCACCTTTCATACCCCGAGTAAAAATATGAACACCTAATCTTTTTTTTTGCAACATTTGATCAGATAAAATTCTTATTAACTCTAATTTTTTCAGTTGTAATTTTAATTTCTCTGCAACCTCTAAAGCTTGAAAATCATCCTCATTGTCTTCTGGGAGAAGTAACTTTGATTTCAAATAAGCTAACCATGTAGCCATCAATAAATATTCTGAAGCTGTCTCTAAATTTAAATCTTTTTTTTTTTTTATAAATTCTAAAAATTGATCAGCAAGTTTTGTTATAGAAATTTCAGCTAAATCTACTTTTTGAGATTTTGCCAGATCTAATAAAACTTCAAGTGGCCCGCTATAATTTGGTATATTTATTGATATTTGATTAGTGTTATTTGATTCCATAGATAATTTTACCTTAAAATTTTAAAAATTTCTGATGTTTTTTTTGCAGTAAATTTATCAATGTATGGTGCAAATTTAATCAATTTAAAGTTGTCTTTAATATTTCCAGCACAGTATAAAACCAAATTACAACCTGCCTTTAACGAATATTTTGCATTTGTTTTTAAATCGTATTTTAAGGCTTTCATGGAAATATCATCAGACATCAAAATACCTTTAAAGCCTATTTTTTTTCTAATAATTTTTTTAATGATAATTTTAGAAAAAGTTGCAACGTTTTTTGAGTCGATTTGCTTATACAATATATGGGCTGTCATTGCTAATTTGGCCGAGGTCGACTTAAATGGGTAAAAATCAATATTATTCAATTTTTTCAAATTTAAATCCACTTTTGGTAATCTTAAATGACTATCTGTACTTGAACATCCATGACCCGGAATATGTTTTATTACAGATACAATTTTGTTTTTATGACACTCATTAATTGTAATATCACCTAATTTTTTAACAATATCTTTATTATTTGAAAAACTTCTTCTGCCTATAACTTTATTTGTATTTTTTCTTAATATATCAAGAACTGGAATAGTATTAAAATTAATACCTATATTTTTTAATTGATTGCACAAATATTTTAAATAGTTTTTATACAAAGAGATAGATATTGATTTGTCTATTTTATAAATATCTCCAAAAAAATTGGCATCAAAATTATGTGAAATAATTTTTTTAAGTCTTGAAACTGTGTGACCTTCTTCGTCAATTAAAATAGGAAATTTATTGGTTTTAGCAAATTTTTTTATATTTTTAATCAATTTTTTAATTTGATTTAAAGATCTTATATTTCTTTGAAATAATATTATACCCCAAGGTTTTTCTTTAGATATAAGCAATTTTTCCTTACTGGTTAAGCTGTATCCTTTTATACTAATTATTATTGCTTTTCTTTTCATTTAGATTTTAATAAATTCCAAAAGCTTCTTGGTTTATCATTTTTTATGTTATTAGAATAGCCATCGTTAAATTCAATCACATTATCAGTATCATTATTTAGAATTGGTAAATTTGTAATCTTTTTATCTATGATCTGATCAATATTACTTCGATTATATTCTTTTTCTATAATATTTTTATTCGACGAATAATATTTATAAGTACTTAAAAAAAAAATTATAATTAAAATAAAGAAAAATATATTTAATATTTTTTTCATTACATTTTTTCTGGAAGTGACACACCTAAAATATTCATCCCATTTTGTAGAACTATAGCTACAAGATTAAAAATTACTAAAATTTCTTTTCTTTTGATTTTACTATTTTCTATAAATTTATAGTTTTTATCCTCGTTACCCTTACTCCAATAAGAGTGAAACAAAGTAGATAGCTCATACAAATAAAACGGAATTTTATGTATATCGAATTTTCTAGATGAAGACTCTATTATTTTGGGCCACTCAAAAACTTTTCTTACAATTTTCTTTTCTGATTTATTTAAATTAAAACTATTTTTTTCTAATTCTAGTTTCTGAAATAATTTTAAATTAAGTGATCTTAAAACTGAGTTAATTCTTGCATATGCATATTGAACATAAAATACAGGATTGTCTTTTGACTTTTCTTTAACTTTATCAAAATCAAAATCTAATTCAACATCATTACTTCTATTAAGCATCATAAACCTAATTGAGTCTTTATCTACTTCCTTAAGTAGATCCTGAACTGAAATAAATTCCCCTGCTCTTTTTGACATTTTGTAGGGTTCTCCACTTTTAAAAAGTTTTACTAATTGGCAAACTTTACAATTTAATTTTACTTTATCTTTTGATAAAGCTGATACAGCAGCAGTAATCCTTTTAATATAACCTGTATGATCTGCGCCTAATATATTAACTAAATTTGTATAATTTCTACTAACTTTGTTCATGTGATAAGCAACATCATTTGCAAAATAAGTCCAAGTTCCATCATCTTTTTGGAGAGCCCTATCATTATCATCACCAAATAAAGTTGATTTGAAAATTAATCTTTTTGTTTTTTTCCAATTATCATCAGTCTCCCCTTTGGGACGCTTTAAATAGCCTTCAATGACATAATTTTTATCTTTAAGGTCTTGAACTGCTTTATCGACTAAATCTTTTTCAACAATTTCAGTTTCAGAAAAAAAATTATCATGTAAAATCCCTAATTGTTTTAAATCTTTTTTTATCAATTCCATAGAAGCTTCTAGTGATTTTTTTTTCAAAAACTGAAAATTTTTTTTTAAATCTTTAAAGATTATTGTCTTATTTTCTTCAATAATTTTTTTAGCAATATCCTTAATATAAAGACCCGGGTAAAGATTTTCTTTTTTTGGAAATGGTTTTTTTGAGTTAATTTCTTCAATTCTAAGATAAACTGATTCAACAAAATTATATATCTGATTTCCGTAATCATTAATGTAATATTCTTTTGTTACTTTATTTCCATTGAACTTTAATAAATTAGATAAAACATCGCCATACACAGCTCCTCTACAATGACCTATGTGCATAGGCCCAGTTGGGTTTGCTGAAACAAATTCAATATTAAAATTTTCACTTGTTTTATTTGATCCATAAGTTTTATTATTTTTTAAAATAGAATTTATATTTTTTATTAAGGCTAGATTTGAGAGTTTTATATTTAAAAAGCCAGGACCGGCTATTTGTATTTCAGAAAAACTACTTATTTCGTTTAAAAAAATTTTCTTTATTTTTTCTGCTAAATCTTTTGGATTTAAACTATTTAATTTTCCAAGCACCATTGCAACATTGCAAGATAAATCAAAATCAAATTTTTCAGGAGGAACTTCAAGATTAATTTTATTTAAATTGTCAATATTTTCTAATTCTAAGGAATCTTTATTCTTTAAAATTAGACTCTGAATTTCTTGTAAATGGTATTCAAATATATTCATTTTATACTGTTATACAGATTTATTGCATATCTATCAGTCATACCAGCTATAAAATCACAAATTATACGTTCTGTATTCAAGTTACTATATTTTTTTATGTTTATATATTGTTTTGGGTTTCTTTTTATTTTTGCAAACAATTGAGTAATAACTTTTCTACCATAATTAGTTTTTGAGTTGACTTTGCTATGAAAATACATTTTTTGTCTTAAAAATAATTTTATTTCTTTGTCAAATAATTGCATTTTATGAGAAAAAGATACTAATTGATTTTTATTTTTATAAATGTCACTTAGATATTTAATTTTATAAAAACTTATATTTTTTTTCGTTGTTTCAATTACATCTTTTACCATCACATTAATAATTTCTCTTATTATTTGTCGTATAACTAAATCGATAGAATAACTTTTTAATTTTTTTTTATGTTTAATTAAAATTTTATTAAGTATAGGTATATCTTTCAAATCGTCTAAATTAAACAAATTAGATTTTAAACCGTCTTCAAGATCGTGACTATTATATGCTATATCATCAGAAATAGAGGCGATCTGGGCCTCTAAAGACGAGTTTAAAGAAAAATTAATTTTTTTTTTAAAAAAATTTTTACCTAAAATTTTATTTAATTTTGTTTTATCTTTAATAGGACCATTATGTTTTATTAAACCATCGAGTGTTTCAAAAGAGAGATTTAGTCCTCTAAAATTATAATACCTATTTTCTAAAATAGTTATAATTCGTAATGTTTGTATATTGTGATCAAATCCTCCGTAATTTTTCATACAATCATCAAGAGCTTCCTCCCCGGCGTGCCCAAATGGAGTATGGCCTAGGTCATGTGCTAAACTTAAAGTTTCAGACAAATCCTCATTTAAATTGAAATATTTGGAGAGCGTTCTAGCTATTTGAGACACTTCAAGAGAATGTGTAATTCTTGTTCGGAAGTGATCACCAGATGTATTAACAAAAACTTGGGTCTTGTGCTTCAATCTTCTAAATGCAGTAGAATGTATAATTCTATCCCTATCTCGTTGAAAATCATTCCTTAAATCGTTTTTTTTTTCCTTATAAAATCTTCCTTTAGATACTAAGGGAACGGCTAAATCAGATATTTTTACAATTGATTTTTTTTGCATGCTTACTACATAGATTATATACTAGTATATATCGTTTATGGAAAAGAAATTAAATTTCACTGATCAAGCCTTAAATCAAATAAATTTGATAACTAAAGGCAATGAAAAAAAATATTTTAGAATCACTGTTCAAGGCGGTGGATGCTCTGGTTTTAAATATAATTTTGGTTTTGACTCAAAATCTAATGGTGATGATATAATATTTGGAAAAGTAATTATTGATAAATCCTCGCTTGATATAATTTCAGGCTCAGTGGTTGATTTTAAAAAAGAGATGATTGGAGAGTCGTTTGTGATAGACAATCCTAAAGCCACTGCATCATGCGGTTGCGGTCTCTCTTTTTCTGTTTAATGAAAATTATATCTTGGAACGTCAACTCCGTGAGGGCAAGATTAGAAAATATTAAAAATTATATTAAAGACTCTTCTCCTGATGTGCTCTTGTTGCAGGAAATTAAAACACAAAATGAAAATTTTCCCAATGATGAGTTTAAGAAATTAGGTTACATATCATATGTGTTTGGTCAAAAAAGCTACAATGGTGTTGCAATCATTTCTAAATGTGCGTTAAATAATATCAATAATAGTTTTATAAAAGATGATTTGAAACAATCACGAGTTATCACTGCAGAATTAAAATTGAAAACAAAAACGATAGAAATGATAAATATTTATGTTCCTAATGGAAATCCTGTAGATACTGAAAAATATGAATATAAGAAAGAATGGTTAAAAAGATTTATAAATAATATTAAAAAAAAAGTTCAGAAAAATTTAAATATTCTTATCGCTGGAGATTTTAATATTATACCTGAAGAAATTGATGTTCACGATTTCAAAAGATATGAAAATGATGCTTTAGGTAGATTGGAAATTAGAAAAAAATATAGAGAACTTATTAATTTGGGTTTTAAAGATGTCTATCGTTTAAAAAATAAAGCAAAACAAGAGTATACTTTTTGGGACTATTTTGCTGGATCATGGCAGAAAAACTTTGGTATGAGAATAGACCATTTTTTACTTTCAAATAGTTTAATTGAAAATATAAAATCTATTAAAATAAATAAAAAACCAAGATCTAAAGAAAAACCTTCTGATCACACACCTATCGAACTGGAAATTATTTAATTCTACCATATATATCTTGATATCTAACAATATCTGATTCTTTTAAAATCGTACCTAATTGAGCCTCAATGATCTTCACTGGTTTTGAATATGGATTTTCAATTCTGTGAATAGATTTTACAGGAATAAAAATAGTTTCATTGGGTTTCAAAATAAAATTTTTTTTATTTAACGTAATTTTTGGAGTTCCTTGAGTTACAACCCAATGTTCAGAACGATGAAAATGTTTTTGAAGACTTAAAACTCCTTTAGGTTTTACATAAAGTTCCTTAATTAAAAAATTTTTACCATAATACAAGTTTGTATACCTGCCCCAAGGTCTGTAAAAAATGTTTTTCTTTTTTTGATATTCAGCCTTTAATTTACCATAGACTTTACAAATTTCTTTCCAACTACCTAGATCAGACCAAGGTATATTTAAGTTTATAGAATTAATGTCTTTTGATTTTTCCAAAATTGCGTAATCAAAGGAAATTGTCTTGCATTTTAAAAAGTGATTTTTATTAAGATAGTAAATATTATTTTTAATTTTTGATTTATTTACAGAATTTAAGCAATGATTAAAGCTTACGTTTTGGTACTTTTTGAAATTATAAATTATTGATTTTTTTGTTAAAAAAAACATTCCTGAATTCCAATAAGCATTTTTTTTAATAATTTTTTTTGCCTTTTCTAAATTTGGTTTTTCAATAAATTTTATAACCTTGTATTTATTTTTCATTCGTTTTGATAAAAAATAACCAAATTCAGATGAAGGGTTGGAGGGTTTAATGCCAAATATAAAGATATTTTTATCCGTCAAGTATTTTTGATGTTGTTTAATAGATTTATTAAACAAGTTTGTTTTCTCAATTAAATGATCTGAAGTTAAAAAAATTAAGGGTTGGTTTTCAGGTATTTCTTTTATTAATACTGAACTAAGTATAGCAGGAGCGGTATTTCTTTTTGCTGGTTCAAGAATAATTTTATATTTCTTAAAACCTTTTAATCTTAAATGTTTTTTAATTTCATTTATATATTTTTTATTGGTACTTATTATTGGATAATCAAATATCGAATTTTTTATCCTCTCTAAAGTTTTTCCAAATAACGTCCAATTTCCAAAATCGATAAACTGCTTTGGTTGATGATGTTTTTGATTAGACCAAAGTCTTGTACCAGAACCGCCACACAAAATTACCGGACGTATTTTCATTAGATTTTTGAATATTCTTTAACTTCTTTTTTCTTACCTGGATGTGTTGGAGCACCAAGATAAGCAGGTCCTACTGTTTGAGCATATTTCCAAATTGTTCCAGATCCAAAACTAGATTTTTTTTCTTTCCACTTTTTTCTTCTTGCTTTTAATTGTGCGCCAGTAAGCCTAACATTAATTGATCCTTTTTTTGCGTCTATATCTATTACATCCCCATTTTTAAGAAGTGCAATTGGGCCACCCATTGCAGCTTCTGGACCAACGTGGCCAACACAGAAACCCCTAGTGGCTCCTGAAAACCTTCCATCAGTTATAAGTGCAACTTTTTCACCTTTGCCTTGTCCATAAATAGCTCCAGTTGTTGAAAGCATTTCTCTCATTCCTGGTCCGCCTTTTGGACCTTCGTATCTGATTATAATTACATCACCGTCCTTATATTTTTTTGTCTGTACTGCTTTCATGGCATCTTCTTCATTATCAAAACATCTAGCTTTACCTGTAAACTGTAATTTTTTTAGTCCTGCAATTTTTACGATTGCTCCGTCTGGAGCTAAATTACCTTTTAATCCAACAACTCCTCCATCTGGAGAAAGTGGATTGTTATATTCTCTTAAAACTTTTTGATTAGTATTAAACTTAACGTTAGTTAAATTTTCTTCCATAGTTTTACCTGTAACTGTCATACACTCGCCATGAATATAACCTCCGTCAAATAAAGTTTTTAATAACATAGGAACACCGCCGGCTTCCCACATATCTTTTGCAACGTATTTTCCTCCAGGTTTTAAATCAGCTAGGTAAGGAGTTTTTTTAAATATTTTTGCAACGTCCATTAAATCAAATTTTACTCCTATCTCATTAGCTAGAGCAGGCAAATGAAGAGCAGCATTAGTGGAGCCTCCAGTTGCAGCCACAATTGTTGCAGCGTTTTCTAAAGATTTTTTAGTTACTATTTCTCTTGGTTTAATTTTTTTTTCTAATAAATTCATAACCGCTTGACCACTTTCATAAGCATATTTATCTCTTTCCTCATAAGGGGCTGGCGTTCCAGCTGAATAAGGTAAAGCCAACCCTATCGCTTCAGATACACAAGCCATTGTATTAGCTGTAAATTGACCTCCACAAGCTCCAGCACTTGGACATGCTACTAATTCTAATTCTCTTAATTCTTCAGAGGACATTTTGCCTGAGGAATGTTTGCCTACTGCTTCAAAAACATCTACAACAGTGACATCTTTTCCTCTAAATTTTCCTGGCAAGATTGATCCACCGTAAATAAACACACTAGGTACATTCAATCTTAACATAGACATCATCAAGCCTGGAAGAGATTTATCGCATCCAGCGATACCAACTAGTGCATCATAACAGTGTCCTCTCACTGTCAGTTCTGCTGAGTCAGCTATAACTTCTCTGGAAATTAACGAAGATTTCATTCCTTCATGGCCCATGGCAATACCATCTGTTACAGTTATTGTACAAAATTCTCTTGGTGTTCCACCAAATTCTTTTACTCCTTTTTTAACTGACTGTGCCTGTCGCATTAAAGCTGTATTGCAAGGTGCAGCTTCATTCCAAGTGGATACTACTCCCACAAAAGGCTTTGCCACATCTTGTTCAGTTTCTCCCATTGCATAATAAAAAGATCTATGTGGAGCTCTATCTGGGCCTAAAGAAGTATGACGACTGGGTAGTTTTTTTTTATCAATTTTAGACATTTAATTAATACTAGACACAATACTTCTTAATTTTCCATCTTCAATAGTTAATTCTTTAACTAAATTTTTATCATTTTGTACTATTTCTTTAGGTGCATTTGTCACATAAGCCTTATTTTTGAGCTTATTATTTAAATTAATTATTTGTTTATTAATTGTCTCAATTTTTTGTAAAATTCTCTCTTTTTGAGATCCTAAATTTACATCCTCATTAAAATTTAATGAAAGTTTTTCCTTTAGAACCAAGATATCAATTGAGTTTTTATCTCTTATTTTTTTTGTAAGTACATTATTTACTCTACCAACCTGTTTTATCAAATTTATATTTTTATTTACCAATTTCTTTAATTTCCCTGATTTATCATCAAAAAATATGTCACAATATAATTTTGGTGTAATTTTTAACTCTGCTTTAGTAGATCTAATGTTAGAAATTATTTCAATTAAATCATTTATATTATTTTGATTTTTGCTAAATTTACTGATTACCTTTAAATCTGGCCAACTGGAACAGATTAAAAAATCATTAAAAATCTTTTTATAAGCATTTAAAGACCACAAGTTCTCGGTGAAAAAAGGGATAAACGGATGAAGAATTCTAAGAATATTTGCCATCATAAATGATGAGAAGGCCTTAGCCTCTTTAATTTCAATTTTATTTTTTGAATTAAAAATAGGTTTTAAGAACTCTAAATACCAATCGCAATAAGAATGCCAAACAAATTGATATGCATACTTAGCAGCCTCATCAAACCTAAATATTTCAATATTTTTTGTTATTAAATTTTGTGTTTTTATAAATTCATTGTAAATCCAATGGTTAATTGGAAGTTTGATTAAGGTCAAATTTATCTTTTTATCTAATTTACAATCATTAAGTTTTAAAAAATTATTTGCACTCCAAATTTTTGTTATAAAGTTTCTATTACCAGTAACTCTATCTTTTGATAATTTTACATCTCGTCCCGGAGAGGCCATCGAAATTAAAGTAAACCTTAAACTATCTGCTCCATATTCACTTATTAAATCTAATGGATCAATCACATTACCTTTTGACTTTGACATTTTTTGCCCCTTTTCATCTCTTACTAAGGCATGAACATATACTTTATGAAAAGGTGTGTTTTTTCTGAAATAATTTCCCATCATCAACATCCTTGCTACCCAAAAAAAAATTATATCAAAACCAGTAACAAGAACTGAAGTAGGATAAAATTTATTAAGTTCCTTAGTTTTTTTTGGCCATCCAAGAGTTGCGAAAGGCCATAAAGCTGAAGAAAACCAGGTATCTAAAACATCTGTTTCCTGTCTTAACTTAAATTCTTTATTTCCATTTTTTTTTTTTGATAGTTTTATTGCATCTTTTTCATTTTCAGCTACAAAAATATTTCCTTTTTCATCATACCAAGCAGGTATTCTATGACCCCACCAAATCTGTCGAGATATACACCAAGGCTCAATTTCATTCATCCATTGAAAAAATGTTTTAGACCAGTTATTTGGAAAAAATGAAGTTTTACCCTCTTTAACTATCTTTATAGGTTTTTTTGATAACTTTTTTGCATCTACGAACCATTGCTCTGTTAAAAGAGGCTCGATTATAGTGTTTGATCTATCTCCGTATGGAACCTTATTTTTAATATTTTCAATTTTTACTAGGGAACCTATTTCCTTCAATTTTTTAATTAAAAGCTTTCTTGCTTCAAATCTATCTAAACCATGAAACTCTTTAACCCCATTTTTATTTATTTTTCCGTTTTTTTCAAAAATATTTATTATTTCTAATTTATTTCTCTTACCAACTTCGTAGTCATTAAAATCATGGGCTGGTGTAATTTTTACAGCCCCTGAACCTTGGTCTGGATCTGCATAATGATCAGAAATAATTTTTATAGTTCTGTTTACAATTGGAATAATAACGTTTTTTCCAATTAAATTAATATATCTTTTATCCTTTGGATTAACAGCTACCGCCGTATCTCCCATCATAGTTTCTGGCCTGGTAGTTGCGATTGTGATTTTTTGATCAGAGTTTTCGATTGAATAATCAATATAGTATAATTGTGATTGAACATCTTTTTGAATAACTTCTAAGTCAGAAATAGCGGTTTGAAGTTTAGTATCCCAATTAATTAATTTTTTATCCTTGTAAATTAACTTATTGTTATAAAGATCAACAAAAACTTTAATTACAGCTTTTGACAAATCTTTATCCATAGTGAACCT
Source organism: uncultured Pelagibacteraceae bacterium (assembly GCA_902591415.1). GTDB lineage: Bacteria > Pseudomonadota > Alphaproteobacteria > Pelagibacterales > Pelagibacteraceae > Pelagilacustribacter. The sequence goes on from CACJAU010000003.1 coordinate 65,209, forward strand.
AGTTCTTGACCAATCGCAAGAACAGCCTAATTTCTTCAGTTGATCTAAAATAATTCCACCTGACTGTTCTTTCCATTTCCAAATTTTTTGAATAAATTTTTCTCTTCCTAAATCATTTTTTTTAATTCCTTCTTTTAAAAGATTATTTTCTACAACTGCTTGGGTTGCAATCCCGGCATGATCAGTTCCTGGCTGCCATAGTGTTTCAAAACCTTTCATCCGATTAAATCTAACTAGAACATCTTGAAGACTATTGTTTAAAGCATGTCCCATATGCAGTCTTCCGGTTACATTAGGTGGAGGAATTACTATAGAAAATTTTTTATTTGATTTTCCTTTTTTTGGTTTGAATAAACCTTTTTTAATCCAAAAATCAGATATTTTTTTCTCTTCTTTAGTGTGATTGTATTTTTTAAATTCCATTTTTTTTTTGGTATGTAGAGGTATATATCAGATTTCAAGATCTATTAAGTTTAAAATCTAGATATAAGGCAGCAGTCCAAGAAAAATTTTTAGCGCCCATTCCTAAACCTGACTTACAACTATAATATTCACGAAATTTTTTTCTCTCGACTAAATTAATGGTCTTTTTTCTTATAATTTCTGCGAATTTTTTATCTTTATTTTTCAATCCTTGATAAATAATCCAATTGCAATTAACCCATACCGGTCCCCTCCAGTACCTCTTTTCTTCAAAAGATTTATGTTTAGAACTTATTGAAGGAAAAAAATATTTTTCGTTCTTATAATATTTTTTTAAATTTTTTATTAATCTTCTATTAATTAAATTATTATTTAAATCAGCAAAAAGCATAAAAAAATTAGTTATTGATGGTATTTCTATTGAAGTATCATTTTTAAGATCTTTATTTTTAAATTTCATTTTTTTTGAATTAAATAATTTTACAAGTTTGCTTTCATTTAAAAGAATATATTTTTTTAATAAAGAGCTACTTTTACCTATAAATTTTAGTAAAAAATCTACATCTTTTAAAGCTTTTAAAAAAAGTGAATTAAATCCTACATCTACAACATTAAATTTTGATTTGAAGTAAAGTTTTTTAGGATCATAATTCAATTCCCTTAAGTGATTTTTTATCGTGACATATCGGTCGTAATCTATTTTTAATGGTCTTTGACTTTTTTTAACAATTTTATTATCCTTTCTTTTATAGCTAAGTTTAGAGTCTATTTTGATTTTGCTCATCGGTTTGTCCCATAAAGGAGAATTGTCATATCCACTTTCCCATGGATGAAGTATAGAGATTAAACCAGTTCTTTTTGGATCTCTGTATCTAATAAACCATTCTAAATATTTTTTAATCTTTAATATTAATGTTTGATATTTTTTTATATCCTTTTTTGAAAATTTTTGTCTCTCAATAATTATCCTTAATATACTAGCTAATATTGGTGGTTGAGTAATTCCAGATGAGGAAATTTTTCTACCACAATTCCAAGCTTTATAGTTAGGAGTATAATTTAAATCTTTAATATGAAAAAGAATATGTGGAATCATTCCATCGTCCCATTGTCCAGAAATTAAAGTCTCAATTTCTTTAAAGGAGTAATCTAAATTGAAATTAGAATATCCTAACGCAATAAAAGCTGAGTCCCAATTCCACTGAGCTGGATAAAGTTTAGTATTAGTTGGTAAAGTATAATTTGATCTTCTATTATTAATTAGGGTTTTTTTTGCAAATTTAATTGTACTATTCATTATCCTTTTACACTTCCAGCTGTCAATCCGCTTACTAAATATTTTTCAAAATATATAAAGATTAAAAGTATTGGCAAAGTAACTACCACGGATCCGGCCATTAGATATTGCCGTGGAGTTTCAGCATCGCCAGTTAAATGATTTATTGCTCTAGATAATGTGAATGTTTTGGGATTATCTAAAAACATTAGAGAAAACAAAAATTCATTCCATGCTATCATGAATACATATAACGACACCGAAGCGATAGCAGGTAAACTGAGGGGAATTATTATTTTAATAATTATTCCAAACCAATTTTGTCCATCTATTAGTCCCGCCTCCTCTATTTCTTTAGGAATGCTTTTAAAATATCCCTGAAGCATATAGATGGCTACAGGTAAAGTGGTTGCTGTGTATACAATTAGTAAGCCTTCCACGGAATTTCTCAAACCTAGTTGACTAAAGACAGTGTATAAAGGAATTACTAAAACAATTGCTGGGAACATATAGATTATTAATATTGATGTTGAAAGAAAGGTTTTGCCAAAGAAATTTAATCTTGCAACTGCATAAGCTGCCGGGATAGCAAATAATAAAGTGATTAAAACAGTTCCAATTGATACATATGAACTTGTAAGAATGTATCTGCCAAAATCATATGTTTTGAAAATGACAAAGTAGGATTTAAATATCTCAAAGATATTTTTTGAAAAATCAATACTTAAATCAAGAGGGTTAATTAATAGAGCAGTTTGAGTTTTAAAGCTTGTCACAAACATTATGTAAAAAGGAAATAATATAACTAATGCGAAAAATATAATTGCAAATAAAGATAAAAACTCGAATACTATTTTTTCTGATATAAAATCCTGATTTAAATATTTAAAATCATATTTTTTTAATTTATTTGTAAAAAATAAAATTAATAAAAATATACCTACTGAAAACCATAAAGGAGAGCTCTCGTTTAAAAATGTATATAAAATTGTAAATGATAAAGACAATATTAAAATTTTTAAAATATGATTAAACCTGTTTCCAATTAATATACAAATTACAGTTAATCCAAGTGATAATGATAGATTAAGATTAAAATTAAGATTTGTAAAACTTAAACCTTGCAAAGTTGCCAATATTTTCCATATACAAATAATTATTGTTAGAAAAATTGATGATGCAAATAACGTAATTGTTAAAGATTTAAATTTCATTTGCCTTTTTCCCGATTAATTTAAAATAAATAATCATAAAAGTTATTAATAATAATACAATTACTATTGAAACTGCTGAACCCATTCCAATATTTGATACTGCAAATCCTTGTTGATATACACTTATAGGTAAAGTTAAAGTACCCGAAGCGCCACCAGTTAATAAAAATATATCTTCAAATTTATTAAAGTTCCAAATAAATCTAATCATGAATAAAATTGATAAAATTGCTGTAATTTGCGGAAGAGTAATATAAAAAAATTTTCTAAATGGTCCAGCACCGTCTACATCGGCAGCCTCGTAAAGATCCCTGGGAATAGCTTGTAGTCTAGCCAATATAAATAAAAAAGCTAAAGGAAAATATCGCCAAATCTCAAAAAATATTACTGTGGTCAAAGCTAATCTAAGTTTCAACTCAAATCCTAAAATATTAATTATTAAATACTTTTGTCCAAGTAAATTTATGGGTTTTTCGAGAACTCCATAATTCACAAGAAGGGAATTTATTGTACCGCTATTAGGATCTAATAGTAAAGTCCAGGTATAAGCCAAAGCAACAACAGGTCCTACATAAGGAAAAAGTAGTATACTTCTCATAAAAGTTCTTCCGTAAAATTTTTGATTTACAAGTTGGGCAGCGAATATACCAAACAAAATAGCTCCAAGTGTTCCAAAAAAAGTAAAGTAAAAAGTCGTCATTAAAAGATCAAAAAAGTTGTTATTCATGAAAACATTTTTAAAATTTTTGAGGGTAAAATCTACAGTCAATAAGATGTTGTTAGATTTTCCATCCAATTCTGGTTTATTAGATTTGACATTATTAATGTTAATAGAATTATTATTTACATCTTTTACAAAAATTTCAAAATTTTCACGATAACCTGCCTCCCAATTTCCAAAAAAACATTTAACTTTTTGTGACTTAAATTCACATCTTTTATCTAAATTAATTGGTTCAATATTTTTAGGTAATTTTTCTGAAAATCTAACTTCTCTAATATCTTGGATTAAAGAACTATTTCTTAATTTATAGATAATTTGCAATTCTGAATTGCTATTTTGTAATTTTTTTACAATTTTTTTTGCCCTAGGCTCGGGAATTCTTATATCTTTTAGTCCAACTTCTTTGAAACTAATCCAGACATTTGCAAAAATTGGAAATAAAATAATTGCAAAAACTAGACATACAGCAGGTAAAAGAAGTGTATATGCCGTCCTTTTTTCTATTTTTGATAATGTCGTGCTCATTTAAAAGCGGATAATATCTTATTATCCGCTTTTAAGAAATATATTTGCTAGAATTTTGCTAATTCAGCGTTAATTTTTTTAACTGCCTCATCAACAGATATTTGATCATCAATGTATTCTCTTGTAATTCTATTTAAGAATTGAGCATTGATAATTTTTGACGCTCTAGAAAGTTCGCCTTCTTTTACTCCCCATCTGTTTGCAGTATCTAATCCTGCCACAATGTTATTAATTACATCTGGTGAATAAAGTTCAGTTAGTGGTTTTTTTCTGTCCACACCAACTGGCAGCTTGCTCCAAGCTTTTGTGAATGCAGCTGCGTCTGAAGAATTTCCTCTTCTTACAGGAAATTTTCCTTCTGGCGCAATTGCTAAAGTTTTTGTGTATCCTTCATCCATAGAATACTCAACAAACTTTTTTGCTTCATCTGTATCTGCGTCAGCAGTAATACCAAAATATCTTACATCTGCCCAAGCAGCACCCTTCTTATTGTTAGGTCCACTAAAATTAGTTATGAAACCAGTTTTAGATGCAAGTTCAGGTGATGTTGGATCGCTATTTATTGTTGGAGGAGCTGAGTCTCTCAGTCCAGCTAATTCATCCATAATAAAAGGTGACCAAATTATCATTGGTGTTTTTCCTGCAAAATAAAGTTCTCTAGATTGTTTCCAAAATAATTCTCCTGGAGGGCTAGCTTTAGCTATTATTTTATAAAACTCTAAAGAGTTTTTAAGAGCTTTACCTTGTTTTTTTGTTCCACCTTTCTTAACAAAGTTAACTCCATTAGCAAGAAGAACATGCTCAAGAACTTGGCTCATAAAGTTTTCATCGGTTTTAGTTGCAGCAACAAATCCGAACATATCTTTACTAGAAAGAGCTTTTACAGCCTTAGTTATATTTTCATAACTTGTTGGTGGTTCGAGACCTGCTTTTTCAAATAAGTCTTTTCTGTACACTACCATTTGAGTCCATCCATCTACTGGCACGGCAGCAATTTTTCCACCTTTTTTTGCCATGTTTAATGCTCCCGGTGCAAAAGTTTTTTTTCCTAAACTTTTAACAACATCGTTATTTGCATTTACGTCAAGTATGCCTGCCTCAGCCCAAGGTAGAACATATTGAAGAGTATGGTAGATGACATCTGGCAAATTTCCAGCAGCAGCGGCTGCAGTAGCCCGTGACCCTAAATCTTTTTCCTCAACTGGGATAACTTCAACTTTAATACCAGTTTTGGATTCAAAGGATTTCGCCATTTCCATTTGTTTTTCCATTCTTGCTGGTTGAACTTCAGTAGTCCAAAAAGTAATGTCTGCAAAACTATTAGACGATAGTAAAGTTAAAGCAAAAATGAATGATATTACTTTTTTCATTTTTCCTCCTATTAATTAAATAAATAATGTTTTAAGTTTAACAATAAGATAAGGAAATTTTATATGATTAAAATGCATACGAGGTTTGATAAAATCAAAAAAATTTCAAATTTTTGAATTATGGCTTTTTTAAAATTTGAAGATATAGATAAATCTTTTGGTGAAAACAATGTAATTAGTAAATTTAACCTAGAGGTTGAAAAAGGAAAATTTATAGTATTGTTGGGTCCATCTGGTTGTGGAAAATCTACTCTACTAAGAATGATAGCTGGTTTGGAAAAAATTGATAACGGAAAAATACTTTTAGAAAATAATCTTTTAAACGATTTATTGCCTTCAAAAAGACAAATCGCAATGGTTTTCCAATCTTATGCTTTATATCCTCACATGAATGTTTATCAAAATATCTCTTTTGGTTTAAAATCTGAAAAAATTTCAAAAAATCAAATTAAAGAGAAAGTAATTGAAGCTGCAAAAATCTTAAAAATTGAAGAGTTTTTGGGTCGAAGACCAAAAGAACTATCAGGTGGACAAAGACAAAGAGTTGCTATTGGCAGGGCTATTACAAGAAAGCCTAAATTGTTTTTGTTTGATGAGCCACTTTCAAATCTTGATGCAGCCCTAAGATCAGAGATGAGAGTAGAAATTTCTAAATTACATAAAAAATTAAAAAGTAATATTGTTTATGTAACTCATGACCAAATTGAAGCTATGACTTTAGCTGATAAAATTGTAATTATGAACAATGGAAAAATTGAACAGTATGGTAGTCCTGAAGATATCTACAATAATCCGACAAATATTTTTGTAGCTGAATTTATAGGAAACCCTAAAATGAATATTTTAAAGATCAAAACTAATGATATTATAAATAAAAATACTTTTAAATTACTTGATAAAGAAATTAAATTTGAAAACTTTAATTTTAACAAAGAGTTTTATATAGGTATAAGACCAGAGGATATCTCTTTAGAAAAAAATAGTGAAATAGCAATCGATATAAATGTTGATCTTATTGAAAATTTGGGCTCAGAAAAAATCATATACACTCATTTAAATGGTACAGAAATGAGAATAAAATCCAGCAAAAATATTAAAGATAAAAATATTACAATTTACTTACCAAAAAATAAGCTATATTTATTCGATAATAATAAAGATAGATTAAAAGCATGAAACCCTTCATGATTTTATCTGTGAGAACGGCCACGTGGCGGAATGGTTACGCAGAGGATTGCAAATCCTTTTATTCCAGTTCGATTCTGGACGTGGCCTCCAATAAAATCATATTATTTATACTGAACATTAGCTAAAAATTTTTCAAATTCATAAGTTGTAATAGTTACTTTTGTATTATCTGGAAATGCTACTCCATCTGGATTCTTGGCTTCTTTGCTCCAATCAATGGTTGAAACACTTACATAATCTCCAGACTCAAATTTAAAATAAGTATTAAAAGTTTTTGATTTGCCTGTTTTGTCATATGAATGATCGGCGTTAGATCTAATGACTTCCGTTTTATTGCCAAAGAATTTTAAAAGTTCTTGCTCAATTTCCTTTTTTTTAGATTTACAATAGTTAATATCTTCAGGGCAAAATATTCTTCCAGATAAAGCATATATTAAAAAATTTTTATCATTTGGTTTTATAGTAATACCTATATCATCATATGTATCTGAATTTATTCTTAGATCATACTCAGAACCGTTACCTGCTGTTATTGCAGCGTAAATATTATTCTTATAAAAAAAAGGGTAAGGCGTATTTAATTCTTTTTTAATTGACTCACTATCAAAATATTCAAGTAAACTATCTTTTACGCTCATTCCACCAATTTGGAAATCTTTTATCTCATTCGAATAAATATTATTAATTATTAAAAAAAAAGAAAATAAAGTAGTAAAAAAAATTTTCATAATTTATTTGTAAGTTTCAATCAAGAAATTATTAAATTCATCCGTAATTATTGAAACTTTAAGATTGTCAGTAAAACCAGTTTCATCTGCCCAATTCATACATTCTACCATTACAAATCCGCTGCCATCTTTCATGTCAAATTGATGATGACTGCCAGACGATTTTCCAGTTTTATCTCCTGGATGAACGGTAATACCAAAATTATTATATAATGCGTTATCTTTAAAGATTATTTTTAATTCTCTCACAATTTGGTTTTCAGATTTATAGCAATCATTAAAATTCTTGTTATCGTATAAAATTTTTCCATTTATCGCTTTTATTATAAGTTTTTTGTCATTGGCTTCAAATTCAACTGATACACCCTCATAAGGGCCATTATCAATTAACTTAGCAACTGAGGCGTATTTTTTATTTTTATACATAAACCTCTTACTCTTTAAATCATCTTCACTAAAAAAATCTAAAGCGCTATCCCCAATACTGATCCCAGCTATTTGAAAATCATTTATACTTTCTGCTTTTAAAGTTTCAAAATTAACAATTAGGATTATTATAAAAAAAAATTTTTTCATATTTAATTAAATAAGATTTTATTTAGTTATAAATTATAGCTGAAGATACTATTAAAGTTACCAAAAATAAAGATGCTAAGTAAGCATAAAGCACATCTGTATTTTGAATTCTAGCTTTATCAACCGACTCTGTAATTTTTTTTAGTTGCTCTCTCCTAAAATAATAAATTATTCCAATTATAAATATAATTGTTAACAAAGGAAAAATATCTGCAGCGCCATAGTAATTGTAAGCGCCATGATATATTATAGGCAGAGATAAAGATAAAATTAACATAATTCTTCTTTTAAATATGTTTCTCTCCTCAAAAAGATTTTGACTTAATAACCATCCCATCAAAACTCCAAATCCCATGTGCATTATTAGTGGATAATATCTAGTTTTAACCATTTCTAATGTCCAGGCCTCTTCAAAATTTGAGCTTGATAAGTAACCTACGTTTTCAATAGCTGCATAACCCAGACCAATAGCAGCACCGTAAACTATTGCGTCCATAGGTTCGTTTAAATCTGATAATCTTACGCAAAAAAATATTAACAATGCAAACTTAATTCCTTCCTCTAGAAATGCTGCTCTAAAGAACATTTGATATGCATGTTCAGCTAGAGGAGCTTGTCCTCCATCCTTCAGATCAAAATTTTTGTAAGCATCCATATCTAGTCCAAGAAGTGGTGCTATATGATCCTCTGCCAAAATGATAAAAAAATCTAAAGGTAAAATAATTGAAACACCTAACAAAAAAGATGCAAATAAAAATTTGCCAGGTTCAGTAAACCTATCTGATTTCCAAACCAAAAAGCCTAAAAATATTGGCGGAAGAATAGTTGTGAGATATAGAAATAAATGTGTTTGAAACATTATTGAATATCCAATTGTTTTACAATCTCGTAATTCTCAACTCCAATATATTTAAATAAATCCTCCCATAATTTTACAAGTGAACTAGATAGGCCATCTCTAGTTTCATAGTCGTGGTTTATATAAAGAATAGTTATTTTAAGGTTTTTTAGAGAATCTTTATTTGGTTTTCTATCATCAATATAATTCTTAATTTTTTTATTTTTAAGTAAACTGGCAAACGATTTACATTTATTTGGTTTAATCAATTCTGAACTGGTTTTACAATGATTATAAAAGGAAAATCTTTTGGAATATTGCATTAAATCAGAAACAATAACCAATTCTCTTTGAGGATACTCGCTTGTAAAATCTACTTTAGACTCTCTTAAAACATGAAATAGATACTCAAATATTAAACTTTGCTTACCCTCAGGAGCGTTAGTAATCAAAAATTCATTTTTAAATTTAATATTTAAGGCTTCCCATGCTGAAAAAATTTCTTTAATAAATTTATCTCCCTCACAACCGCTGTTAGTTTGCTCACCAACATATTGAGATTTATTTCCAGTTTTAAAACGACATTTAGAATAATCAATAGTTTGAGATTGAGGAGGGGTATCATCAATCTTCATATAGGAGATTTTAAAATATGGTGGAGTATTTTTAATTAATGTATCACCAAAAATTCTACCTTCAATCCAGTCAACTTGTGCTTGTTTTAAAGGAGAAGTAAAGTCCACTATAAAAAATTTATGCCCTAGTTTTGAGTTTAATGGACAAAATTGATTTTTACTTTTCGAATTTAATATAATTGGATTTTTATCATCTTTTAAACACTCTGGATATCCAACTGGAAATTTTTTAGCCAATAAATTACTTTGAAAGAAAGCAAGAATGAATAAGGATAATAAAGTTAATCGTAACCTAAATAACATATTTTTCTCTCAAAGATTCAACATTTTTATTTATTTCATCATTATATGAGTTAATTTTATTTATATATTCGTTTGATTCTGATTGTATTTTATTTTGATATACTTCTATTTTTTTTTCTATTTGATCTTTGTCTAAATAAAGTACTTCAAAATCTTTAAATACTATTTTTGGATTTGATTTTTCCTCAGATAAATCGTAACAACGAATTTTCATTTTACCTTTTTCGTCTTTCCAGTAATTAGGCTCTGAGTCAGTTCGATACATGCCATTAATAGCCCTATACTCTGATAAAGTATGATCTATTGCATCACTTAATTGACTAGCAAATCTTCTATAACCCTGAAAAGTATTTTCCAAATAAGTAATATTTGGAACCCATTCTTTTCTAAGAGTATTTGAAATAATTGTATCTCTTTTTTCTCCAGTTTTTTTAATCTCGTTTTTAAAGATTGTAATTATCTCCGTGGCTAAATGTTCTCTAATTCTATTTATTTCTTTTTTATCTTCATTTCTTGCTTTCCCAACATTTCCAAAACCCGGATAAGAGTCATCAAACAGATAACCGTCAATTAATGAGGCAATAGCGAAACCAATTCCAATAAATACTAAAATTAAAGATGTAAATGTTAGATCTACTGTCCAAGGTACTGCTGGATTTCCTGAGATTGCAGTTGCTTCAGCATTACCCATTATCAAATCTTTTAAATTTGCTCCAGTCTCTTCATGTACAGCCCTGTATGCTCCTAAAGCCCAATTTAAGTAAAAAATAAAAATTAAATATAGACTTAATCCTATTTTAGAAATTATTCTTTTAAAAGATTTGACGTGATGTAAGTTTTTTAAAGCATAATAACCGACAACAAAAGATATAAATACGTTTAAAGCAGCAACAGATGCAGCAATTGCCAAACCTTCTTTTTTACCGCTGGCCATAGCTGGCGCTAATAAATTTCCATTCACTTGAAGTTCAACAACAAAGAGTACACCAATAACAGCTAATCCTATTATAACATTCATTAATGTTAAAGATTTTGGTTCTCTATCCAAATTATTTTCAAGTTTGAAATTTCTAACTTCTCTATCATGAGTTAAATAACTATTCTTTAAATTTGACAATCTGCCTTCAGCTGTAGTTAAGCTTTGCTCCACCCTATTTTTAAAATTATCAATATAAAAGTTTTTTTGACCAAGTTTTGCAGTACTATCAATAATTTTATCTTTAATAGTATTTAAATATGTAACTGCTTTGGATATTTGTTTGTTTCTTAATTCATTTGCAAAAATTAATGCTTCGTTCTCACAAGTTGAAAAAGTTTCTGAATTTGGTCTAGGTAAATTATTTTTGCCATCTGTAGTAGCGCTGTTTTGCAGGTTAATTTTGTCTTCAATAACCTTTACTTTTACATCTTCAAATTTAAACATATTATTTACCAAATTAAATAATTTTCTTATAAATCCTATCATACCTTTTTAACACCTTTCAAGTTATTGTTATTGGCTCTTTTAATGTTAGAATTGATTGTATCTTGTATATTGATTCCAATTAATTTAATTTGTACTGAACCTTTTTGTAAATGTCTAAAGTGGTCGTTTGAGTTCGTGTTGATATTCATCAAGTAAAAAGAATAAATTAAAATACAAAATTTACCCGATATAATTGACAATCTGATTAAAGAAGAAATAACCTTTCTCATAATTAGAAAATCTCCTCTTTATTCAAGAGGAGATTAAATTTATTATGTTCCATCCTTTCCTATGTTCATTAAAGTAAGGCCAAGAAATCCAAATATCATTGGCGAGAATCTTGAGACACTTCCCATGAAACTAGTAAGATTTATACCAGCCCAAGACATTGCAAAATCAGCGATTGCAAATGCGAACAGTAAAAAACCTAATACTTGAAATATAGATGTACTATTTGATTCTTCTTGTGTTTTAACTTTTTTCATTTTTTTTCCTTTTGTTAATGTTTTCATGATTTCAATATAATTGTTATTTTTAAAAATTCTTGTCCAGGTTCTTAGGTTAAATTGGACAAAATATTTGTCCCAAAAAAAATATTTTTTTGGACTGATTAATTGACAAATTTGACAATTTTAAATTGTATTTAATTCACCAAAGCATAATAAAATGAGGGGAAAAAAATTATAGAATTTTAACAATTTTTATTTATTATTATTAAATGATTAAAAAACTTAAAAACCTTGCTGTTTTATTTTTTACTAGTTTATTTCTTTTTACTAGTTTAGAGGCTTCTTGGATCACTAAAAAAAGCGATGAATCAAAAGAAATAAAAAAAGAGATTAAAAAAGAAAAAAAACAAAAATCTAAATGGATAAAACTGAAAAAAAAAGAAAATAAGCAAGAATATAAAAAAGAGGATAAAAAAATAACTAAAGAAGTAAAATCCTGGATAACAAAAAAATTAAAAAAGAATAAACATATCGCAAGCATTAACGATCTACCTAACGATGCTATTTATTTCACCGGTTCTAACGAAACAAAAGAAATATTATTTTATGGATACGTTGTTCCTGACAAAACTTCAGATTTAATTGATGGATACCATAAAACCAGTAAAGGGTTTGGCTACTTTAATGATGGTAAAACCACATGTCGAATAGGCTCAACAGTTTTGTTTGTAGAACCAGAGGAACTTACAGCTAGGGTTTCTGGAAATTGTACAAATGGTATTAATTTTAGAGGAAAAACTTCTCAAACTCAAAACGCAGGTTGGGGTCAAGCTAAAACACACGATGGAGAAATATTAAATTTTAATTTTAATAATAATAAAAATAAAATAGCAAAGATTTTTGATAATAATGTGAAATCTGCAAAAAATTCTGAGAGATTTTTTGAAAGACAGATAGCTCCAAAAGATAATAAAAAAATTGTATTAAAACCAAATGGAAAATATTATGCGCTTTTAATTGGAAACTCATTATATGATGCTAAAGGATGGGATCAATTAGTTTCTCCTGTGAATGATATAACCGAGATTAAAAAAATTTTAGATAAAAGCTACAAATTTGAAAAAATTTTTATGATTAAAAATGGTACAAAAAAAGAAATTTTCAATGGCTTTAAAGAACTTGCTAAATTAACTACTACAAATGATTATGTCTTTATTTATTACTCTGGTCATGGTGAAACGAGAGCAGAACAAGCTTATTGGATACCTAAAGACGGAAGTTCTGAATGGGGAAATGGTGATTGGATAAATATAAATGAATTAAATATTTTTTTAACAGAAATTAAAGCTCATCATTTAGCTGTAATGGTAGACTCTTGTTATGTTGGGGGTAAGTTTAAGGGTACAAATATTTTAGACGTAAAAAAGGATGATGGACGAAAAATTTGGACTGATAATCTAAACGATGATTTAAATTTAAGAGCACGCTCTGTTTTATCTTCTGGTAGCACTGGTAGAGTTAGTGATACAGTTGGAAATACAAATCACTCAATGTTTGCTTTATCTCTTTTAAATATTCTTAAATTAGCAGACAAGGAAGAAGTACCAATAAATCTCGTAAGTGTAGCAATGAATATAAGATCTGCTTTTAGCGGAAATTTTAATCAAAAACCTTATTATTACCACCCTGATACGTGGAAACATGGTGGTGGAGATTTTATATTTATACCTAAAAAAAATCTTAGATGATAAAGAAGATATTTTCTTTTATTGTCATCACTTTAGTTTATTTACCGGCTCAAGGTGAGATAAATAATAATATCATTTTAAATTCAATCACAAATAATAAAGAAAATTTATGGGTGAAAACAACAGCTTTATTAAATAGATCACAAATTAAAAACCTTAAATTTGATATAGGCGAGAGTGAAGATTATCTTAAAACTGTTAATCCAAAACTAATAAGAAAAAATAGAAATAGACCGCCATTAACAAAATTTAAAGGTTCATCAGAAGAAATTTATAAAGAATTTTCTAGCAGTGTAGTGTTTATTGCTAACTTTAAGAAAAATGGATCAGGATCTGGATTTATAGTTAATCACAATGGATTAAAAATAGTAACAAATTGGCATGTTATAGATGGAGCAAAAAATGTTAAAATTTGGCTTAAACCCAAAAACTTGATTGATGAAGATTATATGATTGGAACTCAAGACTCTTATAACGCTAGAGTTATTAAGGTTGATAAACAAAAAGATTTAGCATTATTAGAGATATCTGGATTGCCTAAAAATATAAAACCAGTAGTTTTAGGAAACTTCAATAACATTAATATAGGAGAAACTGTATTTGCTATCGGTCATCCTGGCGATTTAATATGGAGTTTTAGTAGTGGAATGGTAAGCCAACTAAGACCTAATTATAAATGGAAATATGGTAATTCACAACATTATGCTAGCGTTATTCAAACACAAACTCCAATTAATCCTGGTAATTCGGGAGGACCTTTATTTAACAAAAATAAGAAATTAATAGGGGTGAATACTTTCACTAAAGATGGTGAAAATTTGAATTTTGCAATATCTGTAAATGACCTAGTCGAATTTTTAAAAAAACCTCAAAAAAAAAATAATAATAAATTCATCCAAAAAAAGAAAAAAAACCAAACTTGGATAACAAAAAAAGATAAAGATGCAAAGAAAAATAATATTGATAAAAAATACCCAGATGCAATAAAAGGTGACGTAAATAAGAATGGTATCACTGATGTTTGGTTCATAGACGAAAATAAAAATGGAGTTATTGATACTGCATTAATTGATAAAAACGAAGATGGTATTATTGAAATAGTTGCATTTGATGAAAATGAAAACGAAAATTTTGAAATCTTTTTATTTGATGATGATTTAGATGGTAATGCTAATAGAGCAGAAATAGATAAAGATGATAATGGAACAGCCGATTTTATGGCCTATGATTATGATCAAGATGGAAAGTGGGATAAATATAAAAAAATATCTTAAATTTTAACTCTTAATATCTATTTTTAATCTAATTTTTAAAATTTTATTTTCTAATTCAGTTATAGCTTGATCAATTTCTTTTTTTTCAATGGGTGAAATTTCAGTTCCTTTTTCACTATTTGGATCTTTAGCATCTTTAACGAGCTCAGTAAGTTTTCCATGTAGAATAGTTGATTTAACAAGCATCTCATTAATATCTTTATTCTCAATATCTTCACTATTATCTAAAACTTCAGCAATCATATGCTCGTAAGAGGTAAATAAAGGAGGGGCTTTACCTTTTTTAATACAAGATTGATCTAATTTAAAAGAGTCATTGTGATCAATTTGTTGAGGTAAATCAGGATTACTACATTTTCTTATATAAGAAGAACTTTTTCCAATAGACTCTTGGATTTCTGTATCATTTAAGATTTTTAATACTTTCATTAACCCATTTTCAATTGATGCATTTTTTCTTATCTTTGCCATTTAGGTTATTATGATTATAATATTAATTTGTACAACAAAATGTTTTATGAATCGTAAAAGAATTTTAGCCATTTTTTTAAGTTTTTTTTGTTTTTTATCAAACAAAATGAGTGCAGATATAAGTGCTGAATTTAACAATAGAATTTTTAATAGTGAGTATGCCAACAAATACCCCTTTCAAGAAAGAAAAAAAGACATTGGTATATTCTACGACTTTGCTTGGAACAACAAAAATAAAAACATAATTATAAAAAGAGACAATAAAAACTTTCCAGTAATAAGATATTCATTATTTAATAAGAAAGATATTAAAAATGGTTTATCGGTTTTAAAATATAATAATACTGACTTATCTAAAGCGACCGATGAGACAATTAGACAATTACATTCTCAAGATAAAGATGCTGAATTGATTTTAGGTAATAACAAAGTAGTAAAATTAAGATCTTACACATATGATTTTAATGACGTAAAATTAGCTAATTTCGACTTAGAATTTATAAACAATATTGATACAAATAAAGGTCTCTTAGAAATTTCCTTTCAAGCTGCATTTGTAAATTCAAGACCTGAACTTAATAAGTTTGCAAAAAATTTATTAACTGATGACCCGTTTATGATTGATAATAGATTTGGATATTACCCAATTACTACACCTGAATTTAAAGAATATAAATATGACGTAGATATCAGAAGTGGAATCAAATCAGCTGCACCAGGAAACTTTCCAGTTTATTACACTTATGATGATGGTGAAGTTAGTACAATTAGACTTGAGTCCGGCATAGGTCAATTTAGACAACAATTTGATTTTAAAAAATTTCCTTTTGATGACCAAAAATTGAAGATCACAATTTTATCTGGTGCTACAAATACTTCTAATCCTCAAGCAGCTTGGCCTAAAACAGTTTACGGAGCTGTTCATTTCATTACTCCTGATACGGGTGCATTTTTAGGTTTAGATAACTATTTAAAAAATGTCTCAAAAAGTTATCTTAAAGAGTGGAATGTTAAAAGTGTTAATATTGAAAGTGAAGAAATTATAAAAGAAAATTATTATAATAAATTTTTAAAAAAGAATGTTTTATATAATGAAAATGCAATAAATCTTATAATTAATATTGAAAGAAATTCAGCTCATTATATCTACAAAATAATCATTCCTGTATTTTTGATTTTAAGTATTGCTTGGTTTGTTTTATGGATACCTACATATAAACTTGACGCAAGATTAACGACATCAATTGTAGCACTGCTCTCCTTAATTGCTTACAATTTTGTGTTTTCTGATGATATACCAAAACTAGATTATCTAACAGCTTTAGATAAATATATTTTACTATCCTACGTTTTTTGTTCTATTCCAACTTTTATGAGTATTGGTTTTAGTAGATTTATTGTTAAAAACCAAAAAGCTGTGACTTTTTACAACAAAAAATTAAGAACCTGGCTTGGTTTAGTTTATATATTAGTTACAATACAAATATTCTCATTTTAGTTTTTTTTTCAAATCATCTAAACGCTTTTTTCCGGTTCCATTCAAAGTAATTTTTAGATGCAATGGCTATACTCATAGTATCTGGATAACGCATTTTATTTGAAAAATCATAACAAGTAATATTTATTAAATTACCAATTTTATCTGTAACTGCAATTGTAGTTTTGTAACTTTCACCTGTCTTATCTCCTCTGTATTTACTTTTTCTTTTTTTTGATATTGGTAAATTAGTTACATTTGAAATTTCGATAGAAATTTCGTCCATTTTTGAATAGCAATCATTTATATTATTTTTGTATATGATCCTTCCAGAAACAGAACCAATTTTGTAGTTATTCATTTTATCATAGACTATAATTATTTCATCATATTCTGAATTTAATTTTAATTTCTTACCAAAAGTAACCTGTCTATAATTTGATTTTTCCATAGATGAATTTTCAGGTATGTAAGATTTCTTTTGTATCTCATTTTTTGACAAGAAGTTGAGTAAAGTATCTCCAATAGAAATACCCTCTATTTGAAAATCTGTTATATCTTGAGCTTTAGATGTAAATGTTATTAAAAAACTGATTAAGATAATTGTTAAATATTTATTCATTTTTATCATTTTATAAAAAAAAATTAATAATTCAGTATATAAAATATATATTTTGATTTACAGACACTTTTGAATGCTATATTTAATTTGGTTAATTGTCATTCCTCGGTAGCTCAGTTGGTAGAGCAGTTGACTGTTAATCAATTGGTCGCAGGTTCGAGTCCTGCCCGAGGAGCCAGATTTACCCAACTTTTTCAAATTTAGAAGTGTTATTTAAAATCTGCAATATCTTTTCTTTTTGAGTTTTTGATAAAGAAGAAAATGTTCTACTTAAAAAAGAGTAATTTAAATCATCGTGAGTTTCTTCACTAGAGGTTATGTCTTTAAATTCCTTATAGTCTTCAAAAAAATAGATTATTGGCACTTTTAAAAACTGAGATAATTGCATAAGTCTATTTGAACTAACACCATTAGTCCCTTTCTCGTATTTTTGAATTTGTTGAAATGTGACGTTAATTGCTTGAGCGACTTTTGTTTGCGTTAAACCTAATGACAATCTCCTCATTCTTAATTTTTTACCCAAATGAATATTGAAATTTTCTTCCATTAGAACTCCCCTTTTTTTTTAATAAAACCTCAAAATGAACGTTTTAGCAATACATAAAAAAAAATTTATTTATCTTAAATTTGCTCAAAAAAAAGTAATTTTTGGTATTGACTTAAGCCTTAAATTAAAGACTAAAATAAGAATTATTTTACGTTTTTAATCCTATACTCCCAATAACCAGTTTTTTCAAAAGCTGCTTTTACCCAAAGATATGTGTTTTCTTCATACCAGATATCTGTATTTAATTTTTTACTATCAGGAAGTGTCTCATCGGAGGATTTAAAGTTAAAATGTAAGGTTTTATATATTTTTTCTCCAATTTTTATTTCCTCTTTCCCAATAAATGTAACCTTTTGTTCTATTATTCTTCCTGAAATACCGCTGATTTGGGCTTCTGCCTTTATAATTTCATGATTCCACCATGTGCCTACTATAAAATTTTTGTTTGCTTTACCTTTGTATGATGAGCCATCAATTATCAAATTTTTATTATCAGAATCTAATTTAATATTCACATACCTGTCTTTTTTATTCTGTTTAGTTTTAGAGGTATAACTTTTGAATACACCTTTTTCGTAATTTTCTTCGCTCTTTGCAAAATATTTATATAAATCAACACCTAATTTTGAAATCTTAAAACTTACTTCGCTAGATATTGAAAGATTTTCATTTTTTCTGTTAAATTTGTATATATGATAACCAATAGGTTTATTATTTCTAAATAATTCGTATTCTAAATAATTATATTTTGCATAATGTTCTACATGTCCAAACGACTCTATGCTTAATAAAAATAAAATTGCAATTGAAAGTATAAATTTTTTCATATATTTAGTAATATGGATACGAAAACAGTTGTTTCTCAAATTGGAAATACACCATTAGTTAAATTAAAACAAGCCTCAGAATTAACGGGTTGTCACATCTACGGTAAAGCTGAATACTTAAATCCGGGCGAATCCGTCAAAGATCGTGCTGCCTTATTTATTATAAAAGATGCTATCAATCGTAAACTAATATCTAGGGGTGGAACTATTGTCGAAGGTACGGCAGGTAATACTGGTATTGGTTTAGCCGTTGTTTGTAAAGAATATGATTTAAAATTAAAGATTGTAATTCCTAAAACACAATCTATTGAAAAAAAAGATACTTTGAAAAAATTAGGAGCTGAACTTATTGAAGTTGATGCAGTTCCATATGCAGATCCTAAAAATTATATAAAAAAATCTAAAGAAATTGCGGAAGATTTAAATAAAAAAAGTTCAAATGGCGTTTATTGGGCTAATCAATTTGATAATACAATAAACACTGAAGCACATATCCAAACAACTTCTGAAGAAATATGGAGTCAAACCGCAGGTACAGTAGATGGATTTACTTGTGCCGTTGGAACAGGCGGAACTTTAGCAGGTGTTTCTATTGGTCTTAAAAATAAAAATAATAATATTAAAATTGCTTTATCTGATCCAATGGGGTCATCACTTTATTCATATATAAAAAATAACAAACTTGAAAACTCAGGGAGCTCAATAACTGAAGGAATTGGAACAGGCAGAATAACAAAGAATTTTGAAAAAGCTTTAATTGATGATGCCTTTCAAACTAATGATACTGAGGCTTTAAAAATAATTTATGATTTAATTGAGAAACAAAAAATAATATTAGGTGGTTCATCAGGTATTAATATTGCTGGAGCTATAAAAATGGCTAAAAAAATGGGGCCAGGGAAAACTATAGTTACTATATTATGCGACAACGGTAAAAGATACGCTAGTAAAATTTTCAATAAAGAGTTTTTAAGAAGTAAAAATTTACCAATTCCAAATTGGCTATAAAATTTGACTCAAGAAAAGTTTTGTTCTTTCTGATTTAGGGCTTTCAAAAAACTCTTTTGTTTTAGCTCTCTCTACAATTTTACCCTCATCCATGAAGATCATGTAATCAGCTACTTCTTTAGCAAAACCCATTTCATGTGTTACAACTAACATAGTCATCCCGCCATTTGCTAAATCAACCATTACGTCTAAAACCTCTTTAATCATTTCTGGATCTAATGCAGATGTTGGCTCATCAAATAACATTATTTTAGGTTCCATACATAGAGCTCTTGCAATTGCAGCACGTTGTTGTTGACCTCCTGAAAGTTGTCCAGGGAACTTTAAGGCTTGATCATCAATTTGAACTCTTTTTAAATTACTCATTGCTACTTCCTCGGCTTGTTTTTTTGGAAGTTTTTTCACCCAGATAGGAGCTAGTGTGCAGTTATCTAGAATAGATAAGTGAGGGAATAAATTAAACTGTTGAAATACCATTCCAACTTCAGCTCTTATTTTTTCAATATTTTTTGTACTCTCAGAGAGTTCTGTGCCATCAACAATAATATTTCCTTTTTGATGCTCTTCTAATCTATTTATACATCTTATTAAAGTTGATTTACCAGATCCAGATGGTCCACATATAACAATTTTTTCTTGTGGGGCTACTTCAAGATCAATGTCCTTAAGAACTTGAAATTTATCAAACCATTTATTTACATTTTTAAGTTCAATTATTTTTGACATTTCTATCTTTCTGTACTTAATTTTTTTTCTAAATTTTGACTGTATCTACTCATTGCATAACATATTACCCAGAAAACTAAACCTGCAAAAACATAGCCTTCCATTGCCATTCCAAGCCATTTAGGATTAGTTTTTGCTAAACCTATCATACCTGCTAATTCCATCAAGCCCACAACGAAAATTAGTGGTGTATCTTTTACTAAAGCTAGAAGAGTATTTGCTATTCCAGGTATCACTAATTTAAGCGCTTGAGGCAATATTATTAGCGCGTTCATTCTCCAATAGCCCATCCCTAGAGACTTAGCAGCTTCATATTGACCTTTTGGTAAAGCTTGTAATCCTCCTCTAACAACTTCTGCCATATATGCGGCTTCAAATAATGTAATAGCTATCAAAACTCTAATTAATTTATCAATGAAAGTTCCATCAGGCAGAAACATAGGAAACATTACAGCTGACATAAATAAAACTGTAATTAATGGAACACCTCTCCAAAGTTCTATAAAGCCAATGGAAATATATCTAATGGCAGGTAATGAAGATCTTCTGCCTAATGCCAAAAAAACGCCAATGGGAAAACAAAATAGAATTGCAAAAGCAGAAATAATAAAAGTTAATGAAAGACCTCCCCAAGCTGCACTCTCAACATACTCAAGTCCAAAACTTCCTCCAGAAATTAGTTTTATTCCAATGAATGGGTAAATAAAAACTAAAAATAAAATAAAATATTTTTTAAGTTTTTCTGAAACAAAAAATGAAATACCAACAATTACAAATAAAATTAAAAAAGCTGTATTTATTCTCCATTGTTCTGTATCAGGATAAAGGCCATACATAAACCTGTTAAACCATACTTTTATAAATACCCAACAAGCACCATCACCTGTGCAATCATCTTTTGAATTGCCTATAAAATTAGCATCCAAAATAAACCAATTCAACATTGGGGGAATAGACTTTAAAATAATAAAAATTGTAAAAAGAGTTAATAGAGCATTAAAGTTATTAGAATTAATATTTTTATTCAAAAGATCTAAATGACGAACACCGCTAAATTCAATTCTAATGAGATAAAATCCAATAAAGCCTAATATCAACGGTAAAAAATAGCTTAATTGAGAAGGTAAAAAAGCCATTAAATTTAAATTAAAAAATGCATTAGCAAAAACATCAATTAAACTTAAAAAAATAAGAGAAAAACCTATAGGGACATAAGTTTTAATGTTTTCTTTTGATGGCTTAGCAATTAAATTCATTATTTTTCCTTTATTGCCATTTTTTTATTGTACCAATTCATAAAAATAGAAATTGAGATACTTAAAGTTAAGTATGTAAGCATTGTTATAGAAATTATTTCAATTGCCCTTCCAGTTTGCATTAGTGCTGTACCAGCAAAAACTAATACTATATCGGGGTACGCTATAGCAGCAGCTAATGAAGAATTTTTTGTTAAATTTAAATATTGGTTTGTAGTCGGTGGAATAATAATCCTCAATGCTTGTGGCATCACTACTAGTTTTAAAATTTGACTCTTATTCAATCCTATACTTGCCGCAGCTTCTTTTTGGCCTTTGCCTACTCCAAGAATTCCAGCTCTTACATTTTCTGCAATAAAGGTTGCTGTATACATTGATAAAGCTAAAGCTAAAGCAATCAATTCAGGAATAATACTAACTCCACCTTCATAAGTGTAAACTGTTGGTGAAAGTTGTTTTAAAACTGGATATTCAAAAGTAAGAGAAACCCCAAGAAAAAGAAAAGTAATTAAAGGTAGTAATATTAATGTTGATAATGATATTGTTGTAGTTGGCAACTGTTTTCCAAACTGCTCTCTTTGTTTTGTTGCATAAGAATTTATAAAATAAATAGCTATTAATGAGGCTATTACAGATAAAAGAAAAATATTAAAATTTGTCCATATAAACTTTGGAACATACCAACCTTTTATAGTTAAAAATGAAATATCATTAAAACTTATGCCGTTTTCAGGTAGAGGTAATGCTCGCAGTGCTGCAAAATACCAGAAAAAAATTTGTAATATTAAAGGTATATTTCTAAAAATTTCTACATACCATTCAGCTACTTTTGCAATCAAATAATTGTCAGATAATCTAGATACACCAACAATTACACCAGCTATTGTTGCAAAAAATATTCCGATCGCTGAAACTAAAATTGTATTTAATAAACCTACTAAAAATGCTCTTCCATATGAGTGTGAGCCGTCATACTCAATCATTGAAAAAGTAATATCAAATGATGCTTCCTGATTTAAAAAACCAAATCCAAAAGATATTCCTCTGTTACCCATGTTGATTTGAGCATTAGTTGCAAAATAAATAATTACAGACAGTAAGGCTAAAACAGTTATTGCTTGAGGGATTAAATCTCTTACTTTTTTGTTTTCAATATTTAATTTTTTAAAAATCATTATTTTGAGAGTAAAAAAAAGGGCTAGATAAATCCAGCCCTTTTTAATTTTATTAGCAATTATCTTGCTGGTGGTACGTAAAGAATTCCACCTTTAGTCCATAATTGATTTGGACCTCTATTAGGTAAAATACCAGTATCAGCTATATGTTTTTTATAGCTCTCACCGTAGTTACCGACTTGCTCGATAATTCTTAAGCTCCAGTCATTATCTAAACCAAAAGCAGCACCTAATTCTCCTTCAGATCCAACTAATCTCTTGATAGCTGGGTTCTCAGAGTCTTTTAGGCTAGAAGCGTTAGATGAATTAACACCATACTCTTCTGCTTCGATCATAGTATTTAGAGACCATCTTACGATATCTTCCCATACAGCATCCCCTTGTCTTACAACAGGACCTAATGGCTCTTTAGAAATCGTTTCAGGTAGTACTTTATGCTCATCTGGATTTGACATTTTTGTTCTTTGTGCCGCTAAACCAGATTTATCAGTTGTGTAAGTATCACATCTTCCAGCATCATAAGCTTGAACAACTTCATCCGCTTTTTCAAACGCGATGGGTTCATACTTGATGTTTTTTGAATTGAAGAAGTCTCTCATGTTAAGCTCAGTAGTTGTACCTGTATTTGTACAAGCAGAAATACCGTCTTTGAAATCGTTCACAGAATTAATTCCAGAATTTTTTCTTACCATGAAACCCTGACCATCATAAAAGTTCACACCAACAAAAGTTAAACCAATGTCAGCATCTCTTGATAATGTCCAAGTAGTGTTACGTGCAAGTACATCAATTTCACCTGATGTTAATGCCGTAAATCTTTCTTTAGCACTTAACGGAGTATATTTAACTTTGTCTGCATCACCTAATACAGCAGCTGCAACAGCTCTACATACGTCCACGTCAATACCAGACCAGTTTCCAGATGCATCTGCATTAGAGAAACCAGGTAGTCCTTGTGAAACACCACATTTCACAAAACCAGCTTTCTTAGTATTTTCTAAAGTTTTAGATTTTTTTGAACCAGCTCCTCCTCCGCCTTGGCCGCAAGCGACTAAAAGCAAAGATGCAAATCCAACTAAAATCCAAGTTTTGATTGATTTGATCATATTATTATAATCCTCTTTAGTTTTTATTATTGTTAACAATATTTTTGAAACGAAGTTTCAAAACGGGTGGATTATTATCCTTTTTGGTTCGAATTACAATTTTAAGTAAGCACTAAATATAGGCCAATCTATAAATCACTTCCAATATATATGATAATACTACTTATAATTAGGGACTTTTCGTCATTTCAAACAATCTGCTCACAGTACGTTTAAAAATCTCCGAATGTTTGTTTGATGAACTTAAATTTTCAAAGTTTCCCTCAAGTGACAAAGTTAATCTAATTTTTTTTTCATAAAATACATCAATCAAAGTAATAAATCTTAGTTGTTGGTTTGAATTTTCATTATTGAATATAGGAATTTCTTCAATAAAAATATGATTACAATTATTAGCAATATTGATGTAATCTTCAGCTCCCAAATTTTTATCACATAAATCTTTAAATTTAAATCTTGCAACGCCCAAAAAATTTTCAATTACAAAATTCCTTCCTTTCGTTGTTACTATTTTCGTCTCTTTAATTTTATTTCTAGTAAGTTCTCGAAATCTTTGATTTATTCTAAAAGAAGTTTTTTCGTTTAAAGGTGAAAAAATTTCTTTAAATTTTTCATTGTGTTTTTTTCTATAATCATTTTCAATCAATAATTCTTTTTGAATAGAAAAATTTTCTATAATTTTGATAAAGGGTAAAAATTGTTCCCTTTGTAGGCCATCTTTATAAAGATCATTTAATTTAGTGTTGGTTGTGATTATAATTTTAATTTTTTCCTCAAAAATAATTTCAAATAATTTACCCAATATCATTGCATCAACTATATTTGTAACTTGAAATTCATCTAAATATATTAAGTCGTATTTTTCTTTAATTTTTTTTACAAAAATTCTTATAGTATTATTATCTTTTTTTTTATGTCTAAAATCATGGAAATTAATCATAAACTCGTTAAAATGTTGCCTAAGTTTCTTTGTTTCTAACCTATCGTAAACGAAATTAAGTAACATCGTTTTACCTACACCTACTTTTCCATGTAAGTAAAAACAAAGTTTTTCTTTTTTTTTAAAAAGACTGCTTAAAAAGGTTTCTTTTTGGTTTAAAAATTTATCTAGTAAAACAATTATTTCTTTTTGTTGTGAATTTATTTCAAACTTATTTTGTTTACAAAATTTTTTAAATGAATCTTGTAAATTCATTTTTGACATTTAATTAATATTATTTAAAACAGCTTTTGCGCACTCTGCTGTGTTACTTGTGCCTTGAAGATCTTTTGTTCTATTTTCTTTAATTGATAAAGTTTTTTCAATTGAATTTAATATAGATTTTGCAGCCTCTTTTTCTCCTAAATGATCAAGCATTAATGCACCTGACCATATTTGCCCAATTGGATTTGCTATTCCTTTACCAGCGATATCCGGAGCTGAACCATGAACTGGCTCAAATAATGAAGGATGTTTATTTTCAGGATTAATGTTACCAGATGGAGCTATACCAATAGTACCTGTACAGGCTGGACCTAAATCAGATAAAATATCTCCAAATAAATTTGATGCAACTACAACGTCAAACCACTCTGGTGTTAAAACAAATCTAGCGGTTAGTATGTCAATGTGAAATTGATCGGTCTTTATTTCAGGATAATTTTTTTTAATAACATCAAATCTCTCATCCCAAAATGGCATTGTAATGGAAATTCCATTTGATTTAGTTGCATTTGTAACTTTTTTTCTTCCTTTGGATTTTGCCAATTCAAATGCATATTTTTGAACTCTGTCCACACCATGCTTAGACATAATTGTTTCCTGGATAGCTATTTCCCTGTTAGTGTCTTTATACATTCTACCGCCGACTGAAGAGTATTCGCCTTCAGTGTTCTCTCTCACAATTAACATATCTATATCACCTGGTTTTTTATTTGATAAAGGGCAAGGTACTCCATTAAATAATTTAACAGGTCTTAAATTTACATATTGATCAAATTCTCTTCTAAATTTTAATAAAGATCCCCATAAACTTATATGGTCGGGGACTTTTGAAGGATCACCCACTGCCCCAAAAAAGATTGCGTCGTGAGTTCCAATTTTTTCTTTCCAATCATCAGGAAGCATTTTTCCGTGCTTTTTATAGTAATCACATGAAGCAAATTCAAACTCATCAAATTGAATTTTAAATTGATGTTTCTTAGCAGTTTCTTTTAAAATCTTTAAACTTTCGGGAAGCACCTCTTTTCCAATACCGTCTCCTGCGATTGAAGCTATTTTGTAATTTTTCATTTTATTTAATTTTCTTTTCCCAAGTTATACAACTTTTTACAATTTTGCCTAAATTATTGAATTTTGGACTCCATTTTATAAATTTTTTTAATCTGTTATTAGAGGCAATAATCTTTATTAAATCATTATTACGTCTTTTTGTGTAAATTAATTTTACTTTTTTTGAAGATTGACGTTTAAATTCTTTAGCAACTTCCAAGACGGAAGTCCCCTTATTGTACCCACAATTCAATATTTTTGAAGTATTTAATTTATTAATTTTTTCTAAAACCAGATAATGTATCTCAGCTATGTCAGAAACATGGATAAAATCTCTTATACATGACCCATCTTTAGTTTTATAATTTGTACCATAAATCTTCAATTTCGGTAATTTTTTCATTAGTGCTATTGAAAAATTTTTAAACAAATGATCGCTACTTTTATTTATCAGACCAATTTTTCCTGATGGACTTGAGCCAGCAATGTTAAAATATCTTAATATTCCATAATTTATTTTATTTGTTTTTGCAAATTTCTTAATCAATTTTTCAGCTTTAATTTTTGTTTTACCATAAATACTTTTAGGTTTTATTGTAGATTTTTCTGAAACTTTATATTGACCTTCTTTGTATATTGCTGCCGTAGAAGAAAATATAAAATTTTTCACAGTAGTATTTTTGCAAGCATCAAGTAATTTTTTAGTACCTATTACATTATTTTTAAAATATTTTTTTGGTTTTTTTTGACCCTCGCCAAT
>CACJAU010000004.1 GCA_902591415.1 uncultured Pelagibacteraceae bacterium
GGTATGGAGCAAAAACCTCAAAAATTTCTTCAAGTAGGTGATGAACTTCATTTAAAAGTCGACCATTTAGGTGAGCAAAACTATAAGATAATAGGAGACTAATAATGTCAAAGCGGTATAGCGGGAAAAGTTTTAAGGATTCTAGTGTGATGAAAAAAGCTAAACTTACTTTAAAACAAAAAAGAAAATTTAAAAGAGAGAAAAAAAAGAAATAATGTGCGGGCGTTATAAAATAACTAAACCAGTGACAAAAACTGTTGATCTAGTCAAAACAAATATTAAAGTGGAGGATGTAGATAATTATAACGCACACCCAACACAAAAGCTTCCAATTATAAAATCATATACTAACGGAAAGGCTTTAGAACTATCTGAATGGGGTTTGGTTCCAAGCTGGTCAAAAAAACTAGATAAATTTTCTCCTCTTATAAATGCGAGAAAAGAGACACTTATGGAGAAAGTAACATTTAAAAATTTAATTCAAACTTCGAGATGTATTGTTCCTGCAGATGGATACTATGAATGGAGAAGAGAAGATAAAAATAAAATTCCTTATTATTTTTCAAAAGATGATGATGAAATAATGTTTTTTGCAGCAATTCATCAAAACAATCAATTTTGTATTATTACAAGAGAAGCCACAGAAAAAATAAGTACTATTCATCATAGAGAGCCTTTGATAATAAACAAAAGTCAGATCAATAATTACTTAAATGTAAAAAAAGATGCCATGGAAATATTGAATTCAATCAAACCTCCAGAATTAAAATTTCATGAAATTTCAAAAGATGTAAATAATCCAATAAATAACGACCCCGCTTTAATTCAACCTTTAAACTAAATGAATTTATCTATCACACCAGGAAAAAATAATGTTGGGGCTTATATCAACAACATTAATTTAAAATCCTTAGATCAAAATCAAGCAAAAGAAATAAAAAAAATTTTAAACCAATACGGAGTAATATTTATAAAAAAACAAGATCTTGATCCTGAAACTTATCAAAATTTTGCAAAAACTATTGGTCAACCGGTAGTGTATCCAAGACTTAAAGGCTTAGATGAGAAATTTCCATTTATAAATGTAATCGAGAGAAAGCCTGATGATAAAAATTTAAGTTTCGGTTCGAGCTGGCTTCATCAAGATACAAGTTATTTAGCTGATGATAGACCAAGATATACAATGTTAATGGGTAAAGAGATACCAGTTGGCCAAGGAAATACTATATTCTCATCTGGTTTTAATGCTTACGACAAGTTGCCAAAAGACATTAAAGAAAAAATTAAAGACGCTACTGGAATCTTTTCGTCAGCAGGTCCAATAGCAGTAACAAGACTTGAACGAGAAAAAGAAATGGGCATAAAATCTTCAGAAAGTATGAATGCTGAACATCCAATAGTTATTACCGTAGATGGAAAGAAAACTCTTTATGTTTCTCCAGGACATTTAATGAAGATTAAAAATGTTAGAGAGGAAGAAGCTGAATATTTAAAAAATTATTTAATAGACCACGTAAACAAAGAAGAGTTTATATTTTCATATGAGTGGAATAAAGGTGATATCTGTCTTTGGGATAATTTAAGTGTTCTGCATATGGCTAGTGAAATAAGGAACTGCAGAAGAGTAATGCATAGAATAACGATTAAATAATTATTTTTTTAAAACTGTAAGATGTCCCATTTTTCTTTTATCTTTAATAGTTTTTTTTCCATAATCATAAAAAAATTCGTTTTTACTAAATATTTTCGATCTGTAAGTCTCAATGTCTTGTCCTAGAATATTAAACATTTCAGCGTTAGAAATTTTTTCTACTTTTTCTGAACCTAAATCACATACTGCTCTCACATGATTTTCAAATTGACTGATGTTAAAGGCGTTTATTGTTAAGTGACCTGAATTATGAACCCTGGGAGCAATTTCATTTACTAACAAATTATCATCTTTGTCGATAAAATACTCAACACACATCGTGCCAACGTAATCCAATTTTTCAGAAATAAGTTTTGCGTTATTCTGTGCTTTTTTAAAAATTTCTTTATTAATATCTGCAGGGATTTTTGAATGATTAAGAATTTGGTTTTTATGAATATTTTCTATGGGCTCATAAATATAAGTTTCACCATTCAGGTATCTTGTGATTACAACTGATATCTCTCTTTTTAAGTTTACCCTCTTTTCTAAAATATAGTCAGCAGTGAAACACCAATTTTTTTTTACATCATCAAGAGAATTTAAAACAAATTGTCCGTGCCCATCATAACCAAGTGTGTTTGACTTTAAAATTCCAGGTAATAAGTTTTTATTCTTTTCAATATCTCCAGCTTTTTTAATAAACGCCCAATCTGTTGTTTTGATACCTAAATCATTGACAAATTTTTTTTCTAATTTTCTATTCTGAATTATTTTATTTATCTCAGGTTTAGGGAAGACTTTTTTTTTTAATTCTATTTTTTTTAAAATATCTATCGGTATATTTTCAAATTCAAAGGTTACGATATTGACTTTTTCAATAAAATTTTTAATTTTATTTTCATCGTTATATTTTGAATAAATAAACTCGTTAGAATAATTTTGTGCAGGGCCTTGTTCGTCATCAGATATAACTACTGTTTTTACACTTAGTTTTTTGGCTGCTTGGCAAAGTAGTGAGCCTAATTGACCTGAGCCTATAATCCCTAAAGTGATGTCAGACATTTGTTATTTAGGTTTTTTTTTAATAGATTGAGTTTGGAGTCTCCTCCATTTCTCTAAATTTGATTTTACTTTTGTATCAAAGTTGCCAATTATTGAAGCAGCAAGAATACCTGCATTAAAAGCGCCATCGATTGCAAGACAACCTACGGGAACACCTTTCGGCATTTGTGCCATTGATAGTAGGCTATCAAGACCTTTTATTTTTTTAGTTTCCATAGGAACACCTAATACCGGTAAAGTAGTTAAAGACGCGACCATGCCTGCTAAATGTGCAGCTCCACCTGCTCCTGCTACAATTACACCGAAACCATTTTTTTGGGCTGTTTCTGCAAAATGAAACATTCTCTTAGGTGTCCTATGAGCGCTCACAATAAAAACTTGATATTTGATTTTTAAGATTTTAAGAATTTTTTCACAATCTTTCATTACGGAATAGTCGGATTGCGATCCCATAATAATAGCTACTTTAGAATTTTTTTTCTTACTTTTCACAGATTAGTTTAACAATTTTAGTTATAAAAACAATGGCTTTGCAAGTTAGGCCATTAATTTCAGGAAGAAAGGCGATTAAGCTCTTACTCTAAAAAGTAAAGCTTTTGGCGAGTTTTGGAGCTCGAAAAGAGAAATTTTTTTAAATTTTTTTACAGAATTTTTGTTTTTAACTTTTTTGAATTGTTTTAATTTCATATGCCCTTTTTAATTTAAATTTCCGATATTCAGTAATGCTAATTTTGCAAACTTGAGTTGTTTTATTTGTGAATTTTGGCGAAGGTATGTCGTCTATTCGTCAAATTTATATTTTTTCTAATAATTCTTTTGAAATTTTAGTTATAGACCCATTTTTGTCAATTACAGCTAATTCAACCTCAGCTGTGACCAAAATCTTTTCTCCACATACAACTTCTTGTTTAAGATTTAATCTAACAGGTGTTTTTTTTAAAATATATGTTCGAACCACTAAACTATCCTCAAATTTAGCGGGCTTATGATACTTAATGTTACATTCTCTCACTACAAATATAATATTAAATTCACTACTAAGTTGAGCATGATTTAATCCTAGATGGTCATAAATCATCTCTGTTCTTGCTCTTTCAATAAAGTGAAGATATTTCGCATAATATACTATTCCACCTGCGTCTGTGTCCTCATAATATACTTTAGTTTTATAAGTGTGAAATTTTGACATACTAAAGCTTATTCCTAAAAAGAAAAATTTTCAACAAAGTTAGAAATTCTTTTTTTAGTCTAATTTATGCCAATCAAAGCGCAGAATTTAAAATTAACTTTTAATTATGAAAATATTAACTATTTTAACTTTATTAATTTTATTGACGAACTGTGCAGGTAGCAACATGTCAAAAGTGAAAATTGGAAAACGTTGTACAGTTGCAGATAATAATCAATTACAAGAGTCGTCTTATGTTTGGTTAGTAAGTCAAGATGCGTTAAAAGACTTTGACAAAAGAATTAATAAATTAAATTGTTTAGACGGCTAAATAATTATTTCAAATTAATAATTTTATGGTAATAAGGGGTATGAGTATGCCCCTTATTATCTCTTGTTTCGTAATCATTTTAATATTAATTGTTCTACCTTTAGTAATCTCATTTAAGGCAGAGAGGAAAAATGATGAACATAAAAGTGAATGGGATAAAATAAGGGAATATGGTAATAAAATTAATAACAAAACAAGAAAAAAAAATTAATAGGATAAATGAGAAAATTCTCCTCATTTCTATTAGTTTTTCTTTTTTTTAATTTTGAACTTATCACAATGGAAAAACCTCCTTATCATCATCTTCCAAATGGAACTTTTAGAAATCCTGAAGGATCGCCTGAAAGAGACCCAAATATAAAATGGTCTTATAAAATTTTTAATGAGGAAAGAAAAAAAATTAAGATTGAGGTGCCTAACGATCATGTAGTACCCAAAACAAAAGTTTTAAATGATATTAAAAATTATCAAAACGATAATTACATTGCTTGGATTGGGCACGCTACATTCATTATAAAGTTGGGAAATACAACAATAATTACAGATCCTGTTTTTTCAAAAAATACTGGCCCATTAATTTTTGGACCTAAAAGATATATCCCTCCTGCATTAGACCTTAATGAAATCCCTCAAATTGATTTATTTCTTTTAACTCACAATCATTATGATCATCAAGATATGTCTACTATAAGAAACTTTCCTTATAAAAATTCGAAAGTAATTGTACCACTTAAACTTGGAAAATATTTTAAAAATTACAAAGATGTAAATGAACTTGACTGGTATCAAGAAATTAAGATTAACAAAAATATTAAAATAACTTTACTTCCAGCTGTTCATTGGTCAAGGAGAGGCTTATGGGACACTAACAAAACATTATGGGGAAATTTTTTAATAGAATATGACGGTAAAAAAATTTTATTTGCCTGTGATACAGGGTATGGAAACATTTATAAAGATCTTGGAAAAAAATTTGGTCCTATTGATTTAACATTTATTAATATTGGCGCTTATAATTTTTACCCTATAATGCCAGTTAAAGACAAATCAGTTTATCATACTAATCCGGAGGAAGCCTTACAAATTTCGAAAGATCTAAAAAGTAAGAAAGTAATAGGAATGCATTGGGGGACTGTAGTTTTATCTTTAGAACCTATAATGGAACCTCGAAAAAGATTCAAAGAAGGAGCGGCAAAATTTGGTTTCGGGAAAGATGATGCAATTATTTTTAAAATTGGTGAAGTTAAAAAATTAAATCAAATAATTAACTAACTTTTCTTTTATTTCTCTCACTATCTAGCAACTTCGTTAAGGCATCAACCATTACATCTGAAGCTTTAAATATTTCATTAGGTTGAAATTCGTGTGTTAAGTGATTTTCAGGATCGGTTTTATCTTCAATTATAATCCCTTCATCAGGAGAATTATTTTTAATATAAATTAAAATTAACCAATCGGCCTCTATTGCGTCGTCCCATTTTATATAAATTTCACCCGTTTCAAATCTTTTGTCTATACATCTAATTATACTTAAATATTTTGGGATGTACTTTTTATTTAGTTGAAAACATAAACTGTGGGCTGATCTGTAAAAACTTTCTAAAGCGTATTCAATCTTTTCTCTTTCTTCGTTATATATTCTCTCTTTTTCTAATAATGTTGCTTTATCATCAGTCTCTTCTACTTTGATGCCTAAACTTGCAACTCTTTCACGTATTGCTTCATTTATTTTTTGCTCCCTGATTAACTTGTATTTTTCTTTGATTTTATCAATACGTTGTTGAACTTCTTCGTAAGATTCTCTTTGTTGACTTAAAACATATTTTTCAAGGTTTTTAATTTCTAATTCTTCTCTTTTTCTAAAAAGATCGATTTTTTTCTCTAATTTAATTTGTTCTAAAAATTGCCTCTGTTTTTCTGCTCGTTCCTTTCTAAGTTCAGCTTGCTCTAATTTAATAAATTTTTGTAAATCTAGTTTTCTTTCTTTTTCTAATTTCTGTTCTTCTTTGAGTTCATTTCTTTTTGCTTCTAAAGCTAGTTTTTCTTGACCTAATAATCGTCTCTGAGCATCTCTCTTTTCTTGCTCCATAAGCTTTAATTTTAATTTTTTTTGTTTTTCTCTCTCTTCCAAGATAATCCTTTTTATTCCTGAAACTTTATTGGAAATCCCTTTAAAAAAAGTCTGTAAGGTTTGATCTAAATTTATATTAAATCTAAATATAGATTTAACTTTGTCATTCAGTCGTAATAAGTTTGATACTATGGCTCTAACTTTTTTTGTGTTTTTTTTTGGTGTCTTTAATTTAAAATTTTTCTTTAATCTTTCTTTTGCTTTACGCTTTGTTCTTTTATTTCTCTTCTTTATTTGCCTTTTTGATTTTGTCCTTTTTTGAGTTTTATTATTTTTTATTTTTTTTCTTTTATTTTTAGCTCTTCGAAGTAAGAATTTTTTTGATTTTTTTTTCTTAACCTTGATAGGTTTTTTTTTCTTCTTTTTCATATAGGCTATCAATTAAATAGCACTTTTTATGAATATATATAGTCTCTTGTACGGTGTGCTGATTGAAAGTTCTTAACAATTTGCAATTGAAAAACGACTAGATCTCTATATCTGAAAGCTGCTGCACAACTAGCCATATAAAACTCCCACATTTTAACGAATTTTTCATCAAATAGATCTTTCACTTCCTTCCTCTTTTCTAAAAATCGCTCTAACCAACTTTCTAAAGTTTTGTCGTAATGCCTTATTAATGTTTCTGAGTCAGCAACAATCAAACCTGTCTTTTCTATCGGATTAATAATTTGGCTAAATGAAGGACATACTCCCCCAGGAAAAATATACTTATTGATAAATTTGTTTGGTGCTGAAGGTTTATCAACTACTCCTATTGTATGTAATAAAAATATCCCGTCATCTTTAAGAAGGCTATTCATGGATTTAAAGAAAGTATGGTAAAATTTTCTTCCAACGTGTTCAAACATTCCCACAGAAAAAATCCTATCATATTTTCCTTTTGCCTCTCTATAATCAATTAGTTCAAATTTTACCTGGTTGTCTAAATTCAATTCTTTTGCTTTACGTTTACAGTATTCAATCTGATTTTTACTCAGAGAAATTCCAGTTACTTCACATTTTTTTTGTTTTGCTATTTCGAAAGCCATTCCACCCCAGCCACATCCAACTTCTAAAATTTTTTGTCCTTCTTTTATGTCTAATTTTTTTACAATATGATCTATTTTGTTTTGTTGAGCTTCCTCCAGAGTTTTAGTGTCATTTTTCCAATAAGCACACGAATACAGCCTATGAGTTTTATCTAAGAAAATATCATAGAGCTTTTCACCCCTATCTCCACCAATATCATAATGATGTTCAACATTTTTTTTTGATTTACCTGGTAAATTAAAGTTCGTTACTGTTCTCCATACCTGAAATATCTTTTTAGCAATTATACTTGTTGTTGAGATTTCACCTCGACCCAAATTCTTAACAAGATCCATTAAAAATTCTTTCATTGATGCATTTTCAATTTCAATTTCATTTCTCATATAGGCTTCTGGAAATTCGAGCTCTGGGTCTAATAACAATTTCCAACTAAGGTTATTTTTAAGCAATTTAACAGTAATCGGTTTTTCTTTTCGAGGATTACCGCAAATATATTTTTGTCCTTTTGCATCTACTAAAATAATTCCACCTTCTTTATAAATCTTTGTAAATATTCTTGCTAAAATCATACCTTATGCCGCCAAGTTTTTTTCCATCACAAATTCTAGTTTATTTAATTTATCAATTAGTTTCCTCTGATTTTCTTGAGATAATAAAACCAGTGGTGGTAAAATATTCTTAAATTTTTCATCTTTAATCGATAAAAAACTATGAAGAGCAGAAATTAAATTAAATTGGTCAAATGTTTCTCTGACATTAACTAATTTTTCATTTTTAGATTGTAAAATTTTATTTTCAAAGTCATCAAAAACTTTTCTAGCTAAAGAATGTGTAACGTTGGTTACAGCTGATATGCAACCTGAACAGCCAAGTTCTAGGCCTTTTAAAAGTTTTGCCTCTGAACCTGGAAACATTAAAAAATTTGGTAACTTCAAACTTTCAAATAAATTATAGCTAGAGTCTTTACATCCAATTATGTTTTCTGGAAAATCTCCAACAAGCTTGGTTACCATTTCTGCTGAAAATTTGTAACCACTGAGCTTTTCAAAATTATAAATAATAATTTTTATTTTAGGGATGGCTCTAATTAATCTCGAATAGAAATCGAAAACTCCTTCATCAGTATTTCCTTTGTAATATGCTGGTGGCATAATTAAAAATTCTCTAAAATCGTATTCCATTGCGTATCTAATTAAATCTATATTTTCATTAAGAGAATTATTTCCAGTTCCTAAAAAAAATTGTTTCCTTAATTTATGACTCGCAATTTTAGCTATAAGTTCTTTCTTTTCATTTGTTGAAATTAATTGGCTTTGACCTGTAGAGCCAAAAAAGAAGACTCCATGTAAACCACTGTGAATGGCTTCGCTTGCATGATTAATCGTTGCATCAATATTCAATGTTCTGTCAGCATTAAGAACACTTAATCCCGCCGCGTATACTCCTTTTTTAATCATAATCTTACCTAAATTATTCTATCTAAGTTATATTATTAAATTTAAAAATGAAAGTTTTAGTAATTCAACCAAAAATTGGTATGGGAGATATGGTAATTTATTTGCCATATATTCATGCTATTTCGAAAAAATATCAAACACCTGTGTCAATTTTAGTGAAAGAAAATTCTCGTGCCAATCAACTTTTAATTGATGATAAGCATATTAAAGAAATTTTAATATTAGATAGAAAAAAAAATAATCTTGGAACACATGATGGTCTTTCAGGGTTCTTTAAATTAAGTAAAGATCTTAAATTAAAAGAATTTGATAAAGTTTTTATTTTTAATAGCTCATTGAGATACTTATTAATTTCTAAAGTCGCTGGAATAAAAAATATCTCTCAATATCCATTGTTTAGAAAAAAAGATAATATTGTAACATCCGCTAAAATTTTTACAGAAAATGAATTAGGAGACATTGTATCTACACAACCAGAACTTATAATTAGTGATAGAAAAGTAAAAGAAGCTAAACAAAAATTTTCTAAAGAGTTCAAACACATTTGTTTAGGCATATCAGCTAGTGGCCCAACTAAAAGATGGGACATAAAAAACTTTATTAAGCTTTGTATTAATATTAATGCAAGAACACCTTCAAAATTTTATTTAGCAGCAGGCAAAAATGATAAGGAGCTAATTGATAAATTCCTTACCTCAGAACTGTCAAATAACTGTATTTCATTTAAAAATTTAAAAATAAGTGAAACATTACCCATTATAAAAAACTGTGACCTTTATATTGGTAATGACACTGGATGGCTACATATATCATCAGCTTTAGGTATAAAATGTTTAGCTCTATTTATGGATAGCCCAGTTCAAGCTTATGGCAAATACTCAAAAAATATTGAAATAATTTTGCCTGAGGGTGAAACAGAGGAGACTACAACTCACAATACTTTAGGTGCAGATAAAATTTCTTTTGAAAAAGTTTTTAATAATTCAATTAAACTTTTGAATTAACTAAAGTCAGATTTGATTATTTTCTCCTTCGCTTCATTGACAAGTTGACTAAGTCTCTCGGTTTTTACATCTCTATTCATATCTGGGTGAATTTTTTTTTGAAGCTGATTTGCAGCTTTCAATACATCTTCTTTAGTGCAACCTTTTTTTAAACCAAGCAACTTATAAGCTTCATCGTTCGTTACGCTAGATGATCCCTGGGTTTGACCAAATTGTCCCTGAGAAAATCTCCCAGAATTTTTTAAAAATTGAATTAATCTCCAAAGCTGAAACATTTGCAATGCTGTAAAACCTTTTATTTTTAATCCACTTAAAATTACAAATAGGAAGGGAAGTGAAAATATATATTTTCCGCCTATAGCCAAAAGCGCAGCCAAAATTAGAGAGAAATAAACTGCAATTTTTTTAATTGTTGTAGCAATCTTTTTTGAACTGGTTCTAGCAAACCAATTCAAAAATAAATAAACAATGACAAAGATGATAATTCCTATTAGAAACAAATTCATATAATTTTCAAATATGAGTATACCAAAACTTAAAAAAATTAAGAGTGAGAAAAAGTATCACGACTTTACCTTAACTGATAATTATGCTTGGGTCGATCAACCAAATATACTTGAGGTATTGAAAGATGCTAATAAACTTGATCCTGATGTAAAAGACTATATTAGCGCTAATAATAAGATTACAGATGATTATTTTAAAGATGTTAAAGATTTACAAAAAAACCTGTTCCAGGAAATAAAGTCTAAAATTAAATTAAACGACACCTCTCTTAAATTTAAAGATAAAAAATATTATTATTGGGCCAAGACAGAAGCTAAAGGAAATTACGGAAAAAGAATTAGACAATTAATTGATGGTTCAAAACCTGAAGAAATTTATTTTGATGGTGACCTTGAAAAGAAAAATTATGGATCTGAATATTTTGGTGTTGGTTCAGTAAGCACCTCACATTGTGATAATTACATGGCCTATTCTTTAGATTTAAAGGGTTCTGAGTACTATACGATTTATTTACGAGATTTAAAAACCGGAAAAAATGAGAAAGATATTATTGAAAATACTAGCGGAGGAATAACATGGTCTCTAGATAGTAAGAGTTTTTTTTATTCTAAGTTAGATAAATTCCATAGACCAAGACAAATTTTTAAACATGTTCTTGGTACTCAAGTAAAACAAGATAAACTTATCTTTGAAGAAAAAGATGAGACCTTTACTTGTGGAATAAGCCTTTCATCCGATGAGAAGTTTTTTATAATTTCAACTTCTGATCATATTACAACTGAAGAATATTACTTTTCGTCTAATACTGCTGATATAAAACCACACTTATTTAAAAAGAGAAAAAAAGACGTAAGATATTCACTCGACTCTTGGAAAGGTTATTTTTACGTGCATACAAATGAAAATGCTAGAGATTATAAAATACTGAAATGTAAAACTGAGCAAATTGATAAGCTTGAGACTTTTATACCTGCCAAAAAAGAGACTGTGATCGGAGGTTTAGATTTTTTAGACGATTACATTTTACGAGCTGAAAAATCTGATGCCATCTCTAAATTGTATGTAAGAAACATAAAAACTAACAAGGAAGAAGAGATAAAAATTTCTGACGAAGCGATTGGTGTCCCTGGAGCTTCTCTGATGCAAAAAGATACCAATACTACAAAAATTAGAGTTAGTTGGGAAAGTATGGCTACGCCTGGTAAGATTTATGAATATGATATTATTTCAAAAGAAAAAAAATTAGTAAAAGAAACTGAAATTCCTTCAGGACATGATCCCAAAAAATATGTTGTTGAAAGAGTTAAAGCAAAGTCTCATGACGGTCGAATGATTCCTATCAGCTTAGTAAGATTAAAAAATGCAAAGCAGGATGGAAAATCAAAGGTACTACTTTACGCATATGGTGCTTACAAACATAGCATCTCTCCATCTTTTAGTGCTTCAAGATTTTGTCTTGTTGATAGAGGAATTACTTTTGCTATAGCGCATATAAGAGGTGGTGGAGATCTTGGTGATGTTTGGCATGAAGAAGGAAAAAAGAAATTAAAAAAAAATACTTTTTTAGACTACATCGCTTGTGCAAATCATTTAATAGATCAACGCTATACATATGAAGGTGGACTTTGTTTTTATGGTGGGAGTGCTGGTGGACTCACAGGCGGCGCAGTAGCCAACATGGCACCCGATTTATTTTTTTCAATGCTTCTTCTTGTGCCTTTCGTTGATACAATGACAACAATGTTGAATGACAAATTACCCTTAACACCAGCTGAATGGGAACTGTGGGGAAATCCTATTAAGAGCAAAGAATATTATGAATATATTCTTTCTTACGCGCCCTACAATAATCTTGAAAAAAAAGATTACCCTTCAATGTTAATTACAACATCTTTATTCGATAACCGTGTTCTTTATTCTGAGCCTGTAAAGTATATTGCAAAACTTAGAGATGTTAAAACTGATAATAATGCTCAATTACTTAAGTGTAAAATGGAAGCTGCAGGTCATGGTGGTATGAGTGGAAGAGATAATGCAATCACAGAATTAGCCGAAGAATATTCTTTTATTTTAAAGTCTGCAAAAATTTTAAACTAAAGATCTTGAAAATTTAAAATCAATTACCATATCTAAATCATTGGTTGCCAACTGGGGCCAATAATTAACCTTGCTAACAAAGGAGGAAATATGACAAGTAAGGATCTATCGATCTTTAATTCACTTAGACCTTTTAGCATTGGATTCGACGATATGTTTGACCAATTTGAATCAATGTTAGGTAATGGCAGTCTTGCTGTTCATAGCAACTATCCGCCATACAACATCCGAAAAGCAGGCAAAGACAAGTATGCTATTGAAGTAGCAGTTGCTGGCTTTAATAAAGACGATGTAGAAGTTGAATATGAAGATAATCTTTTAACAGTGAAAACAAAAGAAGTTAAAAGATCAGAAGAAAAAGATGGTGATGAAATTATTCATCGAGGAATTTCGCAAAGATCTTTTGCAAGATCATTTACAATTGCAGATGATGTAAAAGTAAATGGTGCTGAATTAAAAGATGGTTTGCTTACTATTTCTTGTGAAAAAATCATACCTGAAATAAAGAAAAAAAGACTTATTGAAATAAAATAAGTTTACCTTACTTGCGGAGTTTATACTCCGCGAGTAACTTAAAAACAGTTTTTACTACTAAAACCGACCACAATATTTTTAGGATTTACCTCAAATTTACGTTCACACCTTATCTTATATTTTTCGCTAAAATAAACGTAATTTCTGTTTCTAGTTTTTAAAAATTCAACTTTATCTGGTTGCCCATAAAAACTTTTGAGATCCTTTTCGGTTTTATTTAACCATTTGCTTAATTCCTTTTTTTCTAATTCTGTGCTTTGATCAATTTTATTAGTGACTGTTTGACAAGCTGTAAGAGTAATAAAAATAATTAGAGATAAAATATAAATTTTAACTTTTTTTAACATTCGTAGATTCTATACCTAAAACTTATAAACAGAAATATTGAGTGTAGGTTGTATAATTGTTAAATGACCCAAATTAATCAAGATTTTAAAATAGATATAGAGTATTTAACATCAACAGGAGGTTTTTAGATGTTGAATAAATATTTTGAATATAGAAAACACAAAACAAATTTTAGAACTGAAGTAATCGCTGGTGTAACAACTTTCCTTACAATGGCATACATTATGTTCTTAAATCCTTTTATTCTTTCTGGTGAATTCGCTGGAACAGAAAAAGGTTTTTTTGACTTTGGAGCGGTATTCACTGCAACAATTTTAGCGACCGCCGTAGCTTGTTTTATCATGGCATTTCATGGAAAAACTTGGCCGGTAGGATTAGCGCCAGGAATGGGTATCAACGCATTTGTTGCTTATGGCGTTGTTGCTGGACAAGGTTATACGCCCCAAGCAGCATTAGGTGCTGTTCTTGTTGCTGGAGTAATCTTCTTAGCAATTTCATTAACACCGATCAGGGCGTGGTTAATAAACTCTATTCCAAAAAGTTTAAAACTTGGAATTGGAGCTGGTATTGGATTATTCTTAGCAATTATCGGTTTGGAGATTATGGGAGTAGTTGGTGATCACCCTGTAACATTAGTTACATTAGGTGACATTAAAAATCCTTTAGTGCTTCTAGCATGTGCAACTTTCGTTTTCATGATTGTTCTAGAGAAAATGAAAGTAAAAGGGAATATTATAATAGGTATTTTACTTTTTAGTATCATTGCATGGGCAACTGGTTTAGCTAAATTTAATGGGGTGGTGGGATCAATTCCTCCAATGACTTACTTATTTGAGTTTGATCTTAAAGCTGCATTCACTGCTGGTATGGCTTCAATTGTTTTCACTTTATTATTTATCGACTTTTTTGATACAGCTGGAACATTAACTTCAGTAGCTAATGTTGCAGGAAAAGTTGATAGAAAAGGTAAAGTGCAAGACATAGATAAAGCAATGCTATCGGATAGTGTTGGAACAGTTGCAGGAGCTATGATGGGTACAACGACTGTAACAAGTTATGTAGAGTCTGGTTCAGGTGTAAAAGCTGGCGGAAGAACAGGAATGACTTCTTTAGTTATTGGTGTTTTATTCTTAGCTTGTTTATTCTTTGCTCCTTTAGCAACAAGCTTACCAAAAGAAATAGATGGAGCGGCCTTATTATACGTGGCTATTTTATTCGTAAGAAATATTACCGATATAGAATGGAACGATATAGCGGAGTCTGGTCCTGCTGTGCTTGCTATGATTGTTATGCCACTTACTTATAGTATTAGTAATGGTATTGCTTTAGCTTTCATCGCTTATGCATTAATTAGAATTTTTACTGGTAAATTTGGAAAAACTTCTCCTGCAATTTGGGTAATTGCAGCAGCTAGTGTTTTAAGCTTTTACGTAGGTTAATGATTTTAGGGCCGGTTAATACTGGCCCTTTAACTTCTTAGATGTTTTTTAATTAAATCTTCTACTCTAACTTCTTCATAATGCTCAAAAGGTTGGACTATCCAAGGATTACTATCTAATTTTTGAGCGCAATAATCAGGTTCAAATGTAGAGTCTTTCTTTTTCCAAAGTACAGCTGTCTTTATTGACTGAATTTTTCCCTGTAATGGAGGATATTTTTTAAGCCAATCAATACTTTTGTTTAACGTAACTCCTGTGTCAGATAAATCATCACACAATAGAATATTTCCTTTCATTTCTTGGACTGTCGAACTCATTTCTCGAGAGAAAACTAACTCACCTTGTTGATCTTCGGTTCCTTTTCCCGAATAAGATTCTACAGCTAAATAAGCGCATTTAAGTTTAAATACTCTGCTTAGCACGTCTATTATAGGAGCTCCCCCTCTCATAATACCGATTAACATGTCAGGTTTAAATCCACTTTGATGGATTTGTATTGCAAGTTTTTCTACGATAAGATTATACTCTTTCCAATCAATGATAAGTTTATCTGCCATGAAAAAAATTAGTTTATTTTTAAGGAGTTGTAAATGAAAGGTTACGTAGTTTGTGTTTATAAAGATATAACTAATGAGGAAAAGCTTAAAGAATATGCTGTAAAGGCTAAAATCGCAGTTGAGAAATATAAAGGCAAATTTCTAATCCGAGGTGGAAAAGCTACTGCTAACGAAGGTGAAAGTTCACCAAGAACTGTTGTTATCGAGTTTCCTTCTTATGATAAAGCAAATTTATTTTATAAATCGAAAGAATATCAAGAAGCACACGAAATATTAAAAGGTCACGCTATAAGACACCATCAAACTATTGAGGGTGCTTAGTATTGTATTGGCTCGTTATCTATTGATCGCCATAAATACCAGGTTGCTACTGAACAATAGGGTGTAAATTTTTTATAAAGCTTATTAAGGAATATCTTTGGAGGAAAGTATTTCTTATTATAGTTGTTTGAAATAGCTCTAAGGAGTCCTATATCCTGCAGAGGCCAAATATTTGATCTATTAAATGTAAAAAGTAATATCATTTCCGCTGACCACCTTCCTATTTGTCTTAGTTCAGACAAATATTCTATAGCTTCTTCATCAGTCATCTTTTTTATTAGGCTAGGCTTAAAAGTTTTATTTAAAGTTCTTTTGGCTAAATCTTTTATACCTTTAACCTTTTGTTTACTAAGACCACAACTTTTTAAATTACTAAATGATAATTTGCTCACAGTCTTTGCATTTATTTTGTTTTTACATTTCTTTTTAAATCTTAAAAAAACCGAGTTTGCAGCAGCAACACTGATTTGTTGGCCAATTATACTTTTACATAATGAAAAAAAAACATCATTGCGAGTCACGAGACTTCCATCTTTATAATTGTTTATTAGCTTTTTCATCACTTTATCTTTCTTCGATAAAATTTTCTTAGCTTTTGCCCAATATTTAGGAGGCTTGCTCATGTTCTGGGAGCAATGATTTGTTTCTTTAATTTATTCTCTCTCATAAAAATTATTAAAGAACTAGCGATGACTAAAGAAGCTCCG
Organism: uncultured Pelagibacteraceae bacterium; assembly: GCA_902591415.1. GTDB lineage: Bacteria > Pseudomonadota > Alphaproteobacteria > Pelagibacterales > Pelagibacteraceae > Pelagilacustribacter. The sequence continues at coordinate 16,329 of CACJAU010000004.1, forward strand.
AGCAATGTTAAAATTTTTGGAATTTCGCTCCAGATAAAATATCCAAAAATAATTGCAAAAACTAAACTCAAATATTTAATCGGGGTTACAAGCGACGCTTCAGCTAATCTATAACTTTGAGTTAATAATAAATTGGCTACACTTCCACATAAACCAAGAACAAAAAATAAAACAAAATCTATGAAAGTTGGCATTATCCAATCACTAAAGAAAATTGTTCCTAAACCTAAAAGAGTGCAAAGTAATGTAAAATAAAATGCGATTGTATAATTTGCTTCTGTTTTAGATAAAGATCTAACGCTAATAGCTACACAGGCAAAAAATATACAAAATACAATTGGCGTAATGTAATAATAATTTACATCTATAAACGCTGGTTGAACAATTAATAGCATTCCAACAAAACCAAGGAATACAGCTGACCATCTTTTTATTCCAACCTTTTCAGATAAAAAAAAGATTGATGCAATTGTAACGAATATTGGTCCACCAAATGTTAATGAAACTACATCGGCTAATGGTAATTCTCTTAGTCCCAAAAATAATGCAATTATTGCAAGGGCTCCACTTATAGCCCTGAAAGCATGAAGGCCAGGGCGTGAGGTTTTGTAAAAAGAAAATATTTTATCTTTTGGTATGATAAAAAATATTGGTATGAAACCTATAAAAAATCTTAAAAAAAGCACTTGGCCTACTGGATAATAGTCTAACCATTTTACACAGATGTCCATAATGGAAAAGCAAATTACGCTTCCTACCATGTACAATACGCCTATTTGATTTTGTGTTAACAATTTACTATCCTTTCTACTTCAAAATATATTAGATAACTTATGCAGAAATGTACACTTGCACTTGGATGTTTTTGGAAACCTGAGGAAAACTTTAAAAACAAACCAGGTATATTAAAGACCGAAGTAGGTTACGCAGGAGGAAGTAGCGCGAAAACAACCTATGAAGAAGTATGCACAGGAAACACTGGACATGCTGAAGTTGTAAGGCTTACCTTTGATGAAAATAAAATTTCGTTTAAAAAAATATTAGATTTATTTTTCAAAATGCATGATCCAACACAAAAAAATATGCAATTTCCAGATGTTGGAACTCAATATAGAAGTGAGATTTTTTATGAAGATGAAAAGCAGAAACAAGACGCTTTGGAAGTTTTTAAAGAATTTAACGAAAAATTAAATGGTAAAATTCAGACAAATATCTCAAAAATTAAAAACTACAATAAAGCTGAAGAATATCATCAAAAATATATTGAAAAAAACAGGTGATGAATCAATTAGTAACTACAGACTGGTTAGATAAGAATATTGAAAAAGTAAAGATTTTAGATGCTAGCTGGCATCTTCCAAATGCTAATAGAAATTCATTTGAGGAGTACAAAACAGAGCATATCATAAACTCTATATTCTTTGATATAGATAAAAATTCAAATCAAAAAACTAATCTTCCGCATATGCTTCCGTCTAGAGAGGATTGGGAAATGATTGTGTCTAGTTTAGGAATATCTAATTCAGATCATATAATTGTCTATGACAACTCAGATGTTTTTAGTTCTTGTAGAGTTTGGTACTCTTTTTTGTATTTTGGCCATGACCCAAAACTTATCTCAGTATTAGATGGAGGTTTTAAAAAATGGACAAATGAAAAACGTTCCACTACAAAAAAAATAGTTAGCTTTAACAGATCTAAATACATTGCAGTTGAAAATACATCTCTTGTAATAAATAAAGATGAAGTAAACTATAATATTACTAATAATAAATTTCAATTGCTAGACGCAAGAGGAGAGCAAAGATTTTTAGGCTTACAGCCTGAACCTCGAAAGGAACTTAAAAGTGGAAACATTAAAGGATCAATTAACCTGCCTTTCCAAAAACTTTTAAGAGAAGATAAAACTTTTAAAAAAAAAGATGACTTAATTGAGATTTTCAAATCAAAGAAAGTATCAATTGATAAAGAAATGGCGTTTACATGTGGTTCCGGCATTACAGCTTGTATTTTAGGTCTAGCTAATTCTATTATAAGTGGTAAAAAACCTGTTATCTATGACGGATCATGGGCAGAATACGGATTAGATTAAAAATATGAAAACTTCTTCTAAAATTAAAGCCATTCTAATAATTTTTTTTATAACTATTTTTGCAATTATAGCAGCTAGACATTTTATAGGTCTTCATTTCGAAAAAAAATTTAGTGTAAGACCAGCTCCAGGTGTAATTGTTTATAAAGTCGAAAAATCACTCTTTTATAAAAGTATTGAAACTTTTGGTACGGCAATCGCTCAAAATTCAAAAGCTTATAGAGTTCAGGCAAGTAATATTGATGGTAAGCTTAATCTAGAAAATAGATTTGTAAAAAAAGGAGAAATAATACTTACATTGAAGGATGGAGAAAACTTAAAAGCAGATTTTGCTGGTAAAGTAGGAAAGAGGGAAATAGCTCAAGGTGTCTTGGGTTCAGAAAGTTTAATTATAACACTTGATGATCTAAATAAAATTGTAATAGATATTAAAGTGCCTGAAAATTATGTAGGTGTTCTTAAAACAGGATTAAAAGCCGAGGTTACCAGTTCTGCTTATAAAAAAATTTTTAAAGGAAAAATTGAAACAATAAGTTCTCGTATTGACCCATCTACTCGGTCAATCCTTTCAAGAATAATAGTTGATAATTCAAAATTTGAAATAATTCCAGGTCAATTAATGACTGTAAAAATTATCTATGACGAAAAAAACCAAATTGGTGTTCCGGAAAGTGCGGTAACAATTCAGGGAAATACTGCGTTTGTCTATACAGTTAATGATGACACTGCTGAAAAAAAAGAAATAGAAATTGGTAAAAGAAATTTTGGCAAAGTATCGGTTGTATCTGGATTAAACGAAGGCGATATTGTAATTAGTGAGGGTGTTTCTAAAGTACGAGATAAAGGTAAAATTAAAATTATTACATCAACCAAATAAATGTTTTTAACTGACCTTTCAATCAAAAGACCTGTTGTAGCCTCGGTAATGAGTTTGGTTTTAGTTATATTTGGATTAGTAACTTTTCAAGACATTCCAACCGATGAATTGCCTGATGTTCAACCCCCTGTAGTAACAATTCAAACTGAATACAGAGGTGCTTCAGCTGAAATAGTTGATACTCAAATCACACAAAAAATTGAGGATTTTGTTGGTGGAACTCCAGGTTTGGAGACAATTGATTCTTTCAGTGAAGATGAAAGCTCAAGAATTACTCTAACTTTTGAGACTAATTTAGATTTAGATGATGTAGCCAATGATGTCAGAAGTTCTGTGTCTAGAGTTTTAGATAATTTACCAGAGGGAGCTGAACAACCAGAAATATTCAAGCAAAGTGCAGGTATGCGAACAACTATGTGGTTATCTTTCAACTCTGAAACTATGTCAGATTTAGAGCTTACCGACTATGCAGACAGGTATTTAACAGATACATTTTCAACAGTTGATGGGGTAGGTCGTGTAAGACTTGGAGGTCAAAGAGAATTATCGTTACGAATTTGGTTGGACCCGATCGCGCTTGCTGCAAGAGATTTAACCACTGAAGAAGTAGAAAATGTACTAAGAAAGGAGAACGTAGAGTTTCCAGCTGGTAGAATAGAGTCAAAAGACATTGATCTAACGATAAAGCTAAATAAAGCTTACATTAATTTAGAAAATTACAAAAATTTACCCCTTAAAAGAGCAGTTGACGGATCAATTATTACTCTCTCCGATGTAGCAAGAATAGAATTAGGTGCAGAATCTACGCGTACTATATTTAAAGGAAATGGCAAACAAGTTGTTGGAATAGGAATTTATCAGCAATCAGATGCAAATACCATTGCTGTCGCGGATGGTATAAAAAAGAAAATCAAGGAACTTAGGCCAAGCCTGCCGCCAAATACTACTTTAGAAGTTTCATTTGACAGAAGTAATTATATAAAAGCTGCAATTAAAGAGGTTTATAAAACTCTTTTTATAGCTTTAATTCTAGTGACTATAATTATTTATTTATTTTTAGGAAATATTAGAGCATTGGTAGTTCCATTAGTTGCATTACCAGTCTCTTTAATTTCTACTTTTTTAGCAATTTACGTGTTTGATTTTTCAATTAACCTTTTCACATTGATGGCTTTAGTTTTAGCTATTGGAATAGTCGTAGATGATGCAATAGTTATGCTTGAAAATATAGTTAGAAGAATAGAGCTTGGGGATACTCCTCTTGTTGCTGCTTTTAAAGGGGCCAAACAAGTTTCATTTGCAATTATAGCTACAACTGTTGTTTTAGTTGCCGTATTTGTTCCTTTAATTTTTATTAAAGGAATTACAGGTGTTTTATTTACTCAAACGGCAATTACCCTTGCATCAGCTGTTATAATTTCAAGTTTTGTTGCTTTATCACTAAGCCCAATGCTGGCAAGTAAATTTCTTAAGCAAAATATGAAAAAGTCAAAAATAGTTTTAAAATTTGAAAAATTTTTGAAAAACTTAACTTATTTGTACAAAGTATCTTTACTAGGATGGATCCAAAAAAGAACAACGATTACAATTTTTTTAATGGTAACACTCGCTTTAACGTTATTCTTTTTTAATTTTACAAAAAAGGAACTAATAGCACCCGAGGATAGAGGGGCATTCTTTGTAATTGTTAAAGCACCTCAAGGTTCTGGATTTAATTTTACAAAAGATAGAGCCGAAGAAATTGAAAATCTTTTGTTGCCAAAAGTTGGCAAAGGAGAATATAGAAAATTAATAATGAGAGTTCCAGGTTTTGGTAAATCTGCAAAACAAGTTAATAGTGGATTTATTATAGTTCTTCTTGAGCCTTGGAAAAAGAGAGATCGTCATGGTGTGCAAATCATGCGAGAATCTTTTGGAAAAATCTCAAGAGTGCCAGGTGTATTAGCTTTCCCGATAATGCCTCAGGGTATTAGAACTGGAGGTATCGAAAGTCCAGTCCAGTTTGTAATTTTAGGAAATACTTATGATCAACTTATTGAATGGAAAGAAATTATAAAAAAAGAAGCTAGAAAAAATCCAGGTCTTACCTCTATAGAAGATGATTTTGATCTTAATAAACCTCAATTAAATGTGAAAATTGATCAAAAAAAAGCTGCAGATCTAGGTGTTTCTACTGAGGATATTGGAAGAACATTAGAAACAATTTTTGGATCAAGAAGAGTAACTAACTTCACTAGAGACGGCAAAGAATATTCTATTATCTTACAAGGAGATATAAAAGATAGGCAAGAACCTGATAGTATAAGCAAAGTTTTTGTTAGGTCAAAAAATAACAATAAACTTGTTTCAATTTCTAACCTTGTTGCCTTTAGCGAAGAAGGTCAGTCACCTTTCTTGGCTCGGTATAATAGACAGAAAGCAGTTACAATTTCTGCAAGGCTTGTTGGAGATTATTCTCTTGATGAAGCACTCAAGTTTTTAGTCGGGGTAGTTGATCAGAATACCCCTCAAGCAAAGATTGCTTATAAAGGAGAAAGTGAAGAATATAAGAAAACTAACACAGAACTATATTTAATTTTTGCTCTTGCTTTGATAACTGCATATCTTGCTTTGAGCGCCCAATTCGAAAGCTGGAAGCATCCTTTAACAATTATGTTAACCGTGCCGATGGCAATACTTGGAGGTTTGTTAGGTTTACTAGTGGTTGGATCATCGCTAAATGTTTATAGCCAAATAGCATTAATTATTCTCATAGGATTATCTGCTAAAAATGGAATTTTAATTGTTGAGTTTGCAAACCAGTTGAGAAAAGAAGGTAAAAATATTGAAGTGGCTGTATTCGAGGCTTCAGCAATAAGATTAAGGCCTATTCTTATGACAAGTTTGTCAACAATTATTGGGGTTCTACCTTTGATTCTTGGCACAGGTCCAGGTGCAGCAAGCAGACTTACAGTTGGAATAACAATTTTTGGTGGAATGCTTTTTTCAACTTTTTTTACTTTATATGTTATTCCCACTGTTTATACAATTTTCGGAAAAAATACAAAAAGAATTGACGCAATTGAAATTGATCTTAATAAACAACTTAAAAAATAAAATATTTATTTTTATCTAAATTTTTTTTACAAATTATTAGTTGCTTTCTATATTTGTTCGCTAGATCTTTAACTGATTTTGCATAAATTATGGCTTTTTTATCTTTAGAATAATTTTTATAATCTCCCCAACCTTTGTAATAAGCCAAATACTGCCTGAATGCATCTTTTTTAGATATTCGTAAAATTTTATTTGTTTTATGAATGTACCAACCAATGAAATCAACTGAGTCTTTAAATCTTGCTCTTGTTGCTAAAGGGCTGTTTGTTTCTTTTTTATATTGATCCCATGTTCCTCTCACAGCTTGCGAATATCCAAAAGAACTTGAAGGTCTTTTAAATGGAATGACTTTAAATAATTTTTTTCGTGGAGGTTTTGCTAGCCAATTAAAATCACTCTCTTTTTTTACAAAAGCTAGTTGTAGATGAATTGGGGCACCCCATTTTTCATATGAAGCTTTTGCATGTTTATACCAAAGATATCTTTCCTCAAAGATTGCACAACTATTTTGAGTATTTTTTGGAATTGATGAGCATGAGTTTAGGGTTAAAAAAATAATTATAAATAAAATTTTTTTAAAATGAATCACTTCATATTTTATACTAAAATTAAATAGTTTTTGGAAAGGTTTGAAAGTCTATTTCTTTCTTATTCTGTCTCTAAATTCCCATGGAAATTCAAACTTCATATTCCAAATCCCTAATTTATTTATTTTGGCATACTCTTGTTCCTTAGAATATTTCCCCTTAGAGTATTTTGGATAATCAAAAGCATACCCATTTTTCACAAGCATTCTTGATAAACTTTGATTATTAACAAAACACTCCCCTAGACTCCGGTTATATTGGTCTGGTTTTTTTTCCAAATTACATTTTATTTTATTTTTGCCAATACTACTTTCTAGGAATTTTTTTGAAAGTGATGCGCAATCAATCTTTTTTAATTCAATATAGCAAAATTGTTTTTTTCCTCTAAAAAAACTTTCAGGGGCATCTATGCCGGAAAATCTTATTTTTGTTCCATTTAATCTTATGGTATCTCCATCAATTATTTCTAAACCTATAGAGCGGGTATTAGTTTTAGATTTAGAATTATGACAGTGGTAAGTATTATTGATCGTTTTCTTATGACACCCTTCTGAATTTGTTCGACCAGAATGTGTGTGTGCTGAGCTTAAAGACAATAAAATAAAAAAAAATGCCAAACTGACATAATTCATAAATCTTTTATATCAAATTTTAATTATAAATGATTTAAATTTACCAAAATATTTTTTTAAAAATTAATAAATTATTTTTAATCCTTTTAAAAGTCTTATTAAGAAAAATGATAATGCAACCCCTACGCTATTTGCAAATAAATCATAAAATTCAAATGCTCTATTAGGAATAATTATGTGGGCTAATTCTAAAAAAATAGCAATCCCAAATAAAAAAGAGAGACTGTTTAAAAATAGTTCTTTTTGAATTCTAATAATGAAACCCAAAAAACTTAAATACATAAAAAATAACAAATGGTTTAAAGAAGTGCCTATTGGGTTGGAAATTAAATCTGGTTGATGTCCTAAATTATTATATAAAAAGTATCCTACCAAGCTACCTGGGAATAAATATAGTATTAATAAAACTAAAAGTGAAAAATAGTAAACATACTTTATGATACTAAATATTGTATTTTTCATTATCGATTTAATATAATACATAATAGCTATTTTAACTATTATGACTAAGTTAATTCTAACAAGGCATGGGCAGAGTGTTTGGAATGCAGAAAATAAGTTTACCGGGTGGGTAGATATAGATTTATCTGATAAAGGTATCTTAGAAGCCGAAAAATCAGGTCAAATTATTAAAGATTTAAATATTAAAATTGATGTTTTTTATACATCGTATTTAAAAAGAGCGATCAAAACTCTTACAGTTATTCTTCAAAAAAATAATTTAGAACTCAAATTTAATACTGCCTGGCAACTTAATGAAAGACATTATGGTTCTCTTACCGGTTTAAATAAAGAAGAAACTAAAAAAAAAATAGGAGAAGAGCAATTCAAAAAGTATAGGAGATCCTGGGATATTGCACCTCCTCCTATGGAAGAAAAAAATGAATATCAAAATTTATTCAGTCCTTTAAATGCTAGTATCCCTTTAGGCATGACGCCATATACAGAGTCTTTAAAAAGTACATATGACAGAGTCGTACCTTTTTATGAAAATGAAATTAAGAAAAATCTTTTAGAAAATAAGAATATTTTAATTTCAGCTCATGGAAACTCTCTAAGAGCTTTATGCAAATATTTATTTAATATTTCGGATACAAAAATAAATGAATTAGAAATACCAACAGGTAATCCGCTATTAATTGAATTTGGTGATAATTTAAAAATTGAAAAATATTATTATTTAGACAAGTCCAGAGCTAGGGATATAATTTTTAATCAATAATATTAAGACTTCGAATTTTCCTATACATATCAGAAGTGTTTAAGTGGTAAAATTTTTGATTACTTTCAAAGCCCAGTAAGTTTTTATCTTTTATTAGTTTATTCCATACTTTATTAAGTGAAAAAACTTCTGATTTTTCATTCGTGAAAACACTTCTGTTAATAATTTGCAATCCAGTAAAAATATATTGATTTTCATCATCCTTAAAAATTTTTTCATTATCTAAATTAAAATCTCCTTTAAAGGAAGGATCAATGGATAATTTTTTGTTTACTAAAAGTAACGTAGGTTTATTATTCTTTAAATAAATAGCCTCTAGACTCTTTAATTCTGCTAGATAATGCTTACTCCAAACAGTATCTGGATTAATTACAAAAAAAGGATTGTCACCAAAATTTTGTGTGCCTTTAAGCACACCTCCGCCTGTGTCTAATAATAAGTTTTCTTCATTAGAAATTGTAATCTTAACTTTAAATTTCTTTCTATTAATAAATGATTTTATCTGATCAGAAAGATAATGAACATTAATACTTATTTCTTGCACACCATGACTGATTAGTAAATTTATTGCTCTTTCTAATAATGTAGAATTATTTATTTCTAACAAAGGTTTAGGAATTTTAAGTGTTAGAGGCTGCATTCTTTTTCCTAGTCCTGCCGCTAAAATCATTCCATATTTAATATTCATATTTTATTCAATCTTTTAAGTTTTTTAATAGACAAGTGCTTATAAAATAATAATTTTAAATTTTTGAATAGCGGGTTTTGCAATCTTTTTTCTATAAGTGTCCATGTGTAGGGTAAAAATTTAAGATAATTATCTTTATTATCTCTTTTGTATAAACGTACAAATATGCCTAGTATTTTTAAATTTCTTTGGACCGATAAAATATCAAAATCATTTTTTAATTTTTCAATGTGATCGCTCTTCAGTTTTGAATTTTTATGATAATAATCTAATAATTGATTTTGTAATTTGTTTGGTAATTTTATCCTCACATCGTCAATTAATGATGATACATCATACAAAGGATTTCCAATAATTGCATCTTGGGTGTCTATTATTCCTAATTTGTTTTTATTAATCATTACATTTGAAATATGAAAATCTCTATGTACGAATGTATTATTTTTGAAATTTAATTTTTTATATATTTTATTTAATTCAGATCTAAGAATTTTCTTAATCTTACTAATTTTTTTGCTTTTGAGAGCATAATTTAAGTACCAATCAAAAAACAAATCGGATTCTTTGTGAAGACTAGATAATGTATAATTTGGTATTTTAATTTTTAGCTTTTCAAATTTATAAATTTTTTTTACTTTTATTTTTTGCATCTTAATTAATAATTTTATTAATAATTTATAGCTACTAAGTTTATTTTTTTTTGAAATTACGTGATCGTAGAAGGATTTTTCGCCTAAATCAGATATTTCGATCATATCATTTTTATAATGATTGCTTAATAATTTTGGAGCATGAATCCTGTTGTGGTTAAGAATATTATTTATCACCACATATACTGCAAGATTTTTAAATTTTTCTTTTTTGGCAGAGACAATGATTGAGGTTTTGTTGTTTTTTTTTAATCTATAAAATTCTCTAAATGAAGCATCTCCTGAAATTTTTTTCAATTTATATTTCATTTTCAAAATCTTTCCATTTGTTTATCCCATTTATTTTCATTTTTCTTTCCTTATCATTCTCGCCGTACTCTAAATGAATTTCTAATTTATTAGTCAATGGTGTTTTAATTAAGTCTGGCCATTCTATAATTTTAATTGTTTTTTCATTTTCAGAAAAAATACCAAGATTATCTAATTCATTGTCTTTTTTAATTCGATAAAGATCATAATGCATAATCTTGAGATCTTTAATTTCATATTCATAAAGTAAGTTAAATGTAGGACTCAATACTTCTGTTTCTTTAAGTCCTTTTTGATTTTGTAAGTTATTAATTAAAAATCTTGTGAATGTAGTCTTTCCTACGCCGATTTCACCAATTAAGAAAATGCAATCTCCATTTTCTAACTTTTTTGAAATTGATTTAGATATTAGATTTAAATGGTCTAAAGATTTAACAATCATTAGCTACTGTTAGTAGCGATAAGTATCTGGTTTAAATGGTCCTGATGGTTTAACGCTAATATAATCGGCTTGCTCTTTTGACATTTTTGTTAATTTAGCTCCCACTTTTTCTAAATGAAGCATTGCAACTTTTTCATCGAGATGTTTGGGAAGTACATAAACTTTCTTCTCATATTTATTTGAGTTATTCCATAATTCAATTTGAGCAATAACTTGATTTGTGAATGAAGCGCTCATCACAAAACTAGGATGCCCAGTAGCACATCCTAAATTTACTAATCTTCCTTCAGCCAAAAGTATAATCCTTTTTTTACTAGGCAATTCAATTTCATGAACTTGAGGTTTTATTTCGTCCCACTTATAATTTTTCAATGCTTCAACTTGAATTTCGTTGTCAAAGTGACCAATGTTACAAAGTATTGCTCTGTCTTTCATATTTCTCATGTGATCTGCTGTGACTATATCTTTATTTCCTGTAGCGGTTACAACTATATCAGCGTCTTTAATAGCTTCATCCATAACAACAACTTCGTAACCTTCCATAGCAGCTTGTAACGCACATATAGGATCTGTCTCTGTAACCATAACTCTTGCACCTGCTTGACGTAATGAAGCTGCACTTCCTTTACCAACATCTCCAAATCCAGCTACGATGGCTACTTTACCTGACATCATAACATCAGTAGCTCTTTTTATACCGTCTACTAAACTTTCTCTACAACCATAGAGGTTGTCGAATTTAGATTTCGTAACTGAGTCATTTACATTTATAGCAGGGATTAATAGTTCTTTATTAGACTCCATTTTTTTAAGTGCTAAAACTCCTGTTGTAGTTTCTTCTGAAACACCCTTTACATCTTTTAATAAATTTTTATATTCTTTGTGCATTAAGGCAGTAAGATCACCACCATCATCTAAAATCATATTTGGTTTCCAATCTTTCTTTCCTTCAATAGTTTGTTTAACACACCACCAATACTCTTCTTCGGTCTCACCTTTCCAAGCAAATACAGGAATGCCCGCTTTCGCTATTGCTGCTGCAGCGTGATCTTGTGTTGAAAAAATATTACATGAAGACCATCTTACTTCTGCTCCTAGTTCAACTAAAGTTTCAATTAAAACTGCGGTTTGTATTGTCATGTGAAGACAGCCTAGAATTCTTGCACCCTTTAAAGGTTTTTTACCTTTATATTCTTTCCTTAAAGCCATAAGTCCTGGCATTTCAGTTTCTGCCAGAGAAATTTCTTTTCTACCAAAATTTGCCTGGCTGATGTCTTTTACTTTATAATCTTGTGCCATTATGAGGGAGTTATTATCAACATAAATAAACCATAGCAAGAAATAATGTTAGGACAATTTAGGAAGTAAAACCTCAACCTGTGCTCCTTTTGCATTCAGCCTATTTGAAGCTGCTATTGTGCCTTTATGTAATTGGACAATATTTTTTACAATATTCAAGCCTAAACCAGAATGTTTTCCAAAACTCGTGGGCCTGTTGCTGTAAAAACGTTTAAAAATTTTCTGAGGAGACGTTTCAGCAAAACCGGGTCCCTCATCTTTAACGGATAGTAATAGATTGCTTGAGGTTTCTTCAAGACCGATTTCAATTTTTTGATTATCTTGACTGAAGGAAATAGAGTTATCTAACAGATTCGCGATAACCTGTTCTATTCTATTACTTATACCAAATATAAAATATCCATTTTTGCTTTTAATTTTATTTATAACTATTATCTCAATTTTTTTATTTTGGTTAATTAGATCTTGGTTAAAATCTTCCACTACACCATTAATAATTTCAATTAAGTTTATTTTACTCATTTTCTCACGAGATAAAGACGCTTCATCTTTAAGCATTTGAGTATAATCCGTTATTAATCTTTCTATCCGTTCAGCATCATGATTTATTATTTTTAAAAGTTTATCGCCTTCATTCTTTTCAGTAGTTTTGTCTAAAAGTTCCGAAGCACTTTTTAAAGACGCAAGTGGATTTCTTATCTCGTGAGCTAAATCATTTGAGAATGTTTCTGCTCTATTAGTTCGTTGTTGTAACTCCTTAGTCATTTCGTCAATTGATTGTGTTAATTTTCCAATCTCGTCATCTCTTACAAAAACTTTATTAATATCAATTGTTTGATTAGATTTTTTTTTAATCCCATCACTAAATTTTACAAGAAGTCCAATTGGTTTAAGAATATACTTATTTAAAAATAAAGAAAAAATTAAAATCACAATTACAACAGCAATCATTGTTCTTATTATAAATGCTTTTCTCTCTCTTACGGCAGTAGTGATGTCATTCGCTTGCTCTGATACTACAATATATCCAATATCATTATTTAAAAATTTAATTTTACTTAATGTGCTTACAAAAAAATTATTTTTTTCATCGTTAGTTAATGTCATTACTTCGTCATTATATTTATTTGTAATTATATCCTTAATTTCATCTATCTCTTCCTCTTCAAGTCTTTCCTCAATTTCTGGTGTTATTGCTTCACCTCCCAAAGCTTCCTCAAAAATTATATCTGAGCCTGTAAAAACACTTTGGTCCAAATCTAAAATATTTGTGTCACCTATGAGATTTCCAGATAAATCATAAAATTGAACGCGGTCTAAACTTTGAAATAAAAATCTTGTGGAAAGTAAGAAATCTCTAATTCCCTCTTTAGTGTATTCTATATTAAGTCGTTCGAGATTATCCTTAGTATTATTAATGACTATTTTATGATTATCTGATCTTTCTTTTACTAAGGTTGGCTGGATTGCTTCAAGGTATATAATTGTAAAAAGTCCTAAAACAGAAAAAACTGTAAGGTTAATTATTAAAAACTTCTTTAGAATAGAAGCTGATTTTTTTTGTTTCATTAGCTAACATTCCATCTATACCCACTTCCATATCTAGTTTCAATTGCAGAAAATTTTTCGTCTACCTTTTTAAACTTTTTTCTTATTCTTTTTACATGACTATCAATTGTTCTGTCTTCAATTTCTGTATTTTCCTTATAAGCTATATCCATTAAGTGAGCTCTTTCCTTTATAACCCCTGGTCTTTTAGCCAATTCTTTGACAATTAAAAATTCTGTAGTGGTCAGCTTATCTGGCAGAGCTTTTCCATTCCATTCGCATTCTAGCTGGGCAGGGTCTAATTTTAATTTACCATGACTAATTATATTTTTTGTATCATCAACAGTGTTGGTTTTTTTTCTTAATTGAACTCTTATTCTTTCAATTAAAACTTTAGTAGAAAAGCCTCCAGATTTTTTGACAAAGTCATCAGCACCTAATTTCAAACCAAGCAGTTCATCAACTTCATCATCTTTTGATGTTAAAAAGATTATTGGGATTGACATTTTTTTTTTTAGTTTTTTTAACAACTCTTCTCCATCCATCCTTGGCATTTTGATATCTAGAATTGCTAGGTCAGGTGGGTTTCTAGTTAATCCAATTAAAGCAGACTCTCCATCGATATAAGTTTGAACTTTGAAACCTTCTCTTTCCAAAGCCATGCTTATACTTGTAAGTATATTTCTATCATCATCTACTAAAGCAATTGTTTGAGTCATATTTTTATTCTCTTAATTATGTTGTCAAAATTTAGGCGTTTAATGGGCCTCTCCCCAATTGTTTCCAGAGTTAATACTGACTTCTAAAGGTATAGAAAACATATGATGATCTGAACTTGAAACTGACATCATTGATTCTTTTACAATTTTTTTTACTTCACTCTCATCTTTTTTTAAACACTCAAAAATAAGTTCATCATGTATTTGCAAAAGCATTTTTGCTTTCTTATTTTCTTCAAGAACCTTATCAATTTTAATCATTGCCAATCTAATAATATCTGCAGCAGATCCTTGTATTGGAGCATTTATTGCTGCTCTTTCCTGAAATGCTCGAACACTAAAATTTTTATCATTAATTCCTCTTAAATGAATTCTTCTTCCAAAAATATTTTTTACAAAACCCTGCTTCCTACAAGTTTTAATTGTTGTATTCATATAATCTTTAATCTCAGGAAATTTTTTAAAGTAAGAATTAATGAAACTTAAAGCTTCTTCGTTTGACACCGATATTTGTTTAGCTAATCCATATTGTGTTATTCCATAAATAATTCCAAAATTAATGGCCTTTGCTTTTCGTCTAAAATCATCTGTCACTTTAGCAATCGGAACATCAAAGACCTGGCTCGCTGTTAATGAGTGGATATCCTGATTGTTTTTAAAAGCTTTCTTTAATTCCTTGACATCAGCCATATCAGCAAGAATTCTCATTTCTATTTGGTTGTAGTCCGCTGAAACAAGTAAATTATTTTTATCCGCCACAAATGCTTTTCTTATTTCTTTTCCATCTGAAGTTTTTATAGGAATATTTTGTAAATTTGGATCACTCGAAGCTAGCCTACCAGTATTAGTTGCTGCGAGTAAGAAGGAAGTGTGAACTCTGTTTGTTTTTTTACTTATATGATCTTGCAAAGCATCTGTGTAAGTGCTTTTTAGTTTAGAAACCTGCCGCCATTCTAAAACTAAATTAGGAAATTTATGTCCTGTTGAAGCTAAGTCTTCTAAGATTTTAGCACTCGTAGCTAAACTACCTTTTTTTGTTTTTTTTAACTTAGCTATTTTAAGGTCATTATAAATAATTTCTCCCAGTTGTTTTGGTGAACCGATATTGAATTTTTTACCTGATATTTTGTAAATTTCTTTTTCAATAGTTATCAATCTTTCCTCAAATTTCTTAGAAAGTTTTTTAAGATAAGCGTCATCAACTTTTATACCGTTCATCTCAAGCCTTGAAAGGATTTTGATCATTGGTTTTTCAAATTCCTCATAAACTCTTTCTAACTTTTCCTCAGATACTCTTTCAGATAAAACTTCATATAATCTTAGAGTTATATCTGCATCTTCAGCAGCATACTCAGTAGCAGGTTTAATATTTACGTCAGCAAAATTTAATTGTTTTTTTCCAGATCCTACTAAATCTTTATACGAAATAGTTTTATGGCCAAGGTGCAATTCAGATAGAGTATCCATGTTGTGTCTATTATTTCCAGCATCTAATGTATACGACAGTAACATCGTGTCTTCCACCGAGCTTAATTCGATGCCGTTATTTTTGAATATGATAAAATCGTATTTTATATTTTGGCCGACTTTTTTTATACTTGGATCTTCTAAAATTGGTTTAAGCTTTTTTAAAACTATATCCTTTTTTAATTCTGTTCTCTCTTTATGACCTACTGGAATATAGAAAGCCTCGTTGGCCTCATAACATACTGATATGCCCACAAGATCCGCTTCTTGTGGATTTAGAGAAGAAGTTTCAGTATCAACCGCTATAACTGATTTTTCATCTAGTTTTTTTATTAATTCGTCAAGTTGTTTTTCTTTTGAAATAGTTTTGTAGGTCTTAGTATTTATCTTATTATTTTTTTTTACTAAAGTTTTATCTCTAGAATCTTTTTTGTTGGTTCACCATAAAAACTAATTGCTTGGCTTAGCAGTCTATTAAACTCCATATCTCTTAAAAAATCATACAATTTATCTTTATTTATGTCTTTAATGATGAAATCGGCAGCATCATTCTTGAGTGGGACATCATCTTTCAAAGTAACTAATTGCTTGCTAATCATCGCTTTATCTTTGTTAGACAATAATGTTTCTCTTCTTTTGTTTTGAGGTATTTCTGATGCCCTCTTTAATAAATTTTCTAAAGTTTTGTATTTATTGATAAGTTCTGATGCTGTTTTTACTCCAATGCCAGGAACTCCTGGAACGTTATCTGAGCTGTCTCCAGCAAGCGATTGCACGTCAATTACTTGGTCTGGTTTAACTCCAAATTTTTCGATTACTTCTTTTTCACCTATTACTTTACTTTTCATAGGATCAAATAGTCTGACTTTATTTGATACTAGCTGCATTAAATCTTTATCTGATGAAATTACCGTTACCTTCGCACCTGCTTCTGTAATTTTTTTTGCATAAGTTGCTATAAGGTCATCTGCTTCATAATTTAAAAGTTCAATTGATGGTAAATTAAAAGCCTCAACTGATTTTCTTATATATTCAAACTGAGGAGCTAAATCATCAGGTGCCTCTGTTCTATTTGCCTTATACTCACTATAAATTTCATTTCTAAAATTTTTTCTCGCCGAGTCAAATATTACTGCAAAATGAGTTGGTTTATTTTTTGAATCGTCTGACCTTGCGTCTTCCAAAAGTTTAAAGAGCATAGAACAAAAACCGCTAACTGCACCTGTAGGAAGACCATCGCTTTTTCTAGATAAAGGTGGCAAGGCATAGTAAGCTCTGAAAATATATCCTGAACCATCTATGAGATAAAAATGATCTGTTTTTTTTATTGAACTCATATATATATATTACATTGAATTCTTATCTAAGATTAAAAAAACTATGTCTAATAACGCTTTAATTGTTGAAAATCTTAATAAAGTTTATTTAAATTCGAAAACAAAAAAAGAAACAAAAGCTATTACGGATTTAACCTTTGAAGTAAAAGAGGGAGAGGTATTTGGACTTCTTGGACCAAATGGAGCGGGCAAAACAACTTTTTTAAGCATTTTAGGAGGAACTGTAACTAAAACATCAGGTCATGTTAATGTTTGGGGTTTTGATTTAGATAAAAATCCAAGACAAGTAAAAGCCTCAATAGGAATTGTTCCCCAGGAGGTAAATTTAGACGCTTTTTTCAGTCCAAAAAAATTACTAGAGTTACAAGCTGGCCTTTATGGGATAGCTAAAAAAGACAGAATCACAGATTTGATACTAAAGATGGTAGCATTAGAAAGTAAAGCTAATGCTTACTCTCGAAGTCTATCTGGAGGTATGAAAAGAAGGCTTTTAATTGCAAAAGCAATGGTTCATCAACCGCCTATTTTAATTTTAGATGAACCAACTGCAGGCGTGGATGTAGAACTTAGAAATAACCTTTGGAGTAATGTAAAAAAACTTAACAAGGAAGGTGTTACTATAATTTTAACAACCCACTATCTTTTAGAAGCACAAGAAATGTGTGACCGTATAGCTATCATTAATAAAGGTAATTTAGTCGCTTTAGATACAACCAAAAAACTTTTAGAGAGAATTAAAATTAAAAAAATAAATTTTAAAGTAAAAGCAGTTGATCTAAATCTTCCTTTGAACATGAAAGGGATTCAGTTTAAAATTATTTCGAAAAATCTTATTACAGCAACATATGAAAAGAATTCCTTAAATTTTAGCGAAATAGTAAATTATTTAAATCAAAACAGCTTAAAAATTGAGGATATTTCTACTGATGATGGCGACTTAGAAGATGTATTTGTTCAATTAACAAAGCACTAGATTTTAATGGAAAAAATGTTTATTTAATCATATGGAAGTAGTAAAAAGTTTAAAACAATCAAGATTGATAAAGTATGTCTTCTTAGCTCTTATAGGTAGCATAATCCTAGCTGTTTCTTCAAAAATCAAAATTCCTTTCTATCCTGTGCCGATGACTATGCAAACATTAGCTGTATTAGTTATCGGAGTTTTATTTGGTTGGAAGCTTGGTATCGCTACAATTCTATTGTACTTATTTGAAGGAATTATTGGACTGCCGGTGTTTGCAGGGACTCCAGAAAAAGGGATAGGTTTAGTTTATTTTACTGGACCTACAATGGGATATCTTCTTGGCTTTATCCCTGCAGTATTTTTTTCTGGGTTATTAAAAGTTAATTTTAAATATAATTTATTTTTCCGTTTTATTTTAAATTTTGTGTTATACGCTTTTTCAATTTCTTTTATTTATATTTTTGGTTTGATTTGGTTAAACAACTTTGTGCCAGCTGACAAATTGTTCGCCTTAGGAGCTTTACCTTTCTTGCCTGCTGAAATTTTAAAGATTTCATTATTGGCAGTTTTTACAACGATATTTAATAAAGATAATTTATCTTGGAGATCTCTTGGATAGAATTCTTTGAAGAGTTCTTCTATGCATTTTTAATCTTCTTGCTGTTTCTGAAACATTTCTATTACATAGCTCAAAAACGCGGTGAATGTGCTCCCACTTAACTCTGTCGGCTGACATAGGATTTTCAGGAGGCTTGGCTTTTGACTCAGGGGAAGCTAATAAAGCCGACTCAACATCATCAGCGTCAACAGGTTTTGCAATGTAATCTATAGCACCAGCTTTTACAGCTGCTACAGCTGTAGGTAGATTCCCGTATCCCGTTAACATTACAATTCTACTGTCTTTTTTATTTTTAGTAAGCTCTTTTATAACGTCTAACCCATTTCCATCCTCAAGCCTTAAATCCACACATGCAAAACCTGGAGGTGAAGTTTTGACGATATTTAGTCCCTCGGCTACTGTTTTGGCCTCTTTCACTATAAAACCTTTTTTTTCCATAGCTCTAGCTAATCGTCCTCTAAGTGGGTCGTCATCATCCAATATTAAAAGGGTTTTATCCGCAAAATCGGACAATTTTAGCTGTTCCGGAATATTTTTTTGAGCTCTCATACCATTGGATATAGGCATTGTGGACACAATTTCAACTGCTCAAAATAGCTTTTTTTTTCTTTACATAAAGTCAAAAAAACCTTAAACGCAAATTAATTAAGGTTTTTTTTACTAAATTTTTTAAAAAACCTTTGTGTAAACTAACGGGGGACACATGAAATGCGAAAATTTAAAACAGTTAACGAATTAGTTAACTCTCTAAAACCAGATTATCCCGTATATTGTATACGGTCCGAAGAGATTAAAAAATCTGTTCAATTTTTTAAGGATAATTTTCCAGGTAAAATACTTTATGCAGTAAAAACTAATCCACATGAAAAAGTAATAAAACAAATCATTGCTAGTGGGGTAAAAGATTTTGATGTTGCCTCGTTAAATGAAATTAAACTAGTTAAAAAAATTAATTCAGAAGTAAAACTTCATTTCATGCATACGATAAAAAGTAAAGATAGTATTGCTTCTGCTTACTTTGACTATGGAGTAAAAAGTTTCTCTTTAGATAATAAAGATGAACTTAGAAAAATTCTTGACGCAACAAATCAAGCTAAAGATTTAAAATTATTTGTTAGAATTGCAATATCAAATGAGCATGCCGAAATTGATCTGTCAAGAAAGTTTGGCGCTCTTCCTTCAGAAGCATTAGGACTTGTTAGATTGTGTAAGGAGCATTCAAAAAAATTAGGAATAAGTTTTCATGTTGGATCACAATGTATGGAAAAGATTTCTTACTCTAAAGGTATTAGAGAAATAGGAAATATTATAAAAAAAACAAAAATTATTCCTGACATAATTAATATTGGAGGTGGTTTTCCTTCAGTTTATCCCGACCTGAAACCTGAACCTTTAATAAATTATATGGATGAAATAAAAAAAGGTTTAAAAAATTTAAAATTAAACAAGCTTCCAGAAATAATTTGTGAACCAGGTAGAGCGATAGTTGCTGAGAGTGGTTCAGCTATAGTAAAAGTAATTTTAAGAAAAAAACAGAATCTTTATATTAACGATGGAACTTATGGCTCTTTATTTGATGCCGGAGTCCCAAATTTTATTTTTCCAACCAAAATGATAACTGACGGTCGAATTCAATCAAAAAAATTAACATCGTTTAGCTTCTACGGACCTACTTGTGATAGTTTAGACTATATGAAGGGTCCATTCCTCTTACCAAATAATATTAAAGAGGGAGACTATATTGAACTAGGACAGTTAGGTGCATACGGACTAACATTTAGAACTAATTTTAATGGGTTTTACTCCAATGAAATATTCGAAGTAAGTGATAAGCCAATCATGTCTATTTATGAAGGATCAAACGATAAAGTTGATTCTTTGGTTGCTTAATGGACAAAAATAATAGTCCAAAAATTGGGCACAATAAAAAAACACTTTTAAGAAATCCAGTAGAACACATTGATATTAAATCATTTGATGCAAGAAAAATTATTGATGGAATGAGCAAGATGTCATTTACTTCAAGAGATACAGCTAAAGCCGCCAGAATTTATAATGAAATGTTAGAAGATAAAGATTGCTCTATCTTTTTAACACTAGCTGGATCAACTTCAGCAGGAGGTTGTATGAATTTGTATACTGATTTGGTCAAAAATAACATGGTCGATGCCATAGTAGCTACTGGAGCCTCAATAATTGACATGGATTTTTTTGAAGCTATAGGCTTTAAGCATTATCAAGGTTCTCAATTTGAAGACGATACAGAACTTCGCAAAAATTACATTGATAGAATATATGATACATACATTGATGAAGAAGAACTGCAAGCTTGTGATCAAACAATTTGCGAAATAGCCAACGCCTTAGAACCAAAAACGTATACTTCAAGAGAATTCATTAGTGAATTAGGTAAATTTTTAAAAACAAAAGCTAAAAAAAAGGGTTCTTTAATTGAAACAGCATACGATAATAATGTCCCTATTTTTTGTCCTGCTTTTACTGATAGCTCAGCGGGCTTTGGTTTAGTTATGCATCAAGAACAAAATCCTAACAACCACATTACTATAGATAGTATTCGTGAATTTAGAGAATTAACCGAGATTAAATTAAAATCAAAACAGTCAGGACTTTTAATGATAGGTGGAGGTGTGCCAAAAAACTTCATACAGGATACAGTGGTTTGTGCTGAATTGTTAGGTAAAAAAGTTGATATGCACAAATATGCAATACAAATTACAGTAGCTGATACTCGGGATGGAGCTTGTAGTAGTTCGACATTAAAAGAGGCTAGCTCGTGGGGAAAAGTAGATATTGCTAGAGAACAAATGGTTTTTGCTGAAGCAACTAGCGTGCTTCCGTTGATAGCTAGCGATGCTTATCATAGAAAGAAATGGGAAAAAAGAGAAAAAAGAAATTTTTCAAAAATTTTTAATTCATAAATGGAATTTCTAAGTCAGAAGAAAGGTTTTTTAGGGTTTGATGCTATTCAAAATAAAGACCCGAGGGTAATAGTTGTTCCATTTGGTCTTGAAAAAACAGTCAGTTATGGTGGAGGTACAAAAAACGGTCCAAAGGAAATTATTAAAGCATCTCATCAGGTAGAACTGTACGACGAAGAATTAAAAAAAGAACCTTATAGAGAAATAGGAATAAAAACTATAAAACCGTTTCCAATTAAAAAAAAGATTGGACAGGCCTTAGATCAATTATCAAAAATAAATGAAAAAATAATTGCTAACAATAAATTTCCATTAGTATTTGGTGGAGAACACTCAATTACACCAGGAGCTATAAAACCCTTCATAGACAAATACAATGAGATTACTCTTCTTCATTTTGATGCTCATGCAGATTTACGAGAAAGTTATCAAGGAGAAAAATTTTCTCATGCTTCAGCAATAAAAAGATGTTTAGACTTTAAAAATGTAAAAGTTGTTTCTTTTGGAATTAGAAATTTGTCAAAACCAGAAATGGATTTTTATAATGATAATAGGGATAGAATTGAAATTTTTTGGGGAAAAGATAAAAAAACATGGGATTTATCTCAACTAAATAAGTTTTTTAAAGGAAAAAAAACTTATATAACTTTTGACGTAGATGGTTTTGACGCAAGTATAATGCCTGCTACAGGCACTCCAGAACCAGGAGGTCTTCTTTGGGAAGATGTTCTGCCAATAATTAAAAAAGTTTGCCAAATATCTAATATAGTTGGAGCTGATATAAATGAGTTAGCTCCAATAAAAAACTTCGACTCTTATAACTTTCTTGTGGCAAAACTTGCGTATAAAATTTTAGCTTATACTTTTGAATTTAAGAATTAATTAGGTCTTTGGGACTCCAAGTAATAGTGACGAGAGCTCCGCCAAGTTCACCTTTTTTTCTAAAGGACAACTTTGCATTTTGTCTTTCTAAAAGTGTTTTGCCTAAAAAAGTTCCTAAACCGAGACCTGCGTTTGAACTTAACTCTCTAGATTTAGATTTTATATATGGTTCACCAATTTTATTAATTATATCTTCGGGTATACCAGGACCATCGTCATTTACTTTTATTTCTACTGTTTGTTGATTACTAAGTAAACTTATATTTACTTTGCTTTTAGAAAACTTTACAGCATTACCTATAAAATTTCTTAAACCATAAATTATCTCAGGACTTCTTTGTATCGCGATTTTATTTTGATCGTTTTCATTAGAGAAATCAATTTTTTTTGATGACGTTTCTTTAAATGAATTAATAATTTCCTCTAAAAGATCTTCAAATTTTATAGAACTTAAAAATATATCTTCTTCTATTTGTTTTTTTGATATTTGTTTTAATATTTCACTACATCTTTTTGTTTGACTTATTAATAAATCAATATCTTTTGAAAATTCTTTATCGTTCCCGATGTCTTTTTTTAATTCTTTTGCGACAACACTTATTGTTGCTAAGGGTGTTCCGAGTGAGTGAGCTGCTGCTGCTGCTTGCCCTCCTAAAGACTCTAGTTCATATTCTTTTGAAATAACTTCTTGTAACTTATTAAGGGCTTCAGATCTTTTTTTTGTTTCACCGGCAAATCGGATACCAAAGTAACTCAAAAATATTAATCCAATAAATACTGAAATTATAATACCTGTTTTATAAAAATTTGGAAAATGCAATAAATTCATATCTTCCCCTGGTAACGGCAAATGAAAAAATGAAATGATTAATAGTAAAAAAGAAGTGATAAATCCTAAAATTATAGTTGTGCCCATACTTAAAAATGTTGAAGAAACAATTGCAGGAATAATAAGTAAAAAACAAAATGGATTAAAAATTCCTCCAGTCAAATAAAGTAATAAACTCAGTTGAATTAGATCATAAACCAAAAATATAGCCGCATAGAAATCTTTTAGTTGATTGATTTTAATCCCGAATTGAAGATAGATATTAGTAACTAATCCTAAAAAAATAATTGTATAGCTCAATTTTATGGGAAAAGTTAAAGACAAGTAAAAATATACAATATTAATAGCCACGAATTGACCAAAAATGGCTATATATCTCAATATAGTTAAGGTATTTTTATCTAAATTTAAGTTCTCTTTTGTTCTAAAGAGAGTTGAAAAATCCATGGCAGAATTAAATGTCTAAATTTGTAACATCTAAAGCATTATTTGTAATAAAATCTTTCCTTGGAGCAACTTCATCACCCATCAAAACTTTTATCATCTTCTGATCTTCTTTAGACTTGTCTTTAGTCCCTTTTGAATACTGAACTCTTAGCATAGTTCTATTATCAGGATTCAAGGTCGTTTCCCAAAGTTCTTCGGGGTTCATTTCTCCTAATCCCTTAAAACGTTGAATCAATAATTTTTCTTTTTGCTCTTGCATTAATCTTTTATAATCAGATGATCCCTTTTTTATTTTCTTGCTAATTTTTCCAACATCTAAAATATAGTCTTCTAATGCCTTTTCATCTTTAATATAAATACTCTTATTAGCTCTAGTGATTTTAAATAATGGTGGTTGTGCAAGATACAAATGCCCCTTTTCAATCAATTGATTAAAAGGATAGTTATTGAAAAAAGTAAGTAGAAGAGTTCTTATATGAGATCCATCTACATCGGCATCGGTCATAATTATAATTTTGTCATATCTTAGGTTTTCTATATTAAAATCTTTTGATCCTGTGCCTAAAGCGTTAATTAATGTTACAATTTCGTTGGAAGACATCATTTTTGATAAAGCTTTAGTTGATTGATCTTCGCCATTGGATTTTCCATTTACAAAAGTATTTAAAATTTTTCCTCTTAAAGGTAGCACAGCTTGATACTCTCTAACTCTACCTTGCTTTGCTGATCCACCTGCAGAGTCTCCCTCAACAATAAACAGCTCAGTACCCTCTCGTTTTTGGATTTGACAATCAGCAAGTTTACCGGGTAAACCTGATAACTCGAAAGTTCCTTTTCTTCTAACGCTATCTCTTGCTTTTCGAGCAACATCTCTCGCCATTGCTGCTTGGGTTATTTTTTCCAAAACAGTTTTTGCAATCGAAGGGTTTTGATCAAACCATGTTGAAACTTTTTCACTTATAATATGCTCCACAATATTTCTAATCTCAGAAGAAACAAGTTTGTCCTTTGTTTGGGATGAAAATTTTGGATCTGGCATCTTAATTGAAAGAACTGCAGTTAATCCTTCTTTTATATCTTCACCTGATAATGTAATTCTATTTTTTTTATTGTTCCTATCAGCAGTATATTTATTTATTACTCTTGTAAGAGCTGTCCTAAATCCAAGTAAGTGAGTTCCTCCATCTTTTTGTGGAATATTATTTGTAAATGGTAAAACATCCTCAGAGTAACCAGCGTTCCATTCAAAAGAACATTCAACAACAACATTATTTTTCGTAGCTGTTACATACACAGGTTTTTTAAAAACTTCTTTTTCGTGTTTATTGACTAATATTGGTTTTTTATTATTAATATATTTAACAAATTCTAATATACCTCCATCGTACTTATGTAAAAATTCTTTAGCTTTTTTTGATGTATTATCAATAAGTTTAATTGAAATTCCTTTATTAAGAAAAGCAAGCTCTCTAATTCTTTTTTCAAGTATTGTTGTGCTAAAATTTATTGTAGAAAAAATTTGTTTAGACGGCAAAAATGTAATTTTAGTTCCATTCTTTTTTGTTTTACCAATTTTTTTTAGTGGTTTAATTGAATTGCCATCTTTAAACTGAATTTCGTATTCATTACCACCCCTATAAATATTTAAATCCAATTTTTCAGAAAGTGCATTAACAACTGATACTCCTACACCATGTAAACCTCCAGATACTTTATAGGAGTCATGATCAAATTTACCTCCTGCATGTAACTGAGTCATTATTACTTCAGCTGCAGACATTTTTTCACCTTTATGCATATCTACTGGAATACCTCTTCCATCGTCCTCTACAGTAACAGTATTATCAGAATTTATTGAAACGTTTATGTTTTTACAATGACCTGCTAATGCTTCATCGATTGAATTATCCACGACTTCAAAAACCATGTGATGTAAACCGGAGCCGTCATCTGTATCACCAATATACATCCCAGGTCTTTTTCTAACAGCATCAAGTCCTTTTAAGACTTTTATAGAGTCTGCACCATAAGAAGAGTTTTTTTTAAGTTCAGAATTTTTAGACATTGTTTAAGAATTTTGTATTTATATCATTTTTTTAGTCGAATATAAAATCAGCTGCTATCAAAGTGACTTAAAACTATTAAGTACCAACAAAAATAGAGCTAAAAATAAATAAAATTATTAAAATCTATTATTTTAGATTTTCATCGGCATTATTACATAATAACTATTTTTGTCAGATACGTCCTCGATTAAAACTGGAGAAACTGAGTCTTTCAAATTCATTTTGATTTTTTTATCTTCAACTTCAGACGCTATATCTATTAAATATTTTGAATTAAAACTTATATTTAAATTATCTGAGCTAAAATCCGCACTGATCTTTTCATTTCCCTCTCCTGAATTGGCGCTATTAACAGATAGTTGTATATTATTTTTGTTAATGGCCAATTTTACTCCCTCTTTTCTATCTAATGAAACACTTGCAACTCTTTCTATTGAGTCGATAAAATCTTTAGAAGAAACAACAAGTGTTTTATCATTTGAAGTTGGTACAACTTTTTTATAGTCAGGAAATTTACCATCAATGACTTTAGAAATTAATTTAATTTTACCTAAAGTAAATTTAATTTTATTTTCACTTGTTTGCATTAAAAGTTGATCAGTTGTTTCAGCTAAAAGTGAACAAAGTTGAAATACGGTTTTTCTTGGCAAAATCAAAGAGGTAAAATTAGCGGTATTTTCGATTTCTAGACTGCTCGAGGAAAGTCTATGACTATCAGTTGCTACACCGGTTAAAAAACTTCTTCCATGAGCTTCTGTAAGATGAAGAAATATGCCATTTAGATAATGTCTAGTGTCATCATTTGATATTGAAATTCTTGTTTTATTTAAAAGTTTTAAAAACCTATCATTATTCAGTAAAATTTCTTGTGTATCGAATTCGTCAGCAAAGGTAGGGAAGTTATCTGTAGGCAGACATAAAAGATTAAAATCGGCATTTTCACTTTTCAAACTTAATTTATTTTCTGACTTTAAATCGAAATTTAATTCTGAGTTAGCAGAAATTTTTCTTAATATGTCATATAATATTGCTGCAGAGGTAGTAGTACTTCCTTCTTTAATAATTTTAACATCAGTAATTTCATCAAAAAAAATAATATCGAGATCGGTTGCAACGATGGATAATTTTTTGTCTTGAAGTTGTAACAATACGTTAGATAAAATTGGAAGAGTGTTTTTTTTTTCAACAACTCCTTGAACAAAATTTAACGATTTTAATAAAATATCTCTTTTTACAACAAATTGCATTTAATTATTGTTCTAATAATAAACTTTTAATCTGACTAATATTTTTTTTCATTTCATCATCTTGTTCAGATAACCTAGTTATGGTCTTAACAGCATGAATGACTGTAGTGTGATCACGATTAGCAAATCTTCTTCCTATTTCTGGTAATGATCTAGATGTCATTTTTTTTGCTAAAAACATTGCTATTTGTCTTGGCCTTGCTAGAGGTCTCGATCTTCTTTGTGAAAGCATTTCACTTAAAGCAATATTAAAATAATTTGAAACGACGTTTTGAATTTTATCAACTGTTATAACTCTTATTTGGTTGAAAACATCTTTTAAAATATTTTTACAATCAATAATAGTTAATTTTCTGTTGTGAACTCTACTAAATGCAATAATTCTGTTTAGTACACCGATTAACTCTCTAATGTTTGTTTTACTTTCACTAGCAACGTAATTAATTACCTCTTCACTCAAATCAATATTCTCTTTAAATTGAGTTTGAATTTCCTCTATTTTCTTTTTTATAATTTTAACTTTCAACTCTAGGTCAGGTGTTTCAATATCAACAACAAGACCTCCAGCTAACCTTGACTTAATTCTATCCTGAACTCTGTCTAGTTTCATAGGACCGCGATCTGCTGAAATTATAATCTGTGAGCCTTTATCCATTAAACTATTAAATGTATGGAAAAATTCTTCCTGTAAACTTTCTTTACCGCTTATAAATTGAATATCATCTATTATAAAAACTGATGATTTTCTAAAAAAATCTTTAAAATTAACCATGTCGTTTTTCTTAATTGATTTAATAAAATGATACATAAACCGCTCCGCCGAGATAAACATTACGTTGTTACTGCTTTGAAGTTCTAATCCTATTGCATTCAAGAGATGGGTTTTTCCCAGACCAACGCCACCACATATATATAGAGGATTGTATCGAGAAATATGTTCACACACTTTTTTAGAGTAAGACAGAGCAATATCGTTACTTTTACCCTTGATGAAACTATTAAAACACAAATTTGGGTTTAGTCTATTATAATTTAATATTGAGTCTTTAATTTCAGTAACTTTGTTAAGTTCATCAATCTTAATAAACTCCTGATTTTGTTTATTTTCCTCAATAATCTTAAATTCTATTCGATTCAAACTTAATTTGAAACTTTTTACCTGTTCAAGAATTTTATCCAAATATCTTGATACAATCCAATCTCTAAAAAATCTTGTTGGAACGCCTAATATCAAAAAATCATTATATTCCTTAACTAGTGAAATTTTTTGTAGCCAACTATCATAAACTTCTTTGCCAAATGTTTTTTTAAATGCTAATTGAATTTCATCCCAATTCAATGTTTTCTCTTCTTCAGAAATAAATGTGTTATGTTTTTTTGAATTATTGTTTTCCATGTAGAATTTTCTTAAAGAGATTCCTTTAAACGCTTTTTGCAAATTATTTGCAACCAAGTAGAGGTTGTAATTAAAAAAAAAATTACACGTTGGTTGTACAATTATCGTTCAGATAGAAAAAAAAAATATTTCAACTAACTGAATTAAGTTTCTATATTTGGTTAGTTGAAACTAAATGTTGATTAAATTTTTTCAGACGATCAACTTTAAATTGATTATTTAGAGGAAATTTTTTTTGAAATTCTAGAAATTTTTCTTGCGGCCGTGTTTCTACTAATTATACCAGACTTAGCAACCTGCATTAGAATTGATTGAAATTTTGAAAAATATTTCTTAGCTTTTTCCATTTCTTTTGCTTTCAGATGAAGTTCCATTTGCTTTATAGCAGATTTATACTTGCTTTTTCTTATTCTATTAACTTGGGTTTGCTTTTTAACCCTTCTAACTCTTCTGATTGCTGATTTAGTATTAGGCATTTTTTAGGATTATATATATGTGCATTTAAATACGGTCAACTTTATTATTTTTGACATTTATCACAAAAAAATGATGCTCGATTAGCTATTACAATTTTTTTTATCTTGCCTACGCAATTGACTTTAGTGCAATTTTCGCCTTTTTTTCCATAAACGCTAAAATATTGCTGAAATAAACCTTTTTTTCCACTGCTACTAGAAAAATCTTTTATCGATGAACCGCCAAGTATAATTGCTTTAAAAATTATTTTTTTAGAAAATTTTACAATTTTTTGCATCTCGAAATCTTTAAGTTTTTTTATTTTTTTTGCAGGTCTTACGCCGCTAAAAAAAAGAATTTCGTTTACATAAATATTACCAAGTCCAGATATAAATTTTTGATCCATTAATAAACTTTTTATAGTTCTTTCTTTTCCTTTTATATAATTTTTAAAATAACCCATATTAAATTTAGCGCTTAACGGCTCTGGTCCTAGATGTTTTAGATGAGTATTCTGATCTAGATTAAATCGTTCAATTAACTTTATAAAACCAAATTTTCTTATATCATTATAAATAAGTTTTTGATTTTTTGATAAGTTGAAGATTATTCGATCATGTTTTTTATCTTTATTTTCGTTAATATCATAGTAAAAACTTGTTTTATATTTTGTTTTTTTACTGTTAACAAAAAAAAATTTTCCCGTCATGCCTAAATGTACTAGCATAACAATGTCTTTATCAAAGAAAAACAATAGATACTTAGATCTTCTAGAAATCTTTTTAAATTTTAGCCCAATAATTTTTTTAATTTTTTTCCTATCTATTTTATATCTTAATCTTCCATCTTTTATTTCGACAGCTTTTACAATTAAATTTTTAGTTTTGTTAATTAAGGACTTTTTAACAACTTCAACTTCTGGTAATTCTGGCATATAATTAATGTATGAAAAGCACTATTCAAGATAAAACAAAATTAGTCAATTCTGTATTTTCGGAAGTTTACGATAAATATGATTTAATGAATGATGTTATGTCTTTAGGAATACATCGTATATGGAAGGAAAAATTTATAGACTGGATGAGTCCTTCTAGTAATTCCTCTTTGATTGACGTCGCATCAGGTACTGGAGATATAGCAAAACTATTTACTTTAAGAAGCAAAAATTTATCAACGGTTACTTGTGTTGAACCTAATGAAGATATGTATAAAAAAGGAAAAAATAATCTCATTAAATTTGAGAATATAAAATGGATCAAAGCTAGAGCTGAGACTTTACCGGTTGAAGATAATATGTTCGACTTTTACTCGATAAGCTATGGTATAAGAAATGTTTCTAATATTAACAAAACTCTTAAGGAAGCACACAGAGTCCTAAAGCCAGGTGGTCGTTTTATGTGTTTAGAGTTCTCAAAAATAAATAATGAATTACTAAATTTTTTGTATAAAAATTATTCAAAAGTTATACCTACTTTAGGAAAATATATTGTTGGATCGTCAAAACCTTATGAATATTTAGTTAATAGTATTGACACCTTTTATAATCAAGAACAACTTTTAGATCTGATAAATGAGAATGGGTTTACCAACGTAGAGTATAGAAATCTTTCTAAT
>CACJAU010000005.1 GCA_902591415.1 uncultured Pelagibacteraceae bacterium
CATCTACATTTTTTACTGGGATAATTTCAATAGAGTCTAAAACAGTTTTTGGAACTTCAACTAAATCTTTCTTATTTTCAAGGGGAATTAAAACTTTTTTAATTCCAGCTCTGTGTGCAGCTAATAATTTTTCTTTTAAACCTCCGATAGGCAAAACCAAACCTCTCAAAGTTATTTCTCCAGTCATAGCAACGTTTTTATCTACAGGTGTTTCAGTGATTGCTGAGATTATTGATGTTACCATACCTATACCAGCAGAAGGTCCATCTTTTGGCGTGGCTCCCTCAGGTACATGTATGTGAAAATCTTTTTTATCAAAAATTGGGGGTATTATTCCATAATCTAAACTTTTTGACCTGATGTAGGACTTTGCAGCTTTTACAGACTCTTGCATTACGTCACCTAATTTTCCAGTTATTTGCATTTTGCCTTTACCTGGCATAATAGCTGACTCGATTTTTAATATTTCTCCTCCAACTTCTGTCCAGGCTAAACCTGTTACAACGCCAACTCTATTTTCTTCCTCTATTTCTCCGTAATTAAATTTTTGAACCCCTAGAAGTTCTTTTAAATCTTTTTCATTTATAGGATTATTAACTGACTCGTTATTGTCAATCTTTTTTACTAATTTTCTTGCAATTTTTGAAATTTCTCTCTCAAGATTTCTTACACCTGACTCTCTGGTATAATGTCTAATAATTTTTCTATTAATTTCTTCATCAATTTTCCATTCCTCTTTTTTCAATCCATTATTCTTACTTTGATTAGGTATTAAAAATTTTTGAGATATATTCACTTTCTCATCTTCAGTATATCCTGACAATCTTATAACTTCCATCCTATCTAATAACGGCGGTAAAATATTCAATGTGTTTGCAGTTGTCACAAACATCACATCTGAGAGATCATAATCAACTTCTAAGTAATGATCGTTAAATTCCTTATTTTGTTCAGGGTCCAATGCCTCTAATAATGCTGAGGATGGATCACCTCTATAATCATTTCCTACTTTATCTATTTCATCTAATAAAAAAAGAGGATTTTTTGTGCCGGCTTTCTTCATCATTTGTATAATCTTCCCAGGAAGAGAACCAATGTAAGTTCTTCTATGCCCTCTAATTTCAGCTTCATCTCTAATCCCGCCTAAAGAAATTCTTATGAATTTTCTGTTTGTTGCCTTAGCAATTGACTTTCCTAGCGAAGTTTTACCAACTCCTGGGGGCCCAACCAAACATAAAATCGGTCCTTTCATTTTTTGAATTCTTTTTTGGACTGCTAAAAACTCAATAATTCTCTCTTTCACTTTCTCTAATCCATAGTGATCTTCATCAAGAATTTTTTGAGCATTTTTCAAGTCTGTGTTAATTTTTGATTTATTTGTCCAAGGAAGTTCTGTCATCCAGTCTAAGTAATTTCTTACAACTGTAGCTTCTGCAGACATAGGACTCATGGATTTTAATTTTTTTAATTCCGATAAACATTTTTCCTTGGCTAATTTAGGCATTTTAGCATCGGTTATTGCTTTAGATAGAGATGACAGCTCGTCCTTGCCTTCATCAATTTCTCCAAGTTCTTTTTGAATAGCTTTTAATTGTTCATTTAGGTAATATTCTCGTTGAGTTTTTTCCATCTGGTTTTTTACTCTTCCACGTATTTTTTTCTCAACTGAAAGCACGCTTGTTTCTTTTTCAATAATTTGATGAATTCTTTCTAAACGTTTTTTTAGATCAAGAGTTTCGAGTAATTCCTGTTTTTCAAATATCTGAATATTTAAATTAGAGGAAATGTTATTTGCAATTTGAGATGGATCTTTTAAATTTTTTAGATTACTTTGACTATCGTTTAAGTCTTTCTTGCTTAATACTTGCAATCTGTCAAATCTCTTAACTAATCCTAAAGCAAGTGGTTCAAGATCATCTGTAACATTTTGATCATCAGCAATTTCTACTTCACAAGTTAAATAGCTATCATTATTTTCGTTGTGTTTTAAAATTTTAATTCTTTTTTCACCCTCTACTAAAACTTTAACTGTACCGTCTGGGAGTTTTAGGAGCTGTAAAACTTTACTTAAACATCCATATTGATAAAGATCTTTATTATTTGGATCATCAACCTCTGAATTTTTTTGAGTTACCAATACTATTGATTTATCTGATTTCATGACTTCTTGAAGAGCTTTGATAGATTTTTCTCTTCCAACAAATAGAGGAACCACCATAGATGGAAATATTACGATATCTCTTAGTGGTAATAGTGGTTTTACATATGAAGCTTTCATAAGAGTATTATATGGCTATAAATATACTAATTTCAAGAAACAAATTTGTATTAGGCTACTGATGTTGATGAATTATTGCCGTATGTGACAATGGGATCTGATGTTCCTTTAACCGCAGCATTATCTACTGTTACTTTTATCACATTTTCCATATCTGGTAACTCAAACATTGTTTTAAGTAATATGTTCTCAAGGATTGATCTTAATCCTCTTGCTCCTGTTTTTTTTGAAATAGCTTTTTTTGCTATTTCTAATATTGCATCATCCTTAAATTCTAATTCTACTTCCTCGAATTCAAACAATCTTTGATATTGTTTAATAAGAGAGTTTTTAGGTTCCTTTAAAATTTTTACTAAAGATTTTTCATCTAAATCATCTAAAGTTGCAATAATAGGCATTCTTCCAATGAATTCTGGGATTAGTCCATATTTAATAAGATCTTCTGGCTCAAGCATTTTCATTGTTTCAGATAATGGTTGCTCTTTATAATCTTTTACCTTAGCTCCAAAACCAATTGAGCTTCCTTTTCCTCTGCTATCTATTAATTTGTCTAAACCTGCAAACGCACCACCACATATAAATAAAATATTTGTTGTGTCGACTTGTAAAAACTCTTGCTGAGGATGTTTTCTTCCTCCTTGAGGAGGAACACTTGCTACCGTACCCTCCATTATTTTTAATAATGCCTGCTGTACACCTTCACCAGAAACATCTCTTGTAATAGAAGGGTTTTCAGATTTTCTGCTTATCTTGTCTACTTCATCAATATAAACTATTCCTCTCTGCGCTTTCTCAACATTGTAATCAGCTGCTTGTAATAATTTGAGAATGATATTTTCAACATCTTCACCCACATAACCTGCTTCTGTTAAAGTAGTAGCGTCTGCCATTGTAAAAGGTACATCTAAAATTCTAGCTAAGGTTTGAGCTAGTAATGTTTTACCGCATCCTGTC
Organism: uncultured Pelagibacteraceae bacterium; assembly: GCA_902591415.1. GTDB lineage: Bacteria > Pseudomonadota > Alphaproteobacteria > Pelagibacterales > Pelagibacteraceae > Pelagilacustribacter. The sequence continues at coordinate 3,233 of CACJAU010000005.1, forward strand.
GGTCCAACTAGAAGAATATTAGATTTTGATAATTCAATATCTTTGTTATTTTTAGTTTCATGATTCAATCTTTTATAATGATTATGAACTGCAACAGATAAAATTTCTTTAGCAAATTTTTGACCTATCACGTACTCGTCTAATACATTGCAAATTTCTTTTGGAGAGGGAACTCCATCTTGATGTTTTACTAAAGAGCTTTTATTCTCCTCTTTGATAATATCCATACAAAGCTCAACACATTCATCGCAAATAAAAACTGTGGGACCTGCAATAAGTTTTCTCACTTCGTGCTGGCTTTTTCCGCAAAACGAACAATATAGGATGTTTTTATTATTTTTTTCTGACATATCGAATCAATAAGATTAATATAAAACTCTAATAAATGCTTAGCAAGTTGAAGTTGTAAAATAAGCTATATCTTGTGTGTTATTTTCTTTTCTCCACAACAGAGTCTATTAAACCAAATTTTTTTGCCTCATCAGCTGTCATAAAATTATCCCTTTCTAAAGCATCTGATATTTCATCAACTGATTTTCCTGTGTGTTTTGAATAAATTTTATTTAATCTTTCTTTTAAAGATAAAATTTCTTTGGCATGAATTTGAATATCGGTTGCTTGACCTTGAAATCCTGCTGAAGGTTGATGAACCATAATTCTAGAATTTGGCAAAGAGTATCTTTTTCCTTTTTCCCCTGCAGCCAAAAGAAAAGATCCCATGGATGAGGCCTGACCAATACAGAGGGTTGAGACTGGAGAATTAATATATTGCATTGTATCATAAATTCCTAAACCAGCTGTTACTAGCCCCCCTGGACTATTAATATAAAAATTTATTTCTTTTTTTGGATTTTCTGATTCTAAGAAAAGCAGTTGTGCAGTAACTAGAGATGCTACAGCATCATTAACTGGTCCTACTAAAAAAACTATTCTCTCTTTTAATAACCTGGAAAAAATATCATATGCTCTTTCCCCTTTGCTTGTTTGCTCAACAACCATGGGAATAAGACTATTCATTTTCTCTTCAAATTCACGACTCATAATTGGTTTATACAACTATTGGTTACTTTTTACTAATTTTTTTTAATTTGGACTTATTTTTTGCAGGAAGTGTGGTTTTAGATTTCTCAGTACCTATATTTGGTTTGTTAAATTCAGCTATAATTTTTTCTGCATCTTTTGAACTAATCTCTTTAGAAGTTAGATTTATTTTTGATTTAATTAATTCAATAATTTTTTCCTCATATAAAGATCCTTTTAAACTTTGAGAGGCACTAGGGTTTTTTTGATAATAATCTAGAACCATTTTTTCCTGGCCAGGCATACCTTTAATTTGTTTTTGTATTTCATTTCTAACTTCATCATCTGATACTTTTAGATTATTTTTTTCTCCATATTCATTTAGCAATAATCCAAGTTTAATTCTAGATTTTGCTAATTTTTCATTGTTAAATTTATGTTTTTCTTTAACTTCTGGTTTAAGATTTTGAGTAATAATTGAAATTTCTTGATCGATTAAGTTTTGAGGTAAGTCTACATGATGGTTTTTTTCAATTTGATCTAATATTTCTTTTTTAGTAACAGCGTTCAATGCTTGAGAATATTGACCTGAGATTTGTTTTTCAATTAAAGATTTTAAATCTTTAATGTCTTTTGCCCCCATTAATTTTGCAAAATCATCATCAATTTTACTAGCTTTGGGTTTTTTAACATTTAAAATTTTACATTCAAATTTAGTTTTTTTGTTAGCAAGTTCTTTCTTGGGATGATTTGCTGGAAGTGTAGCGTTTAATATTTTTTTATCATTTTTTTTCACACCAATTAATTGTTCATCAAAACCTTTTAAAAAAAGATCTTTTCCTAACTCAAGCTGCACACCTTTTCCTTCACTTCCTTCAAATTTATTACCATCAGCTGTAGCTGAGTAATCAAATATAACTTGATCTCCATTTATTGCTTTTTCATTTTCATTTTTATCTTCAAATTGCTTATTTTGATTTACTATTTCTTTTAATTTTTCATCAATTATTTTATCTTCAATTTTTACTTTAAAACTTGTAGCTTTAAATTTTTCGAAACTTTTTAAAGTTACGCTCGGCAAACAATCTATCTGGAGTTCATAATTCAAATCTTTTCCTTCCCCAAACTGTTTTAAATCAATTTTTGGTTGACCTGCTACTTTTAATTTTTTTTCATCTATAGCTTTTGTAGTAGTTTCTCTTAAAATCTTGTCTACAACCTCTCCATAAATGGATTTTCCAAATTGACTTTTAATTACTTCTGGAGGAACTTTTCCTGGCCTAAAACCTTTTAAAGCTACTTCTTTTTGAAGTTCTTTTAGTCTCTCGTCCATTTTTGTCTGAATGTTTTTTTTATCAACAATTACAGACAAAATTGTTCTTAGTCCTTTTTTTGATTTAACTTCTACTTTCATAATATTTTGGTGGGCAAGAAGAGACTCGAACTCTTAAGCCTTGCGGCACTGGTTTCTAAGACCAGCGCGTATACCAATTCCGCCACTTGCCCCTAACTCAATCGTTGTTTTATATATCAAATTAATTTTTTGTAAAACGATAAAGTCTAGAATAAATTATTAAGTAAATTAGTAACAAGATAAAGAACCAATACCTGCTTAATTGAGGGTCATACAATAAATACAACCCAGGCATTATTAAAATTAAGTAAAAAAGATTAATTATAATTGAATTTAAATAATTGCCTTTACTCTTCCCAAAGCGGCTAGAAATTTTATAAAAACTTAACATATGTAAGTGTTTATCATCTGGATATATTGGAGATTTTTTTTGTAAAAGTTTTCTTAAAAATGAGAAAAAAACCTCAAAAAAAAGGTAAAATAAAAGTGTGCAAAAAAAGAATGAAGAAATCTTAGGATTTAAGTTATTAGTAATTATTGTGTTTAAACCGACTAGAGCTCCCATTGTGTACGCTCCACTGTCACCCAAAAAAATTTTTGCACTTGGAAAATTAAATAATAAAAATGTCAACAAGATTATAATTTGAGAGATTATTAAAATTGAAAATTCTAAATATCCATTATTAATATTAATGTAAACTAATATAATATTTATTAAAATTAAATTAATTGTAAGTAAACCATTAAAGCCATCTATTAAATTAGCACCATTAATAACAAATAGAAAACAAAGAAGTACAAATATTGAAGAAAATATGTGACTTGACATTAGAGATGTTAAAAATGGAATATCTATATTGAGGATCTTTATGGGTAGTATGTATATGGAGGCAAAAAGAAGGAGTATCATAATTACTAGTCTTCTCAATGGTTTAATGTTAATTCTCAAATCATCTAAAAAACCAATTGTAAACACTGAGCAACTTATAAAAATATAATTATATAAAACATCTTCATACAATAAGTAATAAATATAGAAAAAAATACCCAGAGAAACGATTGCAGCTATTCCCCCGCTTCGGGTAACAGGTGTGTCGTGGAAAGCTTGAGGTTTTGAAAAATCCTTATCAAGTAAAGCACCACTTTTTATTTTGTGTGAGTATTTGCTTATAAGCAAAAAAATAAAAAAACTTATCAAAGCGAATATTGACAAAAAACTTGCTTCAATCGATTCTGTGCCCATTTATTTGTTTATCCTTTATTATTTTTTTTAAATATATAAATTCCAATAAGTATTACAACTAATGATGCTATCACTTTCCAAGTAATTACTTCATCCATTAGAAAATAACCAAAAATAATTCCAAAAATAGGTATCAAATATGCTACCTGAGTTTGAAAAACTAAACCATTTACTGTTAATATTCTAAATCTGATTAACCAAGCTAAGCCCGTTGCAATTACACCTAAATATAACAGTGAAAGTGTTGAAGCAAAAGTTGGAGAAGATTCCCACGGTGTTTCAATTAGTAAGGAAAAAGGCAAAAGAAAAATTACTGACCATAAAGTAGTTGACGTTGTAACATTTTCATTTTTTTTATTTTTTAATTTTAATGTTAATAAACCTCCAATACAGTAAAACGTTGATCCTAAGATGGTTATAAGAGCGTAAATATAATTTTCACTATTTATGATCACTTTATCAAAAAATAAAAATATAATTCCACTAAAACCAATTAAAACACCTAATGATTTAAGATAGGATAATTTTTCATCTTTAGTAAAAAAATGTGCAAGTATTGAGCCACTTAAAGGTGTTGTGCTCATTAATATAGCCGCAAGATAACTATTTATTTTGGCTGTGCCAATAGCAATTAGAACAAATGGTATCGCAATATTGCAAAGACCAATCAAAGCATACCAATTCCAATTTTTACTAAAGGCTTCGATCTTAATACCGCTTATTTTACAAAGAATTAATAATGGTATGCTCGCAAAAATTACTCTTACTAAAGCAAGTGTAATTGGATCGTAAGAGTATGTAGCTATCTTTATATTGAAGAAAGAAGATCCCCAAATTACAGCTAGTAAAATTAATAAAGAAAAATCTAAGGTATTTGCTTCTCTCATAACAAGTTTAAAGTGTGGATATGTGATAAATGCATAGCTGCTATATTTATTTAATTATACTATAAAAAACATCCTTATATATGTTCGCAACGAATATACATAATTAAAAGGAGCAAAATGAGTTCTAAAGATGTTTTAAAAACTATAAAAGATAAACAAGTTGAATTTGTAGACCTTAGATTTACTGACCCTAAGGGTAAACTACAACATTTAACTATGGACTCAACAATAGTTGATGAAGATTTGCTCAATAATGGAGTTTTCTTTGATGGCTCTTCTATAGCTGGATGGAAAGCAATAAATGAGTCAGACATGATATTAAAACCTGACTTAGATAGACCAATAATAGATCCATTCAACTCTCATACAACCTTAAATATTTTTTGCGATATTTTAGATGCAGTGAAAAAAGATCCTTATGAAAGAGATCCTAGAGGTACAGCAAAAAAAGCTGAGGCTTATCTAAAAAAATCTGGCATCGGAGATAAGTCTTATTTCGGACCTGAGCCAGAATTTTTTGTTTTTGACGATGTTAGATTTAAAAATGACATGAATGAAACAAGTTTTAATATCGATAGTTCCGAGGGACCTTACAACACTGGAAAAAAATATGAGAATGGTAATATGGGACACAGACCTGGTATTAAGGGTGGTTATTTCCCAGTACCACCAGTTGATAGCGCTCAAGATATGAGAGGAGAATATTTAAAAGCTCTTAAAGACATGGGTGTGAAAGTAGAAAAACATCACCATGAAGTTGCTCCGAGTCAACATGAATTAGGAATGTATTTTGGAACTTTAACTAATCAAGCTGACAACGTGCAGCTGTATAAATATGCAGTTCAAATGGTTACTCACTCATTTGGCAAAACAGCAACATTTATGCCTAAACCAGTAAAAGGTGATAATGGATCAGGAATGCACTGTCACCAATCTATCTGGAAAGGTAACACTCCAGTTTTTATGGGTAAAGAGTACGCAGGGCTTTCCAAAGAAGCTTTGTATTATATTGGTGGAATATTAAAACACGCTAAAGCAATAAACGCATTTTCAAATGCTACAACAAATAGCTACAAACGTTTAATCCCCGGCTTTGAAGCTCCTGTGATTTTAGCTTATTCAGCTCGAAATAGATCTGCATCTTGCAGAATACCAGTTATAATGAGCCCTAAAGCAGCAAGATGTGAAATTAGATTTCCAGATGCTGCAGGAAATCCTTATTTAACATTTGCTTCAATGCTTATGGCTGGAATAGATGGAATTAAAAATAAAATCGATCCAGGAAAATCTTTTGACGACGACTTATACTCTTTATCTGAAGAAGAAGTTAAAAAACTCCCAACTGTCTGTGGTTCTTTGAGAGAGGCAATGCAAAATCTCGATAAAGACAGAAAATTTTTGACTGAGGGTGGAGTATTTACTGATGATCAAATTGATGCTTATATTGAATTAAAATTTCAAGAAATTTATAAATTTGAACATACACCTCATCCTATTGAATTTGAGATGTATTACAGTAGCTAAACTTTAAAAGACTCTCCGCATCCGCATCGTTCAGTTTCATTAGGATTTTTGAATACGAATTGAGATGAAAACTTCTCTTTCTTGTAATCCATTTCAGTGCCTAAAAGATACATTATTGCTTTAGGATCAATTAGAACTTTTACTCCCTTATCCTCTACAATTTCTTCATTGGGTTTAATATCTTTTGCATATTCCATTACATAGGACATTCCCGCACAACCACCAGATTTAACACCTACTCTAACAGCAATAGTTTTATCTTCAGCTTTAGACATAATTTCTTTAATTCTTTCAGCTGCATTCTGGCTTAATTTAATTACTTGTTCTCTCATAAATTTAACTCTAACTTTGCGGCTTCAGACATTTTATCCTTAGTCCAAGGCGGATCCCAGACTAATTTTAAATCAACATCATCAACACCATCTAACTTTAATATATTATCTTTAACCATTTTAGGCAAACTTTCAGCTACTGGACAATTTGGTGAGGTTAAAGTCATTTCTATATTTACTTTTTTACCATTTTCAATGTTTATTTTATAAATAAGACCTAATTCATATATATTTACTGGTATTTCAGGATCATAAATCTTTTTTATCTCTAAAATTACTTTGTTTTTTAATTCATTCATTTTTTTTCAACTGCTGCCAAACAAGTATGCCAAGCCATTGTGGCACATTTAACTCTCATTGGAAATTCTTGAACCCCGGATAAAGAAGTAATAGTAGTAATCTGATCTTCGGTAAGACTATTTAATGTAATTTTTGTTTTATTTTTAATCATGTTTATAAAATCCTCATTTACTTTCTTCAAGAAAGATAGATCCTTTCCTTTAACAGTTTCTGTCAAAATAGACGCTGAAGCTAAAGAAATAGCACACCCTTCTCCTTCAAAACTTAAATCCTCAATTTCTTTTTCTTTGTTAAGTTTTAAATAAATATGAACTTTATCACCACACAAAGGATTGTGAGCTTTTGCATCATTAGTATAGCCATCACACTTTCCTTTATTTCTAGGATTTTTTCCATGTTCTAAAATTATTTCTTGATATAGCTCTTTAAGTTCCATTTAATTTTGAAATACTTTCTGACATTTTTGAATTGCTTCTGATAATTTGTCTATATCCTCTTTATCATTATAAACCCCAATTGAAGCTCTAGCTGTTGCAGGTATGCCAAGTTTATCATGTAAAATTTGACAACAATGATGCCCTGCTCTTATTGCTACTCCATCATCATCTAAAATAGTTGCAATGTCATGAGGATGAATATCTTTTAAAGTAAAACATAAAACTGAACCTCTTTCCTTGGGATCGCCAATAATATTAACGGAGTTATTTTTTTTTAGTTTTTCTAAACCGTATTGTAAAATCTCATTTTCATGTGAAGCAATATTCCTAATTCCTAGATCATCGATAAAATTAAGTGACTCTGCAAATGCGACGACTTCTGCTGTTTGCATTGTTCCAGCCTCAAATTTTGTATAAGCATCTGCAAAAGTTATGCCCTCTTTTTTTACCTCATTAATCATACCACCACCGCCTTGATATGGAGGTAAATCGTCAATCCATTTTTTTTTCATGTACAATATACCAAGACCATTCGGACCATACATTTTATGACAAGATATTGCATAAAAATCGCATTCAATTTTTTGCATGTCTATTGCTAAATGTGGTGCACCTTGTGTCCCATCAATCAATACTGGGATATTTTTTTCTTTTGCGAGATCCACAATTTTTGTTATCGGTAAAACTGCTCCAGTAACATTTGATATATGGGTAATAGCAATAATTTTAGTTTTACTTGTAATAAGTTTTTTAATTTCCTCTATTTCAACATCACCATTTTCATTAACCTGAGCAAATTTAATAATAGCTCCTTTTTCAGATCTTAAAAAGTTCCAAGGAACATAGTTAGAATGATGTTCTAATTCTGTAATTAAAATTTCATCTCCTTTGTTGATATATTTTTTGCCATAAGACGAAGCCACTAAATTTATTGCTTCTGTTGCACCTTTGGTAAATATTATTTCTTCTCTATGTTTAGCATTTAAATATTTTTGAACTTTATCTCTTGTAGCCTCAAATCTATTTGTTGCTTTAACTGCCAGAGTATGAACGCTTCTCCCAACATTGGAAAACTCTGTTTCATAAAAGTTTGAGATTTTATCTATAACCACTTTTGGTTTTTGAGAAGAGTTAGCGCTATCTAAATATACCAAAGGTTTACCATTAATTTTTTGTTTAAAAATTGGAAACTCTTTTTTTATATTTTTAATATCCATTAATTTGTCTTTCTAATTTTTCTTTTAAAAAATTCTTTATTTTTCCATCGGATAATTTTTCTAAGACTTCACATAAAAAGCCATTAATTAACATTTGATATGCTTCCTTTTCAGGGATACCTCTTGATTTCAGATAATGTATTGAATTTAAGTCTATACTTCCAGAAGTAGAGCCGTGAGAGCATTTTACATCATCAGCATAAATTTCTAACTCGGGTTTTGCATCAAATTCTGCTGCATCATTTAAAATTAGAGCTTTACTCAATTGATAGGCATCCGTTTTCTGTGCAATATTTTTTACGAAAATTTTTCCTTGATAAATGCCTTTGCTTTCATGATTTAAAACATTTTTTACCTTTTGGTAGCTATGACAATGAGGAGTATTATGATTTATTCGAGTCTTAATTTCTTGATGCTCACTATTCATTAAATTTAAAGCTGAAAAAACACTGCTCTTTGAATTTTCTTCATTAAGATTAATTTCAATATCAAGCTTATTAAATTTCAAACCAGAAGATAATAAATAATTTTCAAAATTTGAATTTTTTTCTAGGTCACTTTTTAAATATTTATAAAAATAACAATTACATTTAGAATTATTAATTAAAATATTATTTAATGAAGAGTCTTTTTTAATTTTTATATTTTCTAAGATGTTTACCATAAAGTTTTCTTTTGAAGAATTATTTATATAATTAATTAAATTTAACTCTGAGTTTTCATTAAGAATTATTGAATTTTTATAATTGACTATTGTTTCCTTTAGCGAATTTGAAAAGTTATTATAAATAACTAATGGTTTTTTTAATTTATAGTTTTTGGAAATTTCTAATAAGAAACCTCCAGTAGCTAGAGCATTATTGAGAAAATATAAAGAATTTTTATTTTCTAAAAATGGCTCATTTTTATAATCGAAATTATCTAAAGAGATTTTATTTTTTTCTTCGTAAGAAAAATTTGTTGATATAAGTTTTCCATTTAATAATGAAATAAAATTATGTTCGAATTCATTAATTTTTTTAAATCCTCTTTCTTTTGGGAAAAAATCATTATTAGAAATATTGTTAAAATTTTTTCCTAGAATTGAATTTAGGTCAGAAAATTTCCAATCTTCATCTTTTTTATTAGGAAAACCAGTTTGATAAAAAAGTGCTAAATTTTTTTTCCTTAAAATAATCTCCTCTGGGGAAAGATTTTTAATCTTTTCTATTTTAAAATCGTAATTCTGTTTCATTTAAACTATATTTGAATAACCTGTTTTTTCTAATTGAATCCCTAGTTCTGCATCACCAGTTTTCATAATTTTTCCGTTAGATAGAACATGAACAAAATCAGGTTTTATATAATCTAGCAATCTTTGATAATGTGTAATTATTAAAAAAGCATTTTCTTTATTTTTGTAAGAATTTACTCCATCAGCTACAATTCTAAGTGCATCGATATCTAAACCTGAATCCGTCTCATCTAAAATTGATAATTTTGGTTGAAGGATTTTCATTTGTAAAATTTCATTTTTTTTCTTTTCACCTCCGGAAAACCCAACATTAAGTTGACGAGATAAAAATTTCTCATTAATTCCAAGTTCTGAGGCTTTTTCTTTGACTAATTTTAAAAAAGTTAAAGTATCTAACTCCTTCTGACCTCTAGCTTTTTTAATTGAATTCAAAGAAGTTCTCAAAAATGTGTTGGTATTTACCCCTGGTATTTCTAAAGGATATTGAAATGCTAAAAAAATCCCTTTTTGCGCTCTTTCTTCAGTCGAAAGTTCACTTAAGCTCTCTCCATTATATTTGATGTCTCCCTTAATTTCATAGCCATTTTTACCTGATAAGACATTTGCCAATGTACTTTTTCCCGAACCATTAGGACCCATAATTGCATGCACTTCACCAGGCTTTATGTCCAAATTTAAACCTTTTAAAATGTGTTTGTTGTCTATGGTAGCCTCTAAATTTTTAATATTTAACATTACCCGACACTACCTTCCAAACTAATCGCTACAAGTTTTTGCGCTTCGACTGCAAATTCCATAGGTAATTGTTGTAAAACTTCTTTGCAGAATCCATTTACAATTAAACTTACTGCTTCTTCTTGATCTAATCCCCTTTGGTTGCAATAGTAAAGTTGCTCTTCATTTATTTTAGTTGTAGTTGCTTCATGTTCAATTGTTGAAGATGCATTGTTATTCTTAATGTAAGGAATAGTATGAGCTCCACATTTGTTTCCCATTAATAACGAGTCACATTGCGTGTAATTTCTTGAGTTAATTGCTTTATTTTTTATTTCAACGAGGCCTCTATACATATTGTCTGCATTTCCTGCTGATATTCCTTTAGATATAATTTTACTTTTTGTATTTTTTCCAAGGTGAATCATTTTTGTACCAGTATCTGCTTTTTGAAAATTGTTAGTAATTGCTATAGAATAAAATTCTCCAACAGAGTTATCTCCTTGTAAAATACAGCTTGGGTATTTCCACGTAATCGCTGAGCCAGTTTCAACTTGTGTCCAGGAAATCTTGGAATTTTTTCCTTTACAAGCACCTCTCTTTGTAACAAAATTATATATTCCTCCAATACCTTTTTCATCACCTGGGTACCAATTCTGAACAGTAGAATATTTTATTTCTGCATCGTCTAAAGCTATTAATTCAACATTAGCTGCGTGAAGTTGATTCTCATCTCTCATTGGAGCTGTACAACCTTCTAAATAACTCACATAACTCCCTTTATCAGCAATGATTAAAGTTCTCTCAAATTGACCAGTTTCTGAAGCGTTTATTCTAAAGTAAGTAGAAAGTTCCATTGGACATTTAGTATTTGGTGGAATGTAAACAAAAGAACCATCTGTAAATACTGCTGAATTTAAAGTTGCAAAATAATGGTCGCTTAGTGGTATTACTGAACCAAGATATTTTTTAACTAGTTCTGGATGATTTTGAATAGCTTCAGATATTGAACAAAATATAATTCCTTTTTTTGTTAATTCGTCTTTAAAAGTTGTAGCTACGGAAACTGAGTCAAAAACAGCATCAACTGCTATTCCATTTAACCTTTTTTGTTCGACTAAAGGTATTCCAAGTTTTTTATAAGTTTCTAATATTTTTGGATCTATCTCATCTAAACTCTTTGGTTTTTCCGAAGCACTTTTAGGTGCTGAATAATAGTATAAATTTTGGTAATTTATTTTTGGATATTTTGGTTTTTGCCAATCAGGCTCTTTTAACACTTTTAATCTTTTAAAAGCTTTTAACCTCCATTCTAACATCCACTTTGGTTCTTTTTTAATATTAGATATAAATCTGATTGTTTCTTCACTAAGACCTTTAGGAGATCTTATATTTTCAACATCAGTCGTGAAACCGTATTTATAATCTTTATTGTTTTTATTTAAATTTTCAGTTTTCATTTATTAATAATTTGATTTTTTTTCACTAAATCCTGTAATTTTACTTTCTCAAAAAAATTATTTATGTGCTTATCAAGTTGATCCCAAAGATTATGAGTAATACATTTTGAGTTTTTATTATTACAACCTTTTTTTGAGTCTTTTTTACAATTAAGCATTTTTACTTCCTCATCTACTGCTGAAATGATATTTGCAATTTTTATATCTTCAGGAGAGGACTCCAACATATAACCGCCTTTTGCTCCCCTTACACTTTTTACTAAATTTTTATTCTTAAGCTTGATAAATATTTGCTCTAAATACGCTAATGAAATATTTTGTCTTAGTGAAATATCCGTAAGACTTGTTGGTCCTTTATCTCTAAATAAAGCCAAGTCGGCCATAGCCATAACAGCGTATCTTCCTTTAGTGGTTAACTTCATAAATTATTGTTGTAATACAATATTTTTAATCTAAATCCTACTGCTTTAGTATGATTTAAATAAAATTATTTGCCGCATAAAAACATGTTATAAAACATTACTTTTTTTTAAAAATAATAATCATTATCAAATATGAAACCTAAAAGTTTAGAAATTTTTATTCCAGGGCCAGCAGGAAGGTTGGAAGCAAAATATTATAAAAATCCAAAATTTGGGTCTCCTGTGGCAATAGTTCTTCATCCACACCCACAATATGGAGGAACTATGAACAATAGAATAGTTCAACTCATGTATAATATTTTTTTAGAAAATGGTTTTTCAGTAATTAAAGTAAATTTTAGAGGTGTTGGTAAAAGCGATGGTGTATTTGATAATGGACAAGGAGAACTGTCAGATGCAGCAGCAGCTCTTGATTGGATTGAGAGACAAAATTTAGATTATAGTCAATGTTGGGTTTCTGGTTTTTCTTTTGGCTCTCTTATATGCATGCAATTAATTATGCGAAGACCTGAAGTAAATAATTTTATTGCAGTTTCACCACAACCAAATGTTTATGACTTTTCTTTTCTAGCGCCATGCCCAACATCAGGACAAGTAATTTATAGTGAAAATGATGAATTGGTTACCAAAGAAAGTATAAATGAATTAGATAATAGAATTAAAAGTCAAAAAGGTGTCGAAGTTATTTTTTCTAAAATAAAAAACTCTAATCATTTTTTTAAAAACAAAGAGAAAGAACTTGAAGTAGAAATTGAAAAGTATCTTAAAGAAAAAACTGCTTTAATTTAAATTTTAATCAATTCTCCACCAACACAAGGTTTTTTACACCCAGTTGTATTCGGAAAAGAAATAGGTAATTTTAAAAAAGACCTTATTGCAAGATATGCAAAGGCTTCTGACTCTATAAAATCTCCATCTATTTTATAATCATCTATTAATTTAATATTTATATTTAAAGGTAAACTATCTTTAATCTTTTTAATTAAAATTTTATTTTTCCTTCCACCGCCACAAAGCAGTATATCTTGTAATTTACTATTTGATTTTTTAACAATCGTAAATAATTCTTCGCCAATGATACTCGCAGTAAAATCTGTAAGAGTTGCTACACCGTCTTCAAGACTTAGTCCTCGAACAAAAGAGATATCAAAATCATTAGTGTCGAATGATAATTTTTTTTTATTTTTTCTATTTGAGTATAATTCTTGAGCTTGTTCAAAAATAATTTCATTTTTTGTGCCAATAGAAGCAAGTTGTCCTCCTTTATCAAATTTTTTATCAGAATTTTTTCTTATCCAGGAGTCAATTAGACAGTTACCAGGTCCAATATCTCTACTTTCGAGTTCAAGAAAATCTTTATTATTATTTACAATTGTTATATTTGAAATTCCACCAATATTAAGAAAGCATACTGGTAGATGGATTTTATTTTTTTTAGTAATAAGTTGATGGAAAATAGGAGTTAGAGGTGCTCCCTGACCCCCATTAAGAATATCGTTGTTTCTAAAGTTAAAGACTATATTTTTTTTTGTTAATTGATTTAATAACTTTCCATTTCCTAATTGTTTTGAGATTTTTTCAATAGGATTATGATATATAGTCTGTCCATGAAAACCAATTATTGTGTCATTGCTTGTATTAATTTGGTCAATAATTTTTGCATGAAAAATTGTTATACTTCTCTCTAATTTATTTATTTCCTTTTTAAATTTTTCTAGATCGCTAATTTTATGGATTTTTTCTTTTAAATTGTGAATATCTTTATAAATAACTGAGTCATATTCAAAATATTTATTTTTAATTGATTCGTAAGTGTTTATTCCATCAGATTTAATAATTGATAAGTCCACTCCATCTCCAGAAGTGCCGCTCATTAAACCTATAGAGGTCCAATTTTTTTGCATATTTTTATTTATTTATAATAATTTTTGTATAATAGTTGGTTAAGTTAATAGCACAATGAAAAATAAATTTTTATTAGAAATGCAGGATCGAGGATATTTAAGTCAATGCACAGATATAAATAAACTTGAGGATGTCTGTAACAGGGGATCTATATCTGGATATATTGGTTTTGATTGTACTGCAAGAAGTCTACACGTAGGAAGTTTACTTCAAATAATGATTTTAAAATTAATGCAAAAACATGGCCATCGACCTATAATTCTTTTGGGTGGTGGAACCACATTAATTGGTGATCCATCTGGAAAAGACACTACTAGAAAAATACTTGAACAAAAAACAATTAAAAAAAATATTGAAAGTATTAAAAAAGTTTTTAAAAAGATCTTAGATACATCTAATAAAAAAACTTTACCAATTTTTGTGAATAATGCAGATTGGTTAACAAAATTGAATTATATTCAATTTTTAAGAGATGTAGGAAGCCATTTTACAATTAATAAAATGCTTACTTTTGATAGTGTAAAATTAAGATTAGAGAGAGAACAATCTTTAAGCTACATGGAATTCAATTATATGATTTTGCAGGCTTACGATTTTTTTCAATTATTTAAAAATAAGAAATGCATTCTTCAAATTGGTGGATCTGATCAGTGGGGCAATATTGTTAATGGCGTAGAATTAATAAGAAGAATGCTGCAAAAAGATTCTTACGGCTTAACTTCGCCATTAATTACTTTAGCTTCAGGAGCTAAGATGGGTAAAACAGAAAAAGGAGCTATTTGGCTTAATGAGGACATGTTGTCCTCTTACGATTACTGGCAATTTTGGAGAAATATTGATGACAGAGATGTAGAAAAATTTTTATATTTTTTTACTGAGATTAATATTGCAGAATTAAAAAAGATTTTAGATAAAGAGAAAAATATTAATAATCTTAAAATTTTGTTAGCAAATGAAGCTACAAAATTACTTCATGGAAATGCTTCAGCAAAAAAGGCAGAGCAAACTGCTAAAGAAACATTTATTAAAGGTGGGCTAGGATCAGATTTACCTGAAATAAAAATTAAGTTAAATGAAATAAAAAAAGGAGTCGATTTATTAAATTTAATTGTAGAAAATAATATCTTACCTTCTAAAAGTGAAGCTCGACGAGCAATAATTAATAGAGGAATTAAAATTGATGATTTAGTTATAAATGATGAAAAAAAAGTTTTAGGATTAAAAAGTTTTAATAAAAAAAAATTTAAACTCTCTTTTGGAAAGAAAAAACATTATATAATCAAGATTATTTAGTTTCTTTATTTTTATCAATAATTTTTTGAATAAATCTTGGTGTTAAGGTTCTTATAGGATTGATAATTGTTTTTATTTTACCTTTAGGACCTTTCATTTTAAAGCTTACGCCAAATAAACCCTCTCCTGCTTCTTTAGGAATTACGATATTCCCAATCACTGGTATTTTAGAAATCATTTTATTTAATGTTTTTGCTGGAACTAAGGTTCCTTTTAAACTTGTGATACCATTTTCATCTTGGTAGCCCTCCATCAAAACAGATATACTCGGACCTAAAGCCAATATTTCATTTAATTTTAAAAAATTTTTATTCTTTTCCATATCAATTTCTAACACATCAAAAGATAGCCCTTCACCTTCAGCAAGATCGGCTAATCCACCTAAATCAGCCAGAGATAATAATTTTATTACCCCTGGTGCATTAATCACTTTAAAATTTTCAATTTTTAGTTTTGAATTTGATTTTGAACCATCTATTACGGAAGTGAAAAGTAACTTTCCTCCTGAAAGTCCATTAAAAAAATTGTACTCTGTCAATAGAGGTCGGGTAAGATCAGAATAAATCTCTAAATATTTCCTATTAGAATTTTGATCTTTTTTCATTGAAATATCTAGATAATTATTTCCTCCAAAATCTCCTTTAGATGTTATTTTTACAAATTTACCTTTTTTAATTTCACCTATTAATTTAAAATTTTTAAGTTTTTCCGACATAGGCACCTTTATATCGGCAAAATCTATCTCGATTTTATTGTTTATATTTTCAAATTTATTTGTTGTATTCTGGGTATTAAAAAACTTAGGTAAATTAGTTGCATCAAATTTAGAACCTTTAATTAAGATTGTTTTTTTATTTTGAATATAAAAGTTATTATTTGAAGTTATTATTTCAATTTTTTTAAATGATGAAAATTTATCGTTATTAAAAATTAAATTATTAACAATAATTTTATCATCACCTTCTTTAAAATTAAATTTATTAATTTTAATCTTATTTTTGTACTTTTCATAATCAAGACTCAAATTAGCAATAGCATTTTTTGGTTTTTTATAATTAATTAAATCTAAATTAAATTGTTCTTGATAATCAAATTCTAGTTTTAGATTTAAAATATTATTGATAAGGTCATTTTTAAAATTAATTTTAAGAAAATTGGAATTATTAAACGAATATTTTCCATCACCGTTAATTGATGTTTTTTTTGGGGAAAATGAAGATTGAAACTGTAAATTTTTGAAATAAATTTCTTTTATTTCACCAATAATATTATTTTTCAGTGATTTTGTTAATTTGAATTTACTTTTGTTGAGCTTTCCTGAAATACTATAATTATAATCCCTAACTTTATAAGTATCGTCAAAATCTATGTAAAGATTATTATTAAGATCGGCGTCGATTTCCTTGACTGAATCAAAAAACTTATTTTTTTTAAAAAAACTATAATATTTATTAACAATTTTTTCATTAAAATTAATTTTTGAATTAAAGTTAGAATTTAATTTTAATCCATCATTCAGATTTAATTTTATATCACCATCAGAAATTTTGATATCCTCGATGCGTCCAAAAATATTTTTAATTAAAACATCTTTATTATCGGCAAAAAAACTAAAGTTCGTGTTTTGCAAATTTACACCATTAAATAATTGAGCTTTTAAATTTGATACTTTTCCTTTAGCTATAAACTCTTTTAATAACCCTTCCTTATTTAAAAATATATCGATTTCAGAAACTAATTGGCCTTCTCTAATTCTATTATTTAATAAACTTCTAAAATTTGAGGGTTTAATTATAGTAGATAGTTTTTTTAACTGGATGATATCTAATTCTTTTAAAATAACATTAGTTTTTGTTATTTTTGTCTCTGATTTTAATAAGGATAAAAAATCAACATACACTTTTACACTTTCTGCTGGAACTGTAATATTTTTATAAATTATCTTTGGATCACGTGTTTCTAAAAATAAACTTAATTCTTTAGGATTTATTTTGAATGAAATAGTTTTTAATTCTAAATTTATATTTTTCGATTGGGAAGCTTTATCAATAATCAAATTATTAAATCTTTTTGTTTCAATTCCTATTGTGGATAAAACTGCTATTGAGACTACAATTAAAATAAATATTAATAAAATAAAATTAACTAAAAATTTTTTCATTTTTTATTTTTTATCCCTTCTTCAATAAATTCATCTATGTTTCCATCTAAAACACTCTTTGGGTTAGTGCTCTCCATCTTATTTCTCAAATCTTTTACTAATTGATAAGGTTGTAGTACATATGATCTTATTTGATGACCCCATCCTATATCTGTCTTATTTGATAGTTCTTTTTGATTTTCTTCCTCTTTCTTTTGTAACTCATGCTCATATAACCTCGCTTTCAACAGTTTGAAGCAAGTTTCTTTATTTTTATGTTGAGATCTTTCATTTTGACATTGAACTACAATCTTTGTTGGTAAATGAGTAATACGAACTGCACTATCTGTTGTATTAACATGTTGGCCACCTGCTCCACTTGATCTATAAGTATCTATTCTTAAATCTTTTTCATCTATCTTAATATTTATGTCATCTTC
Source organism: uncultured Pelagibacteraceae bacterium (assembly GCA_902591415.1). Taxonomy (GTDB): domain Bacteria; phylum Pseudomonadota; class Alphaproteobacteria; order Pelagibacterales; family Pelagibacteraceae; genus Pelagilacustribacter. The sequence continues at coordinate 21,155 of CACJAU010000005.1, forward strand.
AACAGCTGGATAAACCCATATACTAGCAAAACTAGTATGTCTTCTTGCGCCACTATCAAAAGGTGAAATTCGAACAAGTCTATGTACTCCTGACTCTGATTTCATAAGGCCATATAGATAATCTCCTTCGACCTTAATTGTAGAAGACTTTATACCCGCTTCTTCACCTTTGTGTTCGCTTATAATTTGATATTTAAATTTTTTTTTATCAAACCACTTTATATACATTCTACGAAGCATATCCGCCCAATCTTGACTTTCGGTACCACCAGCTCCTGCGTGGATCTCAAGATAAATATCATAACTATCGTTTTCATCAGACAAAAAACAATTAATTTCACTTTTTTTTATTTCAAGTAAAATTTGATTAATTTTTTTATTGCAGTCTTTAATTGTATCTTCATCATTCTCTTGTGATGCCAAGGTATGTAAATCTTTTAGATTGCTAACGTCGTCGAGTAATTTTCTGTATGAGTTTAAAATGTCTTCAAAAATTTTTTTTTGTTTTACTGTTTTTTTTACTAAATTTTTATCTTTCCAAAAATTTTTTTCTAAAGACGTTTTCTCTAATTCTTTTATCTTTATTTCAACTTTTTCTTTATCAAAGATACCCCCTAATATTATTTAAGGATTTTTCTGTAGCAACTAATAAAGATTCAAAATTTTCCATTAATAAAATTGTCTAAATTTAATTAATTTATCACGACCATTTGTTGAGATTAAGCTATTATTGTTTATAGTGTTAATATCTTTCAGTTTTAATGCCTCGATTATAGAATTTTTTTCTCCTAGGGCAGATTTTATTCCTGTATCATAATTTAGTGAAGTCAAATAAATATTTTCAGGTATTTGAAATTCTTTAAAATCTTCTTTATATAAAGCCTTTTCAACAAAATCTTTAAAAATAGGAAGTGCGGCTTTTGAGCCAGTTTCATATTTCCCTAAAGTTTTTGGGTTATCGTACCCAATGTAAACGCCTATTACTAAATTCGAGGAAAATCCTATAAACCAAGCATCATAGTTATCGTTAGTAGTTCCTGTTTTTCCTGCCAAAGGAACTTTTAGAGATTTTAACTTTTTGGCTGTTCCTCTTTGAACTGCTCCTTGTAAAATTGAAGTCATCTGATAAGCAGTTTCTTTGCTAATCACTTGATTATTTGTACTTTCTATTATTGGTAATTCAATTTTTTCATTAATAAATTTATCGCACCCTTTACATTTTCTAGTGTCGTTTTGAAAAATTGTTTTTCCTCTTCTATCTTGTATTCGAGAAATAAGTTTAGGTTCAATTTTTTTTCCACCATTTACAAAAGGTGCGTATGCTGAAGTTAAATTAATTAATGTGGTCTCTGCAGCACCTAGAGAAACTGATAATAATTCTGGAATTTCATCATAGATATTTAGTTTTTTAGATAAATTTAAAATTTCCTCAAGACCTAAAGTTTTAGCAATTCGCACGGTCATTAAATTTCTTGAATATTCAATACCTTTTCTTAAAGTAGAAGGTCCGTAGAATTTTTTTCCATAGTTTTCAGGTTTCCAAATTTTCAAACCAACTCCTTGACTTTCCACAAATGGCGCATCAAGAATTATAGAATTAGGAGCAAATCCTTTTTCTAAAGCAGCTGCATATACAATTGGCTTGAAAGCAGATCCTGGTTGTCTTTTAGCTTGCGTAACTCTATTAAACTCACTTGTTTTAAAATTAAATCCACCTGCTAGTGCTAAAACATCTCCTGTAAAAGGATCAATAATAACAATACCTCCATTAACCCTTGGGTATTGTTTTAATTTCCAAATATTTTTTTCATTTTTGACAAAAAGAATATCACCAATTTTATGAACATCTTTGATCAATTTTCCCTTTGGTATTGTCCATTTTATATTTTTTAAATACAAGGTGCCTTTTTTATTGTTTTGGTCTTTATTCATTATTTTAAAATTTATTTCATTATCATTTAATGAAATAATTTCTGCGAATTTCCAGTTCAAGGTTGGATCAAGTTTATAAAAATCTATTTTATTTTTCCAATTATTATTTTTAATTTTATTTGTAATTGACCCTCGCCAACCATGTCTTCTATCGTAATCTTCAATCCCTTTTCTTAGGGACTTTAGTGCTTGAATTTGATATTCAATATTTAATGGAGTTTTAATACTCAATCCTTGTGAATATAATTTTTCAAAACCATAAATATTTTTAACAGTTTTTCTTACTTCTTCTGTATAAGAATTTGCCTCATTTACTATTTCAATTTTTCTTTTATTTAATTTTACTTTAGATTTTTTGTATTCAATTAATTCTTTTTTTGAAATAAATTTATTTTCTTTCAAATTATCGAGAACCAAATCTCTTCTAAATTTTGCTACCTCTGGATATCTATAAGGATTATATTTACTTGGAGCCTTTGGCAAAGCTGCTAGTAAAGCTGCCTCTGGATAATTAAGCTCTTTTATCGATTTATTAAAATATTCTAAACTTGCAGCAGCTATTCCATATGTTCCTTGACCTAAATATATTTGATTTAAATATAGTTCTAATATTCTTTCTTTAGAGTAAGCTCTCTCAATCCGAAAAGCTAAAATTGCTTCTTTAATTTTTCTTTTCATTGACACCTCGTTGGTTAATAAAAAGTTTTTTGCTACTTGTTGGGTAATAGTTGATGCACCCTCTAGTCTTTTATTTTGAGTGATATTTTTGATGTTTTTTATGACAGCTCTCAATATTCCTTTAGCATCAATTCCTGGATGGCTAAAAAAGTTTTTATCTTCAGCAGATAAAAAAGAATTTACAACTTTTTCTGGAATAGACTCGTATGGAATAAATAATCTTTTTTCTAAAGCATATTCCGCTATTAACTTACTATCTTTCGAATAGACTCTGCTTGAGATTGGAGGTTGGTAATTTGACAATTTTTTATAATCAGGCAGGCCTATAGAAAAATACCATAAAGTAGAAAATACAAATAATACAATAGCTACGAGAGTTATAATTATGAATTTTAATGAAAAATTAAGAAAATCTAACATATTATTATTTATAATAACAATTCTGACTATCTTTAGGCATGATTTGAATATATCGTATATTTATACGTAAAAATGTATAAAATATATTTTATGACAATTTTAAAAATCTCAAACTACAAAAATTTAATAGGAATTCAAGCAAAATGGAAAAAAACTTATATATCGATGCATCGCATCCTAATGAAACTCGTATTGTTCTTAAATCAGATAATTCAATTGAAGAATATGAATTTGAAGATAAAAATAATTTAAATTTTAAAAATAATATTTATCTTGCTACGATAAGCAGAGTTGAGCCTTCTTTGCAGGCAGCTTTTGTTAATTTTGGAAGAGAAAGACACGGTTTTTTAGCTTTTAATGATATTCAGTCTGATTACTATCAGTTACCATCAGATGATAAAGAAAAAATTAGAATAGCAGAAGAAAAGATTAGGGAGGATTTAAAAGATAAAACAATCGAGTCTAATCAAGATAATCTACAATCTGAAAATGATTTAAATAATAAAGAAGAAAAAAATGAAAATAATGAAATTCAAACTGATAAAGAAAATAACAAAAAAGAATATCGTGAAAAAGTAAAATCTTCATTTGGTATTAAAAGATACAAAATTCAAGAGGTTATAAAACCGGGTCAGGTTATCTTAATTCAGGTAATTAAAGAGGAAAGAGGACAGAAAGGAGCTGCCCTTACAACTTTTATATCTTTAGCTGGGAAATATATGGTTTTAATGCCAAATACTCCTAAAGGTGGAGGAATTTCTAGAAAAATTTTTAATTCTTCAGATCGACAAAAAATTAGAAATATTCTTAACGAAATCGAAATTCCCAATAGTATGGGTGTTATCGTAAGAACTGCAGGAGCAAATAAAACAAAAAATGAGATAGAAAAAGATTTTCAAAATACTTTGAAAACCTGGGAAGAGATTAAAGATAAAGCGTTAGACTCTAACGCTCCATCACTTGTTTATGAAGAAGGTGATATTATAAAAAGGACTTTAAGAGATACTTATGACAATGATACTAAAAATGTTTATGTAGAAGGCAATGAAGCTTATCAAAAAGCAAAAAAATTTATGAAAGAGTTAATGCCGAAAAATGTTAAAAATATTAAAAAATATAGAGGTAAGATACCCCTTTTTCATGATGCTAAAATAGAAAAAGAACTAAATAATATTTACGAACCAACAGTAAAATTGAAATCAGGTGGTTATTTGGTAATTAATCCAACGGAAGCATTAGTTTCTATCGATATAAATTCTGGTCAATCCACAAAACAAATTAATATTGAAAAAACAGCTTTAAATACAAATTTAGAGGCTGCAGAAGAAATAGCGCATCAAATTAAATTAAGAGATCTATCTGGTCTGATAGTAATAGATTTTATTGATATGATGAATTTTTACAATAGAAGAATTGTCGAAAAGAAAATGAGAGAAAGTATCAGAAAAGATAGAGCTAGAATACAGATTGGAAGGATTAGTAATTTTGGGCTTTTAGAAATGACAAGACAAAGATTGCGTGAAGGTTCAATAAAATGGGAAACACAATTATCCCTTTCTTCTTATTCACAAAAAATTCTAAAAAAAATTCAACATTTAGTTTTTACTGATAAAGTTAAAATAATTAATGCGTATATTCCTGAAAAAGCTAAAATTTATATTGAAAAAAACTTATTGGATGAATTAAAATATTTTCAAAAAAAATATTCTTTCGAAGTTAAAATTTTTTCAAATAATAAATTTATCATACCAGAATATAAAATTGATCTATTGAATAAATCAAAGAAGATTATCAATTCATTCGAAAATATTGACTCAATAATAGAAATTAAGAAAATTAAAAAGAAAACGGTGAGAGAAAAAAATAAATTATTAACCAAAAATAGAGAAAAAATTAAAAAAACAAAACAAAAAAAAAAGATTAGAACTCTTTGGGTTAGACGAAAAAAGAAAAATTAAATTAATCCTTTTAATGGAGAACTTGGAGATGCAAATAATTTTTTTGCCATTCTTCCAGCTAAAAAAGAATTTCTTCCTGAAATTACAGCGTCTTTAAAAGCTTTAGCCATTAAAATCGGTTTTTTTGCATTTGCAATAGCACTATTAATCAAAACACCATCACAGCCCATTTCCATAGCGACTGTAGCATCAGATGCTGTTCCAATACCTGCATCTACAATCACTGGAACTTTAGATTGTTTAATAATTAAAGAAATGTTGACTTTATTTTGTATTCCTAATCCAGAACCAATTGGAGATGCTAAAGGCATGATCGCCGAAGCGCCGTTATCCTCTAATTTTTTTGCTAATAGAGGATCATCTGTGCAATAAACCATAACTTTAAAACCTTCTTTAACCAATGTTCTTGTAGATTTAATAGTCTCTAACATGTTTGGATAAAGCGTTTTTTTATCACCCAAAACTTCTAGTTTTACCAACTTCCACCCTCCCATCTCTCTCGCTAATCTTAAAGTTCTTAATGCTTCGTTTGAATTAAAACAGCCAGCAGTGTTAGGTAAAAAAATTATTTTTTTTGGATCAAGATAATCTGTTAATATAGGTTTTTTTTTATCCAGTATATTTACCCTTCTAACGGCAACAGTAACCATATCAGCACCAGATGCCTTTACGGATTTTGCAGTTTCGGAGAAGTTTTTATATTTTCCAGTGCCAACAATAAGTCTCGATTTGAGAGACCTACCTGCAACTTTAAAAAGATCTTTTGTCATTTTATCCCCCGCCTATGAAGTGTACCACTTCAACTTTATCATTATTTTTTAAATATTTTTTCTTATATTTTATTTTTGGGATTATTATTCCATTGAGTTCAATTGCAACTTTTTTATTGTTTAATTTATATTTTTTTAAAAGATCTAATATGGAATAATTGGATTTTATAACTATCTTTTTTCCATTTAATTGTATTTTTGCCATAATTAAGTTATTCAATGTTGAGAAATTTATGAATAAAATTATAATTCTTAATGGTCCAAACCTCAACCTTTTAGGTGAAAGAGAAAAAAATCAGTATGGAGATTTCACGTTAAAAGATGTAGAAAAAAATTGTACTGACTATGCAGCTAAAAACAATATAAAACTCACCTTATTTCAATCAAATGTAGAGGGTGAACTAGTCAATGAAATTCAAAATTCTAGAAATAACCACGATGGGTTAATAATTAATGCTGGAGGGTATACACATACTTCAGTTGCTATACATGATGCTCTAAAAATATTGAAAATACCAATTATTGAATTGCATATAAGTAATATTTATAATAGAGAAGATTTCAGACACAAATCTTTAATTAGTAAAGCCGCTAAAGGAGTAATCTGTGGTTTTGGAATTAATGGTTATATTATGTCTCTTAAAGCAATGAATAAATTTTTAGAAAAATGAAAATTGATAAAAAATTAATTAAAGAATTAGTTGATAATCTAAAAGAATTTGATCTGACAGAACTTGAGTATCAAGAAGGTGAGAGAAAAATTAAAGTTTCAAGAGCAACAAGAGGCTCTGATCAACTTAAAACTAGTGCAGTTGTATCTCAAAATAAGGCAGTTTTAAAATCTTCTAATGAAACTGAGGGTGTAAGAATTAAATCTCCAATAATAGGAACTGCATATTTAGCACCAGAACCTGGCGCAAAAAAATTTGTTGAGGTAGGAGATAAGATTAAAAAAGGACAGACAGTTATGATTGTTGAGGCAATGAAAACCATGAACCATGTCCCATCTACTGCTGATGGTGAGGTAAAAAAAATTCTTATTGAGGACGGACAGCCTGTCGAATTTGGTCAAACTTTAGTGCTCTTAAAATAATTATCATAATGTTCAAAAAAGTCTTAATAGCTAATAGAGGAGAAATAGCTGTAAGAGTTATAAGGGCCTGTAAAGAATGGGGAATTAAAACTGTTGCAGTTCATTCAGATGTAGATTCTGAGTCTATGCATGTTAGACTTGCAGATGAAAGTGTTTGTATTGGCTCTCACCAGCCTCAAAACAGCTACCTTAACATTTCATCAATTATGTCTGCTGTTGATTTAACAGGAGCTGAAGCCATTCATCCAGGTTATGGTTTTTTATCTGAAAATGCAAAATTTTCAGAAATTGTAAATAAACAAGGAATCAAATTTATTGGACCAAGTGCAGAAATAATTTCAAAGATGGGAGATAAAATTGAGGCTAAACAAATAGCTAAAAAATATGGTTTACCAGTAATTGAAGGCTCAGAAGGTGGTGTAAAATCTCTAGCTGAAGCTAAGTCAATATGTAAAGAAATTGGATATCCAGTTTTAATTAAGGCTGCGGGCGGTGGTGGCGGTAAAGGAATGAAAATAGTTGAGGAAGAAAGTAAATTAGAAAATTTATTTTTAACTGCAAAAACTGAGGCAAAAAAATTTTTTAATAATGATGAACTATATATAGAAAAATACTTCAAAAATCCTAGACATATTGAGGTGCAAATAATGTCTGGAAAAAATAAAACAGTACATCTTGGTGAAAGAGATTGTTCGGTACAAAGAAGACATCAAAAATTGATTGAAGAAACCCCAAGTCCTGTAATTACAGAAGAACAAAGAGAGGATCTTTTAGATAAAACTGTGAAAATGGTAGAACAAATTAATTATGAAGGAGCCGGTACAGTTGAATTTATTTATGAAAACGGAAAATTTTATTTTTTAGAGATGAATACAAGAGTTCAGGTTGAACATCCTGTAACTGAAGTTCAAACTGGTATTGATATTGTTAAAGAACAGCTGTGGATTGCTTTCACTGGTGATACGGCATTAAAACAAAGTGATATTAATCCAAGAGGTCACACTATTGAGTGTAGAATTAATGCTGAAAATCCAGCCTTGGATTTTCAACCAAGTCCAGGAATAATTAGTGTTTGTCATCAGCCTTCAGGTTTTAGGACAAGAGTAGATGGATCTGTTTTTCAAGGCTGTAAAATTACCCCTTATTACGACAGCTTAATAGCTAAAGTCATTTGTAAAGGTAGAAATAGAACTGAAGCTATTCAAAGAACATTAAGGTCTCTAGATGAGTTTGTTTTAGAGGGAATTACAACTACAATTGATTTACATAAGAAAATTTTAAATCATAAAAAATTTATTAATTCCGAATTTGATACTAATTGGCTTGGTAAAGAGAAGTTTTATTAAGCTTTTTTACAATCTAAAAGTTGTAAATCATATATTGCATGATCGAAAGGCGTTAAACTTGGATCTGAAGCAAATGTCCATCCATTAAAAATAAAAACTTTTTCATTATTATTTTTAGTCAAATCTTTTACTTGCATATAAGCTACACTATCTGTTTTGTTATTAACTTTTACTTTACCACATTTAAGAATCTTTATCTCTAAAGGACCAAAATTCTTACTTTCATTTAAATTTACTACAAGTTCTGATGACTTTGCGGTAATCTTATCTAATCCTATAAGTATTGCCTGAGAAGATTTCAGGTTTATAAATTCTTTTTTTTCTTTAAGTTTCTGATTTGAAGAAACGGTTTCATTCGCCTCCTCTAGTTGTTCAAAACTTGGTTTTATTTCATCTATATTGATTAAAGATGTAGTGGTAATTTTATCTTCTGCTTGAGAAAAACTAAAAAAAGATAAAAAAAATAATAAACTAAAAAAAATTTTATTTCCAAGTTTCATATTTTTTTTTAATTTCGTTTTTTCTTATTTTAACTGGCTTAAAGCTATTTTTGGTACCTGTCTGATTTTCAAGATGTTTTTTTTGCCAAGAATACTTTTTAGTTTTAAGATCTGGTATCTTATCAATTGTATGATGTATCCATAAATACCAATCTGAAGTTATTTTAGTAGCTTCAATATTTTTTGAATAAACAACCCATCTTTCATCTTTTTTACTTTTGTAATATCTATTTCCATATTCATCTGAGCCGACAAATTTTCCAAAAAAAAGTGTTTTTAAAAAAGTACCAAAAGTTTGTTTAGTCCACCAAGTAAAAATTATTTTTAAGCTCATTTAATAAATTTAAAATCCACACAATTCTTAATTGTATTATTAAGTAATAGACACCTTATACAATTAATATATATGTAAATAAAGAGATTCCATTAATTTTATGAAAAAATATATCGTAGAAACTTACTATACTTGTACATTTAAAACAGTTCATACTTTAAACAATTTAGATGACACAGAGTTATCAAAAATTGATAAAAGAACTGACGGTAATGTTGAGGTTATAGATGTAAAACTTAATAATCGTAAAACCAGAAAAGTTGGGGGTAAAAAGGATGAAAAACCTGAGAGTACTAATTTGGAAAAAAATTTAACAAAAAATATTTCAAATCAGATAATTAATACAAATAATGATACTTCAGCAAACTCATTAAATTTAAAAATTAAAAATAATGCACGCTTTAAAATGCCTGATAGAAGAAAAGGATATATTCAAAAAGCACAAATTGGTGATCATAAAGTTTATTTACATACTGGAGAATATGATGATGGTAAGATTGGAGAAATATTTATTGATACTAACAAAGAAGGTGAGTTAGTAAAAGCTATGATGAATAATTTTGCAATAGCGATTTCATTAGGTTTACAATACGGTGTGCCGCTTGAAGAATATGTGGACGCCTTTATAGATACAAAATTTGAACCTTCTGGAAATGTAATCGGAAACGATAGGATATTGAGTGCTTCATCTATTCTTGATTATGTATTTAGAGAGCTTGCAATCTCGTATTTGGGTAAAGAAGAGCTGGCTCATACACCGTCAATATCAAATTCTAAAAATTTGAGCACAGAACCAGGTGAAGACAAATTCCTTAAAATAGTAAAAAACATTACTTCTAAAGGTTTCGTCAGAAGCAATTATGAGGAAAAGCTAGTAGATCTTTCAGATGTGAGAATTAATTTGAAAACAAAAAATTAATTTTTCTTAATATTTTTTTTAATACTAAGTTCTTTTAATTGATCTTCATTTACTTCTGAAGGTGCTTGCATCATTAAATCTTGAGCATTTTGGTTCATTGGAAAAAGAGTAATTTCTCTTATATTTTCCTTTCCAGCAAGCAACATTACAATTCTGTCGATACCTGGTGCTATACCACCATGAGGTGGTGCCCCATAGTTAAATGCATTAATCATTCCGCTAAACTTTTCATTTACATCATTTTCACTATATCCGGCTATTGAAAATAATTTATACATCAATTCTGGAATATGATTTCTTATTGCGCCAGAGGATAATTCTACTCCATTGCAAACTATGTCATATTGATAAGCTTTAATGTTTAATGGCTCATCAAAGTTAAGGTCTTTAATATTTCCTTGTGGCATTGAAAAAGGATTATGACTGAATATAATTTTTTTAGAATTCTCATCAAACTCATACATCGGATAATCAACTATCCAACAAAAAGCAAACTGGTCTTTCTTTACTAAATCTAAATCTTTAGCAATTTTATCTCTTGCTAGAGAAAGTATCTTTTCTATATCTTTTTGTTTACCGCAAGCCATAAAAATACTATCACCGATTTCAGCCTTACAAATTTTCATAATTTCTTTCAATGACTCTTCAGCAAAAAATTTACCTACGGGACCTTTACCTTTTATCTCTTTATCTTGTTCAAATGTGAAATATGCTAAACCTGAAGCACCTTCTTCTTTTGCCCATTTATCAATATTATCAAAAAAACTACGTGGTTTATCTTTAGTTTTTTTTGTTACAATTGCTCTTACAATTGATCCAGATTTAACTAATTTCTTAAAAATATCAAATTTAACCTCATCTCTCTTAAAAATATTAGTTATATCATGAATGATTAGAGGATTTCTCAAGTCTGGTTTATCAGTTCCATAATTTCTCATAGCATCGTAGTAAGTAATTCTTGGAAAATTTTCTTTCATCAATTTTTTAGTAGAAAAATTTTTAAAAAGATTGACCATTAATTTTTCTACTACATTGAATACATCCTCTTGTTCAACAAATGACATTTCTAAATCTAATTGATAAAATTCACCGGGACTTCTATCAGCTCTCGCATCTTCATCTCTAAAACATGGAGCAATTTGAAAATACTTATCAAAACCAGAAACCATAATTAATTGTTTGAATTGTTGAGGTGCTTGAGGTAACGCATAAAATTTACCAGGATTTAACCTGCTAGGAACCAAAAAATCTCTTGCGCCTTCTGGACTCGATGAAGTTAAAATTGGTGTTTGATATTCTAAAAATCCTAATTTTAACATTTCTGTTCTTATAAAAGAAATTACTTTTGATCTTAATATTATATTTTTATGCATTTCCTCTCTTCTTAAATCTAAATACCTATACTTTAGTCTTATTTCTTCTGGATAATCTTGTTCTCCAAAAACTGGCATAGGTAATTCTTTAGCATTCGATAAAATTTCAACAGATTGAATAGAAATTTCTATTTTACCAGTTTTTAAATCTAAATTTTCAGTCCCAACCGATCTTTTCACTACTTTGCCACTTATTTTTAAAACTGACTCTGGTTTTGTTTTTTCTAAAATTGGAAAAAAATTATTTTTATTCTCTATTACACATTGCGTCATTCCGTAATGATCTCTCAGATCAATAAATAATAGATTTCCGTGATCTCTTTTTCTATGAAGCCAACCAGAAAGGTGAACACTTTTATTAATGTCTTTTTCACTTAATTCTAAGCAATTATGAGTTCTATATTTATTCATTTATTTAATACTTTTTTTATTAGATTAATATTAATAGATTTTCCAGTAGATAAAGACAATTCATCTACATCTTTAAGAAATTTTAACATTTTCTCATAGGATCTATCTACATTATTTATAATGTAATCTAATAGTTTTGGATTAATATTTATTTGTTTGTCCGATAGTGTTTTTGAAATAATCACTTTTAAAAGGTTATCAGTCGGCAATTCTATTCCTATAAAAACAAAACTATTAATTCTTGATTGAAGATCGCTCAAATCAAATTTAACGTTTTTTATTGAAGAAGTTGAATTGATTAATATAAAATTTTCTAATTGTTTAGACTCATTAAGAATTGAATAAAATAATTTTTCATCAATATTATTATCAAAATTATCAATTATTAAACAATCGAAGAAATTTAAGTTTTTAATTGTTGCATTATTTATTTTATTTGCATCAATTATCAATATTTTATTAATTTTTTTCTCTAAAATTTTAGCTAAATGTGTTTTTCCTGATCCAGTAGTACCATAAATATTTAACCATTTTCCTGGCCAATTAGGCCAACTTTCAATTAGCTTAAAAGCAGAAAAATTATTTTCAGATATGAAGAAATCTTGCTTATAGTATTTTTTCTTAAAAGGAAATTTAAATATAAGTTGATCCATTTATAAAGCTTTAATTACCCATTGGTCATTTATAATTTTTAAATTAATATTTTCTTTTTTTAATTGATTGATAATTTTTTCTAATTTACCTAAATATTTTATTCTCATTTTCATAGTATCTTTATTAAATTCTTGAACAAAAACATTTTCAATTGAGTCAATATTCTTAATTCTTTCATTTATTTCAACTAAATTATTTTTTTTTCCTAAGTCTAGTTTTACATTTAAAAAAGAAGGTGTTCTTATATCAATTAAATTTGCTGATTTTACTAAATTTTCCAAGTCTTTTTTTAATTTAATGATGATTTTCTCATATAACTTTTCAGACTTTAAGTTATCTTTTTTAAAATTTAAACTTTTTGAAATTTTTTTTCCTTGTACAAATGATTTAATGTATACCCTCTGAATACTATCTTGATTCTCTTCAATTAAAATAAGAGCTAAATTTTTACCTGGATACTCTTGAAATAAACTTTTTATTTCCAAATTTATTAAATTATTTTCATTCTTATTTATTTTTTGAATTACCTCAATATTTTCTGATAAAAGAACAAACTCAATTAGATTGTTTTTTTGGTCATCTATATTCCAATTTTTGTAAAAAAAATTATTGTTAAAAACATAAATTTCTTTTTCTTTTAATAATATTGGTAAAATGAATAATTCTTTATCTAATATTTCCGAGTATAAGATGCCTTTTTCATAGAATAATTTATGTATTTTATCTTTGTCAAATGTTACACTAAAATTAACAAATTCTTTATTTTCTCTGTCATCGGAAATATTTGCAACTTGATAATAAGTTACTAGTTCTTTAATGGTGCTAAATTTCAAAGTAGAGATTTTAGGAACATCCTCAATTAAAAGAATTTTTGCAATAAGTTGGGTAAACCCCTTCTTAATAGCCTGATCTGCTAATGCTTTATTTGATATTTTAGCGTTTCTTTCTATTTTAATATTATTAACATTAAATAAGTTATTCTCAGATAAAAGAGTTTCAGTTTTTAAAAAAACAATTAAAATAAAAAATATTTGTTTATACAATTTCATAATTAATTAATTATCAACTTATAAATGAAAAAAACTCATAATAGTTATAAAAAAAGTGGTGTTAATATTTCGTTAGCTAATAAATTAGTTAAACATATTTCAAAAATATCAAGAAAAAATGTCAAAAAAACGAGAGGATCTTTTAATAAAGACGTAATAGGTGGCTTTGGCTCTTTATTTGATATCAGTAATTTGAAAATAAAAGATCCAGTTATAGTCTCGTGTACAGACGGAGTCGGAACCAAAATAGACCTAGCAAGCAAGTTTAATAAATTTGATACAATAGGAATCGACTTAGTTGCGATGTGTGTTAATGATTTAATTGTACAAGGTGCTAAACCACTATTTTTTTTAGATTATATCGCTGTTGGTAAGTTAGATTTAAATAAAACAAAAAAAATTTTGAAAGGAATTTTTAAAGGATGTGAAATTTCTAACTGTAAATTGATTGGTGGTGAGACTGCAGAGATGCCAGGTATATATTCAAAAAATAAATTTGACTTAGCGGGCTTTAGTGTAGGTATAGTTTCAAAAAGAAAAATTTTAAGCAAATTTAAAGTTAAAAAAAACGACACAGTTTTGGCGATTCCCTCAGCTGGTTTACATTCAAATGGATTTTCTTTAGTCAGATCAATTTTGAAAAAAAATAAATTACCGGTTAATTTAAAAAAAGAAATTTTAAAACCCACTAAAATTTACACTAAAGAGATATTGAAATTAACAAATAAAAATTTAATAAATGCGGCTGCTCATATCACGGGAGGTGGTTTAATAGAAAATATATTAAGATCTGTACCAAAAAATTTGACTTTAAATCTTGACCTTTCTAAAATTAAAATTACTAAAATCTTTAAATGGTTAAAATCAAAAAATATTTCTGACAAGGAAATGATGCAAACCTTTAATTGTGGAGTTGGATTTTGTTTAATTGTACCGAAAAAAAATCTGATCAGGGTAAAAAAAATTTTTACAAAGGATTTTATGCCTTATGAAATTGGTTTTATTTCGAAAGATAGAAATAATGTCAACTTATCCGGATCTTTAAAATGGTAAAAAATAGAACCTGTGTATTCATATCTGGTCAAGGTTCAAATCTTAAAAACTTAATTTACCATTCCAGAGACAATAATTTTCCCATTAAAATTTGTTTGATAGCAAGTAATAACAAAAATGCATATGGTATCAAATATGCTCAAAAATATAAAATTCCCTACATAACCTTTAATACACAGTTAAAGAATTACAATAATAAAATTCTATTAAATCTTAGAAAACACAAAATTTCTTTTATATGTTTAGCGGGATATATGAGAATTATTTCACCAAATTTAATTATGAAATATAAAAATAGAATTATAAACATACACCCTTCCCTACTTCCTAAATTTAAGGGTCTTAATACTTTTTCACGAATGCTAAAGAATAAAGAAAAAAGAGCAGGTTGCACCGTTCATTATGTTAATAAAAAATTAGATAGTGGAAACTCAATAGTCCAAAAATCTTTCTTTATAAAAGAGAATGATAAAGTATCTAATTTAAAAGAAAAAACTCAAAGATTAGAATATAAAGCTTTTCCAGAAGCTATTATAAAAATTTTTAGAAATAAAACTAATTCTTAAAAAAAAATTCTATCTCTTTTTTTGCATTATCTAAAGAGTCAGAACCATGAACTGAATTTTTATCAATTGAAAGTCCGTATAATTTTCTTATCGTATTCTCTTCTGCGTCTTTTGGGTTTGTTGATCCCATTATTTTTCTATTAGCAATTACTGCATTTTCTCCTTCTAAAATCATTACAACTATA